>DAOLIP010000004.1:0-87227 GCA_035328475.1 Ferruginibacter sp.
ATTGCAAAAGCAGCAGTAAAACAACCTATGAAAAAGAAGATCGAGGTAAAAAAGCCGGCAGCCAAGGCGGCCCCGGTAAAAAAGGCACCAGATAAAATTGCCCAACAGCCTGTAAAAGCTAAAGACATTAAGATCACCCCGGCAAAACCGGTGGTATTACCAAAGATCAACACTAAAACTTCCCGCAAGTACCAGCCCGATTTTACCAGGTCGGTATTGGATCAACCCATTAATGATCCAGGAGCACCGATCGTTAGGTACAGCGATGCTGACCTGGCCGAATTCAGGGAATTAATTCAGCGCAAGCTGGAATCAGCCAAAAAAGAACTGGCTTACCTGCAGGGATTAATTACCCGTAAGGATGAAACCGGTGGCGATATGGACGACAGCCGCTATATGACCATGGAAGATGGAAGCATCAGCATGGAAAGGGAACAATTGAGCCAGATGGCCAGCCGCCAGATCACCTTCATCGATCACCTTGAAAAGGCATTGATGCGTATCGAGAATAAAACCTACGGCATCTGTCGTGTTACGGGTAAACTGATTGATAAAGCCCGTTTACGTGCCGTACCTCATGCTACACTGAGCATTGAAGCAAAGATGGGAGCGGTGAAATAATTAAGAATTAAAAATTTTAAATTAAAAAAAGAGGATGATTAAGCTCATCCTCTTTTTTTATTACACAAACTTTGTGAATCTTTGCGCCTTAGTGTCTTTGTGGTTAAAAATAATCTTATGTTTAAAAAATTAAGAACGGTTATTTATTACGTGCCTGATCTGCAAAAAGCAAAAGAATGGTACATAAACCTTACCGGTGTACAACCTTATTTTAACGAAGCCTTTTATGTTGGCTTTGATTTTAATGGCTGCGAACTGGGCCTGCATCCGCAGGATGAAACGATTACTCCCGGCAACCAAACGGTATGTCATTGGGCGGTGGATGAAATTGAAAACTGTGTAATCAAACTTGTTGACAAAGGAGCTACCATCCTTCACAAGGTTTCTGATGTAGGCGGTGGTATTAAAGTAGCTACGGTTATTGATCCCTGGGGAAATGCGGTGGGGCTGATCGAGGGGGCCTGAGTACGAGACACTGGATACTAAAAACCAGGAACTGAATGGACTGACCAGTATCTTTATATCCGGTATCGGCTTTACTTCACCTCCTGCATATCCACCAGCCTCTTATAAAACCCATTTTGTCCGATCAGGCTGTCGTGGGTTCCTCTTTCCACGATCTGTCCTTTCTGCAGTACAATAATCTCATCAGCATGACGGATGGTGCTGAGCCGGTGTGCAATTACAATACTGGTACGATTACTCATCAGGTTATTGATGGCATCCTGTACCAGTCTTTCACTTTCCGTATCCAAAGAAGAAGTAGCTTCATCCAGGATCAATATGGGGGGATTTTTAAGAACAGCCCTGGCAATGGTGAGTCTTTGTCTTTCGCCGCCACTTAGTTTACTGCCCCTGTCTCCAATATTGGTAAGATAACCCTGCTCTTTTTGCATAATAAAATTATGTGCGTTGGCCACCTTGGCCGCCTGTTCAATTTCTTCCTGCGTTGCATTGTTCATACCCAATGCAATATTGTTTGCAATGGTATCATTAAACAGGATGGGTTCCTGGGTTACAATGCTTATCAGCGTACGTAATGAATGCAGCGAATAATCCCTGATGTTAATTCCGTCTACCAGGATCTCACCACTGCTGGCATCATGAAAGCGGGGTACCAGGTCGGCCAGGGTTGATTTTCCGGCACCACTGCTGCCCACCAGTGCAATGGTCTTTCCCTTTTGTACTTTTAAATCAATGTTCTGAAGAATTACGGCATCGTCGTATTTAAAACCAACATTCTTAAACTCTATACCGGTTGTAAATGATTCTATTTTTTTTCCATTGGGGTTATCATCTACAGTTACCGGTGCAGACAGCACTTCTTCTATCCTGCCAATAGCAGACGAGCCTTTACGCATATTGCTGAAAGCAGTGGCGATTGATTTGGCCGGATCAATGATATTGTAAAACAACCCCATGTAGGTAAGAAACAAAGCCCCGTTCAATCCGAGTTCCCCACTTAACACCAGCCTGCCGCCAAACCATAAAATGCCTGCAAAGATGGCCACCCCCATCATCTCACTCATGGGCGAGGCCAGGTCACGCTTAAACCCTATCTGGTTCTTTGCTTCCAGCAATTCATAATTGATGGTATTGAATTTTTTCTGCAAAACCGATTCTACATTAAATGCTTTAATGACCCGTAAACCGCCCAGCGTTTCATCAACGGTAGAGATCGCTTCTCCTCCTTTTTCTGCAACCCGGGCCGATTGTTTTTTTAAAGAACGGCTTACCCTTCCTATTACAAAACCCATCACAGGGATACATAATAATATAAAGCCGGTCAGCTTGGGGCTTATATAAAACAATACCGAAAGGTTAATGATAATTGCCAGCGGATCTTTTACCCAGCCTTCCAGTGTACCAACCACAGAGCCTTCCACTTCGGCTACATCATTGGTCATCCTGCTCATCAGGTCGCCTTTACGCTGTTCCGTAAAATAGCCGATCGGCAGCTTCAGTATCTTGTCATACATATCGATCCTGAACCGGTTTACAATACCGTTCTTTAATGGCCCCATCGCCCTGTAAGACAGGTACAGAAAAAAATTCTTTAAGAAAATAGAGATGATGATAAGAACGCAAACAACCCCCAGGGCATGAAAAACACTACCGTTTGTGATAAGATTGTTTAGCTGGTCTGTTACATAAGCCACCAACGGATTACCCGATGTTTTTGGCATCAGTCCATCCTGGTTTACACCAAAGATCAATTGCATAAAGGGCAGCAACATACCTATCGATACGATAGAGAACAGGATGGAAAGAAAGATATTTACAATATACCAGGCAATGGAACCTTTGTATTGCCCCAGGTAAGCAAAAACCCTTGAATATTTTTTCATTTTTAATAATTCTGAATAGAAACGCAGCAAAGTAACTAATTTTACAACGATTAAAGCATAAACATAATGTTAGAAGGCAAAAGGCAGAAGCAGGTGGCGGGGTTGCTTAATAAAGAACTGAGCGATATTTTCCAGCGGCTGGGATTATCCATGATGGATGGGGGTATGGTCTCTATTTCGTCGGTTAAAATTACCCCCGACCTTTTTGACGCCCGGATCTATCTCAGTTTTTTCCAGGTGGCCGATACCTTTGCAGCTCTTAAAAAAATTGAAGAGCGGAGTTGGGAAATAAAAAAAGAACTTACAGAAAGGGTACGTCATCAATTGCGCAGCATGCCCAAACTTACTTTCTATATCGACGATACGCTGGACTATGTTGATAAGATGGAGCAGTTGTTCAAGGAGATAAAGAAGAAGGACAGCTAGTATTTAGGGTTTGTAGTTTGTGGTTGTGCTAACCGGCAGACTCTTTATGAACTACAAACCACAAACCACAAACTACAAACCGGATGTACTTAACTTTTGCCTGGCGATACTTTAGAGCAAAAAAAAGTGCCAATGCCATCAACATCATTGCATGGGTTACTGTAGCGGTGATCGCCTTCGCCACCTGCTGCCAGGTACTGGTGCTGAGTGTATTCAATGGATTTGAAGACCTGGTGAAATCGCTTTACTCTTCTTTTTACACAGATATAAAAGTAGTTCCCGCCGCCGGCAAAACATTTTTTCTTACTGCGGGCCAGATCGCTGCACTCAAAAAATTTCCTGCTGTCGAAAATATTTCGCTGGTGGCAGAAGAGAAAGCGCTGCTGAAGAACCAGGATGCACAAACCGTGGTTTACCTGAAAGGCGTGGATGACAATTACGAAAAAGTGAGCGGCATTGCTGGTAAAACCAACCGGGGCAGGTATTATACAGGCACTACCGACGATCCGCAATTGGTGGCCGGTTCGGGAATTCAAAATGCGGTTGCCATCAATGTTAACCCGGCACTGCCTTCCGATCCGCTCACCATCATTTTGCCAAAGAAGAATAGCCTGAACAACGACCCCCTGCAATCATTAAGCGAAGGCTTAGTAAAGGCATCGGGTGTATTTACCATTCAGCAGGAATTTGACGACCGCTATGCTGTTACAAATATTGGTTTTGTAAAACAGCAAATGAGTTTTGCCGCCGATGAATACAGTGCTGTTGAAATTAAGCTGAAAGAAAAAGCCGATCCGGTTGAAGAAAAAAACAAATTGGCGTTGTTGCTGGGTAAAGCCTACAAAGTACAGACGAAGTATGAACAGAACACCAGTCTTTATAATACCATGAAACTGGAAAAATGGGCCATCTACGGTATACTCACTCTGATCCTCATCATTGCGGCATTCAATATGATCAGCGCATTAACCATGCTGGTACTTGAAAAAAAGAAAGACATCAGTGTGTTGCAAAGTATGGGAATGAACAAGCCGGGTATCCTGAAAATATTCTTAAGCGAAGGTCTGTTGCTGGGTTGTATAGGAACGATAACAGGGATCTTGATGGCTACCATTATCTGCCTGCTTCAGATCAAATTCAAATTGATAAAGTTGCAGGGGGGGTCATTCCTGCTGGATTATTTCCCGGTAAAACTTATTGCCACAGATTTTTTGCTTGTAGCCGTCACGGCCACTGCCATTTCATTTTTAGCCGCCTGGTTCCCCGCACGAAAGGCCTCCAGGCAACATTTTGAACTCAGGTAATTTTAATAATCGCCGAGGGTTTCGGGTAATTGTGCCAGTGCTTTTTGCAATTGCTCGTCATTAGGCGCTATTCCATGCCATTCGTGGCTTCCTTCCATAAAGTCAATTCCTTTTCCCATTTCTGTCTTCATCAGTATCACGATCGGCTTACCTTTTCCAACAAATGTTTTTGCATTATTCAACCCGGCTACCACGGCATCCATATCGTTTCCGTCCATTTCCAGCACCTGCCAGTTGAATGCTTCAAATTTCGCTTTCAGGCTGTCGAGCGCCATTACGGATTTGGTTGGTCCGTCAATTTGCTGGCCATTCCAGTCGATGGTAGCGACCAGGTTATCTACCTTTTTATGGGCTGCAAACATAATGGCTTCCCAGTTCTGACCCTCGTCCAGTTCTCCGTCGCCATGCAATGAATAAACAATGCGATCATCGTTATTTAGTTTTTTTGCAAGAGCTGCTCCTACTGCCACACTCATTCCCTGCCCTAATGAACCGCTGGCGATCCTTACCCCGGGTAAATCTTCATGTGTTGTTGGGTGACCTTGTAAACGGCTGTTTATTTTACGAAAAGTACTCAATTCCTTAACCGGGAAGTATCCGCTGCGGGCCAGGGTACTGTAAAACACCGGGGAAATATGGCCATTGCTGAGGAAGAACAGGTCTTCTCCAACACCATCCATTTTAAAGTCGGGGTTGTGCTTCATAACGCTGAAATATAGCGCCGTAAGGTACTCCGTACAGCCCAGCGAACCGCCCGGGTGGCCGCTTTGTACTGCATGAACCATTCGTACGATATCACGGCGGATCTGGGTGGCAATGTCGGTCAGTTTGTGCATTTTAAAGTTAGGTTATTGTTACTTTATTATATTTAATCTCCATATCAGAACCCAGATGAAACTATTCACAGCAGGGACTTTCAGGGTTGCAAACCTACTTTAAAATCGGCTGTATACAAAGTAGAATAGTTTCCAGATCTTAAATAGTTGATAATAAGTTTACAATTTCTTCGTTATTTGCATACCAATATCGGGAAAGCCATTTTCAAAAAAATCACCTCCCGGTACCATTTTTCAGGCAACCCTTTTTTTAGAAGTTGTGTCTAATTAAATGTATTTTAGTTTTTATACTAAAACATATTTGATACTTTTGCACCATATATCAAAGGGCTGAAATAAACTTACAGAATGGATAATATCTTACTTAGTGCGGCACTGGCTTTTTTGATCACATTTTTTGCGATTCCTGTCATCATACAGGTTGCCAAGGATAAAAAACTTTTTGACGAGCCAGATGAGCGAAAAGTTCATAAGACAGTCATACCCACATTAGGTGGCCTGGGTATTTTTGCAGGTTTCATCATTGCCACCTTGATGGGTGTTCCCTCTTCTGTTACTTCTGAACTTCAGTATTTTGCTGCAGCCGCCACCGTTATATTCTTCCTGGGTATTAAAGACGATATCCTTGTCCTGTCGGCCAGTAAGAAATTCATAGGCCAACTCATTGCAGCGGGCATCATCATCAAATTCGGCGGTATTCAAATAACAAACATGCATGGCTTCTTGGGTATTTATGAAATACCGCATATTGCCAGCATTGTATTATCGATCTTTACCATCATTGTGATCACCAATTCCTTCAACCTTATAGACGGAGTAGATGGCCTGGCCGGAAGCCTTGGCCTGCTGACCACCCTGGTTTTTGGAGCATACTTTTTTTATGCCGGGCAATTAACTTATGCAGTAATGGCATTTGCACTGGCAGGAAGTACCATCGGGTTTTTATTGTATAATTTTTCCCCGGCTAAAATATTTATGGGAGATACGGGTTCACTTCTACTGGGCCTCATCAATTCCATACTGGTAATTAAATTCATTAACGTTGCCGGAAACCCGGTTTCAAACCTGCCTATTGAAGCAGCCCCGGCGATCGGATTTTCCATATTAATGATCCCGCTGTTCGATACGCTCCGTGTGTTTGGCCTTCGCATATTAGACAGGCGTTCGCCGTTCAGCCCCGACCGCACACATGTTCATCATTTTTTACTCGACCTGGGGATGAGCCACCGCATGGTAACCATTACCTGTGTATCGGTTAACATTGCCTTCATCGCCATGGCTTTTTTCCTTCGCAACTTAGGTACCACAACTGTGATCGGAATATTACTGGTATCTGCCTTTATCTTTATCAGCGTGATCTATTACAGCCGGCCCAGGAGCAAACAGCTCGTGGAAGAGAACATTTCCAATGCCGAAGTAATCAAATCGCACAAGATCCTCAAACTGGCATCCGAACCGGTAGAAGCTGAGTAATTCGCCTGCGATCTTTTCTGCTTTTAATTCTGTAACCACCCCCTGCTAATTTTAGCGGATAACATTAGTTTTTTATAGCTTTGCGTGCAATTAACCGAATACAGTTATGTCAGAAGAAACAAATAAGATACTAAGCGATACCGAAGCTTCAATGAACAAAGCACTTACTCACCTGGAAGCAGAATTAACCAAGATACGTGCCGGCAAAGCAAACCCTTCGATGCTCGACGGGATCATGGCCGAATATTATGGAAACCCAACCCCTATCAACCAGGTGGCCAATGTTTCGGTGCTGGATGCCCGTACTATCTCTGTTCAGCCCTGGGAAAAGAGCATGCTGCAACCAATAGAAAGAGCCATCACCATGGCCAATATCGGCATCAACCCGCAGAACGACGGCAATACCATCCGCCTATTCCTTCCTCCCTTAACTGAAGAAAGAAGAAAGGAACTGGTAAAGAAATGTAATGCAGAGGGCGAACATGCAAAAGTGGCCGTACGCAATATACGGAGAGACAGCATTGAGCATATTAAAAAGTTGCAGAAAGACGGCCTGAGTGAAGACGCAGCAAAAGATGCAGAAGAAGAAATTCAGCAAACCACCAATAAATTCATTGTGCTGGTTGAGAAACACCTGGCCGCAAAAGAAAAAGAAATAATGGCTGTTTAAAAAGTTTCTCTGCTACTTGTATCTTGCATTCTTAGTTCTTCATTTATATTAATAGCCGCCCAAACATGTTTCAACAGGCAATAGAAAAAGTGCTGCAGTTCACCCGTCCGCTGCACAGCATCTCCCGAACCTATGGCGGATTGGTATTGCCGGGCAGTTCCACTTTCTTTTTTGTGAACGACCAGGGCATAGCCATTACCTGCAAACACGTGGCCGAAATGATACCGGCCGCTGAAAATATAAGCCGGCAGTTCTTACATTTCAAGACAGAACTGAATGCCATTCCCAAAGACAATAAATTCAAAAGGAATTTACAGGGCCTTGAATTAAAGTATAAGTATCTCCCGGAAACAACCATACAGCTAAAGAATAATTTTCTTAATTGTTTTGATACCATACAGGAGATCACCTGCCACGCACATCCAACGCTGGACCTTGCCATTCTTGAATTCAAAGGATTCAATAAGATTTTCTATACCTCGCATGCACGGTTTATAAAAGACAGCAGTAAGATAAAACAGGGCATGTCTTTGTGCCGCATAGGGTACCCCTTTCCCGAGTTCAGCAATTTCAGGCATAACCCCGGTACCGATGATATTGAATGGACAAATACCGGTAATCCCAATTCGCCTTCTTTTCCCATTGATGGTATTGTAACAAGGTTTGTAGCCAACAGTGCTGCAGAAGGCATCGCCGGCATTGAAATGAGTACGCCGGGATTAAGGGGACAAAGCGGCGGTCCGTTGTTCGACAGCAATGGAACCGTTTACGGAATGCAGTTCGCCACCAATCACCTGCACCTTGGTTTCGACCTGAAGGAACACGAGATCATCAATAACGGAAAGAGAACAAAAGTTTCCAATAACCCATTCCTGCACGTGGGTATTTGCGTGCATGCAGATAAGATCAAGGAGTTTTTAAGAGAGAAGAATATTTCCTTTACGGAAACAGATTAGCCCGTGTTTATTCCGATGGTTTCCTGTTTGCAATATAAACGCCCGCCAGTATAATTGCCAGGCAGGTAAATTGTTTCCAGCCAACTTCTTCGCCATAGATCAATCCCCAGAAATTAGCCACCACCGGTATGCCGTAGGTAACCATGGCCGCAAACACAGCGCCTGCACGCTTTACCAGCATATAAAAAATAATAGAGGCCACAGCGGTACCCAATATTCCCAGTACGGCCGAAGCAGCAGTAGAGTACAATACACCGTTATCTGTAAGCGGCAGGTTAAAATAACCGGTACCGATAAGCACCAGCAAAGCAGGCAGGGCATTTAAGGTAAGCGCCACCGCTGCAATCTGTAAAGAACCGATGTCCTTCAGGTGGCGATGCACCATATTGACATTGATGCCATAAAAAATAGTGGCCAATACAATATAGCTTATGTACAGTAGGTTTTGGTTGTCCTGCATATGCCCCTTGCTCAGCAGTAATAAAATACTGCCGGTAAAAGAAAGGATAATCCCCAATACTTTATTGGTGGATGTTTTGCTTTTAAAGAACAGGGCACCCATAATGATAACAAAAATGGGCGTAAGTGAATTCAGTGTACCGGCGAGGGCACTGTCAATCCCTTCTTCGGCGATACAGAATAAATAGGCAGGCAACAAACTGCCGAATAAACCCGAAAGAAATATTACGTTAAGCTTGTCCTTAGGAATACGACGAAACACCTTTATAGCGGTAGGTAACAGCACAAGCCCGGAGAATACGATCCGTAACGAAGCCACCTGGTAAGCCGAAAGGCTTTTCAATCCTTCTTTCATCAGGATGAAACTGCTGCCCCAGATGATGGAGAGGATAATAAAAATAAACCAGTTTAAAAATCCTTTGTTCAATGGATGAATTTTGAAGGGCCAAAGTTGAAGTATTTAGTTTGAATTCTGTGCCGGGTGTTCAACAAATTCCTTATCCCGAAAAATGGTTTTGTTCAGATACGTTTATTTGCTAAATTTAATATGCGCTTACCCAGCGCTAATTTTTAACCTTCAAACTAAACAATTATGGGATTTATCAAAGAATTTAAGGACTTTGCCATGAAGGGCAACCTGGTTGACATTGCCGTTGCTTTTGTAATGGGTGGTGCTTTCGGCAAAGTGGTTACCTCATTCACAGAAGGGATCGTTGCACCTCTTATTGGAATGATTGGCGGGGCCGACCTGAGTAAAAATGTATTTGTACTCAAAAAGGAAGTAGCCGAAGTAAAAGATGCTTCGGGGGCAGTAATAACAGAGGCTGCCGCTGAAGTTGCACTCAAATGGGGTGATTTTGTAACCGCAATCATCAACTTCATAATCGTTGCTTTTGTAATGTTCCTTGTTATTAAAGCCATCAACAGTATGAAGAAGAAGCAGGAAGAAGCGCCTGCCGGCCCTTCTTCTACCGATGCGTTGCTTATGGAGATCAGGGATGCATTGAAAAAATAATTATCGCTTACCAGCCGGGAATAGTTGTTGCCGGCTGGTTTTTAAAACCCCTTTCATTATGAAAACATTACTTTCTGCCGCATTGCTGCTGGTAACACTATCCTGTTCCTCACAAGACCCAACAGTAAAAGACCTTAAGAATGAAGCTTCCAAGTCAATTACCAAAGACCCCAAAGATACTGCTCAAAAAACCTGGAAGCTGGGAGGCCTGGTTAACCTGAATATAAACCAGGGCTCATTGAGCAACTGGTCATCCGGCGGCGATAAATTTTCTTTTTCCCTCAATTCTTATTTGAATCTTTTTGCGTTTTATAAGAAAAATAAAAGCTCCTGGGATAACAATCTGGACCTGGCCTATGGCATTACCAACACCACCAGTTTAGGATCCCGTAAAGCAAGTGACCGGATAGACTTTCTGTCGAAATATGGTTATGCCTTATCGCCAAAGTGGAATGCAACAGCCTTATTTAACCTGCGCACACAATTTGCAAAGGGCTATGCGTATTCCAAAACGGCAGCAGGTATTGATACCTCAACCGTAACTTCTAAATCATTTGCCCCGGCCTATATTTTATTATCCCTTGGTTTCGATTATAAACCCAATGCCGACCTGTCGGTCTTTATTTCTCCGCTTACCGAAAGATGGGTGGTGGTAACAGACCGGTTGATCGCCCCATTATTCGGGATCGACTCAGCAAAAAAATCTAAAAATGAATTGGGTGCCTTTGTGTCTGTCAACTATTCGAAAAAACTAGGCGGCAGTTTTACATACAAAACCAAACTTGATCTTTTCTCCAACTACAAACAAAAACCGCAGAACATTGATGTCTTCTGGTCGAATGTGATCACAGCTAAGATCACGAAATATATCAACTTCTCTTTTAACCTGGATATGATCTACGACGACAATACGCAGAATGTAAACCCTGCCAAAGGACCGGCGCCGCAATGGCTTCAACTGATGGGCATCGGCTTTGCTTATAACTTTTCAAAAAAATAAAAGACAAGGGGGTTGTAACAGTTGTTTTTAACATTTGTTTTATCGCATACAAGTAACGAACAGGTGTCGTCGTTAAGATGTGTTAACATTTCAGGCCTCTCTTTTCAATTATTTTTGCGCCATGATAAAACCCATCGTTACTGTTCTTGCAACAGCAACCATCTCCCTTTCGGCACAGGCACAGGACGCCTCCTTAAAAGAATTTCAGAAAGCAGCATTTAAAGAACTGAAGTTGCCTGAAAAAAATGGCTGGCAAAAGGCCGGTACTTTTATTATCAATGTGCACCAGGGCGCTTTACGCAACTGGGTAAGCGGCGGCGAACAGAATACACTGGGTGTTGCTATGCTGTTTAATTATAACCTGAACTATAAAAAAGGAAAACACAGCTGGAACAACTACTTTGATATTGGCCTGGGGTTTCAGAATGCTACCAGTTTCGGGCAGTTCCGGAAAACCGACGACCGCATCGACATCACCACCAAGTATGGCTACCAGCTTTCTTCAAAGTGGTATACCGCCATGCTGGTGAACTTCAATACCCAATCATTGGCCGGCTATAATTACACCGATACCGGTAACAATAAGATATCCGGCTTTCTTACGCCGGGAAAGATCATCATTTCTGCCGGGATCGACTTCAGGCCAGATAAGACCTTTACCCTTTTTGTTTCCCCCATCACTACCCGGCTGATCCTGAAAAAGGACAAGGATTTTTACAGTATGGATAAGTTCGGGGTTCCCCCGGAAAAACGATCATATACGGAACTGGGTTCATTTGCTACGGCAAAATTTACAAAAGGTTTTAATAAATGGGTACACTACACCGGCCGGCTCGATCTTTTCAGCAACTATAAAAGAAATCCCGAAGATGTGGACGTTCTGTTTACCAACCTGCTGAGCCTGAAATTCAACAAGTGGCTTGCGACTAATATCAGCGCCGATATTGTATACGACGACGATATTTTAAAAAATACCCAATTGAAAGAAGTGCTGGGCATCGGCCTTACGGTAAAACTTTAACCGGTTTTATCCACATAGTATATTCAAAACCCCGCCGGAAGCCTTATTCTGTCAACAAATCAATACATTTGCCCTCCCCTGCGGGGATATGATTTTGTTATACTAATTAAGACATAATAAAGTGAATAATACAACGTACCAGATAAAATTAGAACAGTTTGAAGGTCCCTTTGACCTGTTGCTTTTTTTCATTGAAAGAGATGAGCTGGATATCTATAATATCCCCATTACAAAGATCACCAACGATTTTTTAGACTTCATACATAACAGCGAAAAGCTGAATATTGAACTCAGCAGTGAATTCATCCTGTTCATCAGCACCCTGATGCGTATCAAAGCAAAAATGCTTTTGCCCCGCAAGGAACTGGATGCCGATGGTAATGAAATTGACCCACGCCAGGAACTCATCAATAAGATCCTTGAATACAAAAGATTTAAAGAAGCAGCGGCTAAAATGGCTGAGATGGAAGCCTTACGCCAACTGATGGTAAAGCGTGGCAACCTGCAGAAAGAAATTTCACAAATAGGTGAAGAAGCCGGAGAAGGAACCGAGATACAAACGGTGACCCTCTTTAAACTGATGAAGGCTTTTGAAAAAGTGATCCTGAAACTGCACGAACGGAATAATAAGCCGGTACACACCGTGGTACGTTATAATTATACCATGGAAGAAAGCAGGGAACATATGCTCAATACCTGCCGCACCGAAAAGACCATGTCGTTTGAAAAGATATTTGATGTATGTGAAGACCGCATACATGCCATCTTCCTTTTTCTTTCACTGCTGGAACTGGTACAGCAACGCTACATGAGCCTGCTCACCGGCGAAGGCAGAAACAATTTTATTGTGGAATGGAATGAGAACCGGGAAGAAGATGTAGCCGGGGCGGATCTCTTTCCCGATGAAGGCCCGGCTGTTCTTAACTAAACTGACCTTCCTCCGAAACCCGGGGGATTTTTTTACATGGTCTGACGTCCCGTCTGACCATTTTCATTAACCCAGCCATTTTTGTCGCAATTTTGTCAGGAAGGAAATTGGTACCATATTTGATGTTTAAACATTGAATTTAAAAACACGATCATGAAAACAACAGTATACAAAGCAACCGACAGGGGTTCTGCCGATTACGGCTGGTTAAAACCCAACTATTATTTCAGTTTTGCCCAATACCACGATCCTTCCAAAGTTCACTTTGGTTTATTACGGGTATTGAATGATGACTTTGTTGACGGGGGCGGTGGTTTTCCCACACATCCGCACGACAATATGGAAATAGTGACCATACCTTTTACCGGCGCCTTACAACATAAGGACAGCACAGGTGGCAATGGTGTGATCAAGGCAGGTGATATCCAGATCATGAGCGCCGGTTCGGGTGTCAGGCACTCCGAATTCAATGCTTCGGCAACAGAACCCGTTACACTGTTCCAGGTGTGGGTATTTCCTAAAGTAAGGAATATCAAACCCCGGTACGATCAAAGAACATTTGATATTAGCGACCGGGCTAACAAATGGCAGGTGGTTGTTTCGCCCCAGGAAGCAGATAATGCTTTATGGATAAACCAGGATGCAAGGTTTTCTTTAACCAATCTTGATGCAGGAAAAGAGATCAGCTACTCAACTGCCTTCAAAGGCAACGGCGTATTTTTAGTCACCATCAATGGCTCGGTAGAAGTAAACGGGGAGGTATTGAATAAAAGAGATGCCATCGGTATTTCAGAAGCGGATGAATTCAGCATCAAAGCAACAGCAAATGCCGAGTTACTGGCCATTGAAATTCCAATGAATTAAGTTCAGTAATATATCCAGAGCATTACAGGGCTCCTGCTCTGATCAAGATATTCCTGCAACATAACAAGGAAAGGAGGAGAAACTGTTGGGCAACCAAGGCTCAGGCAGATGCCAGAAGGGTAAACCTCCCCGCCCGGAACACATTCGTGGCCATGAAGTACCACACAGCGGTTAAAAGCATTATCATTGGTTTCGTCCAGGCCATAAAGTTTATAGGCCAGCCCGAAAGTTCCGGTATAGGATTTACCGATCTTATACCTTCCCAATGATGTACAGTAACTGTTTGACTTGTTGGAAAAGACCAGTTCATCCGAATCGGCCTGGGAACCGCTGCCGTGAGTAACAAGCCCTGCCAACTCAACAGAGTCTTTCTTAAGATTATACACAAAGAACCGTTTCAAGCCCGAAGGCACCCGCATATCAATGAGGAAACAATAGTTGCGGCTGAAGCCGTGTTCATTTACATAATTTTTTGCCTCTGCTGCTTTTAACTTCAGTCTTGAAAGAACTTCCCGGGCGGCAGATCCCGTATTTTTATTATACGCAAAAATCTTTGCCGGCGGGTGTTTGCTGAACTTTGGCCGGTACCAGAAAAAATAGCCAAAGGAGGATATGGCTGCCAATAATACAAAACTGATGATGAGGATACGCCGGGCCAGGTTCATTAAAGTTTTTGGAGACATAGATGCCTAACGCATCTCTTTCCACAAAATTTTTACAGGGCTGTTAAAGAAAAGAAAAACCAGTTTATAAAACTGTACTACCCGCATTATTTTACCAGTTTTTCTACAAGCTTTTTTAATTCATCGATTTGTTTCTGCTGCTCCTTTATGCTTTCAATCATTACCGGTATCAGCCCGGAGTAATTAACAGCTAAGATCCCTTCTTTATTAGCTGACACTAATTCCGGAAATAATTTTTGTACCTCTTGTGCCAGTACACCGGTTTGTAATTTATTATCCCTGGGCTCATTTTGCCAATGATAATGATAGCCATTGAGTTGAATTATTTTTTGCAGGGAATTTTGGAGTAATGAAATATCTTTTTTCAAACGGGCATCGGAAGCCTGTGTAAGATTTCCCTGTAACCAGGCATTGCCATCGGTAGTATTTACATAGAAACGCCAGCCAAAAGTGCCTGTCTGGCCATAAAAACCAACTTCATTGTCTGTTCTCATTCCTATGAAAGCGGGACTTGCATTATTTGCATAATTATTAAGCCATAAACCGGCGCTTAACCCCGGGGTAGAACGTATCCGCATTCTTGCGCCTACATCAAGAAGGAACGCAGGGTCAAGTACACCTATACCTGTATTGCCATTTCTTAAAACAGTTATGGCATTGGAGTAGGTTGAAAAATCCCCGTTTCCGATCTGAAAAATACGGTCAGTAGGGGCGGCGGCTATTGGGTTAGGTGTATCGGTATCATCATTACTCATTCCGGCACTGAAGGAACCCATGGCCTTGGCTATTGTAACATAACCGGTGGCAGTGGAGTAGTTGCCTTGAGCCGTTGTATTAGAACCAAACGCAGTAGAGCTGCCCCCAGTTGCCATAGCACTTTCTCCTATGGCTGTTGAAGTGTAACCGGAAGCAGTTGTATAGAAACCCAAGGCGGTTGAACTATTGCCTGAAGCCGTTGATTGGTTTCCCATGGCAGTTGAAGCATAACCCGAGGCAGTTGTATAGCGACCCACGGCAGTTGAAGCGTATTCGAAAGCATTAGTAAGGTAACCCATAGCAACCGAAAAATTACCACTTGCCCTTGCCATACCCAGGCCGATGGAGTATTTGCCCACATTATCATTATCCCATTCGTCATCAGACGCATACCCGGCCCTGAAAGCAGCTTTCTCTGCATACCACATCATCCTTCTGCCCGGCCCGCTGATAGGTGGGTCACCGGGAATTTGAGCTGCGATTCCTGTTGCAGAAAATAAAACACTGCTATCCACTACATGAAGCTTTGCCAGCGGAGCGGTAACTCCAATACCGGTATTCCCATTTCTTAAAACAGTTACGGCATTTGAAAATGTAGATGGAAAAGCACCATTACCTATTTGAAAAATCCGATCAGCAGGGTCCTGAGAGGATTGGCTAGGATTGTCTGAGACATCATTTAATATTCCTGTGGTAAATGAAGCAACTGCCTTAGCCTTGGTTCCATACCCCATTGCAGTTGAAAAATTACCGCTGGCAGTTGTACCGTATCCCATCCCAATGGAAGCTTCCCCGCTTGCGGCTGTACTGCTTCCCATAGCAGTAGAAAATATACCACTGGCAATTGTACCGTATCCCATAGCGGAGGAATAGTCCCCGTTTGCGGCTGTGTTGCCACCCATAGCCGTGGAAACAAAGCCACTGGCATTTGTGAAACGTCCCATAGCAGCAGAAGCAATACCTTTTGCTTTTGTTACATAACCGGTAGAAAATGAATAATTGCCGATGCTGTCTTTATCCCATTGATTGCCCACAAATCCAGCTCTGAAAGCCGCTTTATCAGGATACCACATCATTCTTCTGCCTATGCCACTCACAGGAGGATTACCCGGTGTTGCTGGGATATCATTTGAAGCTGAAAAAACAACAGAACTGTCTGTTACATGTAAGCGGGCAAGCGGAGTGCTGGTGCCTATACCAACATTTTGCGCTGCAAGTATTTGAGGAGTGAATACTAATAATAACAATACCAGCCTTTGCATAGTGGGTGTTTTATCAAATGTAGAAATGAGCATTTGCATATCCATCACCCGAAACAGTGATTCAACGGGGTAGCAGCAAGAATCACCCGAAACTGGTATTTTAAATGAAATGCTTGCTTTAATGAAGGAGAATGCGAACCTTTATGAGAAATACCACATTGCTTAGTACATGAAGATGCGATCATCATATTTTTTTATTGGTATGATCATGTTGCTGTTTGCTGGCAGTACCAACTTTGCACAAACAATTCCCGACAGCCTGTTGAATAAGCTGAATCATCCCATCAATGATTCAGCAAAAGGAATTACGTTGCTTGAGATCGGCGAATCCATGGAACAAACAGTACCTGAGAAAAGCATGCAATATTATACGCAGGCATTAGCCCTGGGGCAAAGGATAAAAAATAACCAGGTGATCTTATTCTCATATATTGACCTGGGGATCTGTCTTATCAATCTCCAGAAAATGGACAGTTCGATAATTTCTTTTGAAAAGGGAATTCCCTATGCATGGCTGTTGAAAGACACCTTAAGGGTTGCCAGGCTTTTGGGTAATATTGGAAATGCGTACCTGCACAAGAAAGACAGGGTAACAGCCATTGACTATTATTTACAATCGGCCAGGCTATGGGAAACCTGTGTTGATCAAAAATACCTGCCTGTATTATATTCCAATACCAGCGCATTACTGGACGAACAGAAGGAGCACAACAGGGCGCTTGAATTTGGAAACAAAGCTGTAGCACTTGCACAAAAATTAGGAGATGGTTTTTCCGAAACAGTTGCATTGGTGAATCTTTCTACAACCTACAGCTATCTTGGGCAACACGAAAAAGAATATGAGCTATTGATGAAGGCTTTGCCATTGGCCAAAAAAAATGAAAACCTTGATCATATCGCCAATGTTTATTATAATCTGGCTGACTATTTTTTTAAGAAGAAGGACTTTTCATCGGCATTGGAAAATTACCTGGAGTCATTTGATTATGGAAAAAAGATGGGCAACAAATATCATCTCTGTTCGGTAAACACTGCGCTTGCGATGGTATATCATGAGCTTAAGCAGGATGATAAAGCGCTGCGGTATATCCTGCAGGCTGAACAAATTGCCAACGAAGTTGGAATAAGAACAGACCTGAAGGATATATATAAGACAAGGGCCGAAATAGAACAGCGAAAAGGCAATTATAAACTCGCTGCCGAATATTTTTCAAAAACCCTTGTTGTAAACGATTCACTTTTTAAAACCGAGACCAGTGAAAAAGTGGCGGAAGTAGAGGCCCAATACCAGAATGAGAAAAAACAAAAGGAAATTGTACAACTTGGAAAAGATAAGCAGATACAATTGCTTTCCATCAAACAAAAGTCAACGCTCAATTATATTTTGACCGGCTCACTTGCAGCATTAATGATCGTTGGGTTTTTAGTGTATCGTAACCTTCGTCATCGCCAGCAATTGGCAAAACAACAGGATGAACTGCAGCAGCGGCGTATCCGGGAGCTGGAGAAAGACAGGCAACTGGTAGCGGTGGATTCCATGCTTAAAGGCCAGGAGGAGGAACGGAGCAGGCTGGCGAAAGACCTGCACGACGGGCTGGGAGGATTATTATCAGGCGTAAAATTTTCTTTAACCAATATGAAAGACAACTTTATTATGACCCCTGATAATATGGCCGTGTTTGAACGGTCGCTGGACATGATCGACACATCCATCAAGGAACTGCGTCGGGTGGCACATAATATGATGCCCGAGATGCTGACAAAATTCGGACTGGATGAAGCATTGAAGGAATATTGCAATTCCGTTAATGCCACAAATCTGATTTCGGTAAAGTATCAATCGATGGGATTGAACACGAGGATAGAAAAATCACCCGAAATAATCATTTACCGCATTATCCAGGAGCTACTGAATAATATCATTAAACATTCGGCCGCAACAGAAGCCATAGTGCAATTGATAAAAGAAGAAGGCAGGCTTAGTATTATTGTAGAAGATAATGGAAAAGGTTTCGAAACTGCTTTGCTGAAAAAGAATAAAGGAGCAGGGCTTACCAATATCCAGTCAAGGATAGATTATTTAAAAGGCCGGTTGGATATTCATTCAGAGCAGGGCAAAGGAACCCTGGTTAATATCGAATTCAATATATAATTATGATCCGTTTATTTATTGTAGATGATCATCCTGTTGTTATTGAGGGCATCCATGCTTTATTGCAGAATGAAAAAGGTATTGAATGGGCCGGGCAGGCCATGAATGCCCAATCATGCCTTGGTTTTTTTGTGAATAATACGGCAGACGTAGTACTAATGGATATCAGTATGCCCGGCATGGATGGCGTGGAATTATGTGCGCTGATGAAAGAAAAATATCCCAAGATTATGATACTTGGTCTCAGCACATTCAACCAGGGATTGTATATAAAAAAGATGGTAGAGAACGGCGCATCGGGGTATATCTTAAAGAACTCTTCCAAAGAAGAATTGATAAAAGCCATTCAGGCGGTGCATGAAGGTTGTATTTATTTTAGTGGCGAAGTGGGAATTGCATTACAGGAATATCAAAAGTCTTCCATGACAGAACTACCGGCATTGACCGCAAGAGAAAAAGAAGTGCTGGGATTGATTGCAGAAGGGTATACCAATCCGCAAATAGCAGAAAAAATATTTTTAAGCTCCTTTACTGTGGATAGTCATAGAAAGAATTTATTAGCCAAACTTGCGGTAAAAAATACTGCCAGCCTGATCAGGCTGGCAGTGGAAAAAAAGTTGATCTAGTTATTTATTTAGTAAAGAATGCAGCTTCAACTTTAACGGAAGTCATCTCTCTTACAGTTTTCGCAATACCAGTGGCATCAATGCCGATCTCGTCATACAATTGCTTAGGCGTGCCGTGCTCTACCAGCCTGTCGGGTATTCCCATGATCTTAACTTCGGCCTTGTAACCATGCTCATTCATAAACTCCAGGATGGCGCTGCCAAAACCACCTACCACGGTTCCGTCTTCTACCGTTATTACTTTATTGAATTTGCTGAATACTTCGTGCAGCATTTCTTCATCCAGCGGTTTCACAAACCGCATATCGTAATGCGCCGGGTTAATACCGTCTGCTTTCAGGTCTCTGATAGCTGCTGCCGCAAAGTTGCCCGGATGTCCTAATGTAAGTATCGCAATATCTTTACCGTCTTTTATCTTTCTCCCGGTACCGATCTTGATCTCTTTCATTTCTGTTTTCCATTCCGGCATCACGCCTTCTCCTCTTGGGTACCGGATCACAAACGGAAGATCGGTTGAATCCAGTTGCGCCGTGTACATCAGGTTACGCAGTTCGCTTTCATTCATCGGCGAACTTACCACCAGGTTAGGAATGCAACGGAAATAAGCAATATCATAACAGCCATGATGCGTTGGCCCGTCATCTCCTACCAGCCCGGCCCTGTCGAGGCAGAATATCACCGGCAGTTTCTGGATCGCCACGTCATGCACCACCTGGTCGTATGCCCGTTGCATGAAAGAAGAATAGATGTTGCAGAAAACTTTCATTCCCTGTGTAGCCATGCCTGCGCTCACCGTTACAGCATGCTGTTCGGCAATGCCTACATCAAAAGCCCTGTCGGGCATTTTTTCCATCATGTATTTTAAAGAAGAACCGCTGGGCATAGCGGGTGTAATGCCGAATATCTTTTTATTCTTCTCAGCCAGTTCAATAATGGTATGCCCAAATACATCCTGGTACTTGGGTGGCTGCGGAATATCAAATGTTTTCTTTTGTATCTCACCGGTCACTTTATCAAACAGCCCGGGCGCATGCCACTTGGTCTGGTCTTTCTCCGCTAATTCATATCCTTTGCCTTTCACTGTTTTAATGTGAAGGATCTTAGGACCGGGTATATCTCTCAGGTCTTTTAAAGTATCTACCAGCTTGGTGATGTTGTGTCCGTCAATCGGGCCGAAGTAACGCAACTTCAGCGCTTCAAATAAATTACTGCTCATACTCACCATTCCTTTCAGGCTTGCTTCCAGCTTGCTGGCCATACCCCGACTGAAATTTTTTCCAACGGGTAATTTGCCCAGTGCTTTCCAAACATTATCACGCAGGTCGTTGTACGTATGTGAAGTGGTGATATCTGTAAGGTATTCCTTTAACGCACCCACATTGGGATCAATGCTCATGCAGTTATCATTCAAAATGATGAGCACATTGCTTTTTTCAATACCGGCGTGGTTCATCGCTTCAAATGCAAGTCCGGCTGTCATAGCGCCATCGCCGATCACCGCCACGTGCTGGCGATCGTTCTCTCCTTTATAATGAGAAGCCATGGCCATACCCAGCGCTGCAGAAATGGAAGTAGAAGAGTGACCAACACCAAATGTATCATATTCACTTTCGCTGCGTTTGGGGAAACCGCTCAGTCCTTTGTATTTTCTATTGGTAGGAAAATTATCCCGGCGGCCGGTGAGTATCTTATGCCCGTATGCCTGGTGGCCTACGTCCCAAACCAGTTGATCGTAAGGTGTATTGAAAACATAGTGTAAGGCAACGCTCAGTTCCACCACCCCCAGGCTGGCGCCAAAATGCCCGCCATACACACTTACCACGTCGATGATATACTGGCGCAGTTCGTCACATACCTGGTGCAGTTGTTCCCTGCTCAGTTTTTTCAGGTCATCAGGGCTATCGATCTTACTTAAAAGTTTGCCGGCTTTAATTTCCATGTTGGTTTTTTGCGGGGTAAAGGTACATTTTTCTTGTCTACCGGGGGTTTTAAACAATTAAAAACGGTAAAAGTTCAGCTGTAGTATCTGGTCCGGTCATGGATCAAACGTGATGATCACCACGGCGTGCTTTTCAAAGCTGGACCTGAGTCTCACTTCGTATCGCTTATTGCCTGCCTGTATGATCATGATGGCTGTATTGGGCGGAATACTCCCGAGATTCTCGGCCTGCATGATGATCTCCACTGGCCGGCCCGGTTCGGTCATGGTAATGTTGAATACGATCGGCTTTTCGCTGATGCGTTGCCTGAGCAGGATCGGTTTTTTATCGGCAAAAATGGAAACGGTATCGTCGTCAATGATGGCATTATCGTAAAGCAAAACCGTTACAGCCGTATCGGCCACTTTTACGATCTCCTGTATCTCCAGTTTGCGTTCAGCGGGCAAACTGTCTGCCGGGGGATCTATGGGGGAAAGAGGTTCTGTTATTTCAGGTACAGGAATGGTCAATGTATCCTGCTTCGGTATGCGCCTGAGAAAATAATCGGTCATTTTCTTCTGAACGAAATGATCGATCGGGTATTCCGGATTTTTGATCTTCTGCAGCACTATCAATAGTTCTTCGCCGGGAAAGCAGGTGGTATCGTAGCCCCTGCCGCTCCATGTGCCAGACAGGTATTGCGTTTTACCGATCTTGTAATAACGCATGCTGAATTCCTTTTCGCAGGGAAGAAAATCCGGCGGCAGTAAGTAATAAGCAAACCCCGATTCCCGGATGCGGATGGTTTGTGTTTTTTTATTCCGGGTACCGTTCATATCGTAGAGAACAAAACGGCTGGTGTCTTTAAAAGTAAATGAGTATCCCGATAGGTTTTTGCCGGATTGGTAGATCTGCATTTCTACGCTTTCTACGCCCTGCCGCTGGGGCGATTTACGGCTGATCTTCCCACTCCAGATACCGGTGAGTGATTGCGCTTCTGTAAGCAGTTGGGTTCCTGCAACCAGTAAAATTATTATGCTGATAATTTTTGGGGGCATTTACTGCCGGATGATTTTAAAAACCTGTTTATACTTTAGCCAGCCGCATCATTTGCAGGATGAGGTCCGGGTCGGGACAGTTCTTCAGATACTTCGCCTTTTCTGAAAGGCTGCATACCCCGGGATAATCTCCTTCCTTCAGCTCAATATCGTGTATCACCTGGAAATGAAGGTGCGGCGGCCAGTTGCCGTTCTCATTCGGTTCTCCAAAATGCCCGATCACTTCTCCCCTTGTTATATAAGCACCCTGTTTCAATACGGAAATATCTTTCAGGCTTAAGTGACCGTATAGGGTATAAAAGGCAACGGTTTCCAGTTGATGAAGCAGGATGATCGTAGCCCCATAATCTCCGAAATCATTATTGAAGGCAAAACTGTGCACCATACCACCAAATGCTGCATATACAGGAGTTCCGGCGGGTCCCCAGATATCAATACCCAGGTGCAGTGTTCTTTCTTCTTCGCCGCTGAATAATTTACTTCTCCGGTAAATGGTCCGGTTCTCATTATAACCTCCTATCCCGAATTTTGCCCCGGTATTTTTCAATCTGGCATCTACATAGGCAGTAAACAATGCCGTGTCGGCAACAATTTCTGCCGTTAACCCCCTGTTTGCTTCTGTAAGATCGAAGCGTACAAGTTGATCCGTGCCTGCATCAAACTTTATCACCGGGTGAAAATCAGCGGCATTTTTTATCAATGCGTTTTCCAGCTCTGTTATCATGCTATGAAGTTACCCCTTTTAACGGCCCGTAATTTTTTGCTGCAGCAATTTTTTTTCGGAAAGAGATTGGGTAAGACCAATGGCTTCTTCAAAATATTTATTTGCCGTTTCATGGTCTTTCAGCTGCCGGTGCATTTCGCCGAGGGTTGCGGGAAGCAGGTAATATTTTTTAAGAGAAGAAATCTGTGAAATGGAATGGATGGCCGCTATGCAGGCTGCCGGCCCCTGCAGTTCGCCTATTACTATAGCCCGGTTCAGTTCTACCACCGGCGAGGGGTTGATGCGAAGAAGCACATCGTAATAATGAAGGATATTCTTCCAGTTGGTGGAAGCATAATCAGCTGCAGCAATGTGTTCATAGGCGATCACCGCTTCCAGGTGATATTTATTTATCTCTTCCGTTGCGGCACAGGCGCCCAGGTACTGAAGTCCCTTTGCAATCAACGCCTGGTTCCATTTTGTTCGATCCTGTTCCTTCATCAATAAAATATTCCCATCGCCATCCAGCCGGGCATCATTCCTGGATGCAGTAAAACAGATCTGCGCCATCAGGGCATGAGCACCGTAGTGCTTTATCTTATTGCTGCGGCAGATCAGTTCGCAAAGCCGCATGGCTTCCTGTATCAGGTCGTTTCGTACCAGGTCTTCGTGATTGGTGGAATTATATCCTTCATTGAATAAAAGATAAACTGCCATCAGCACATTATCCATGCGTTGCTGCAACTCCGCTTCGGGTGGCAGGTCGAATGAAACGGCATTATCCCTGAAACTTTGCCTGGCCCGGTACAATCTTTTTTCAATAGTATCGTAGCTGCTTACAAATGCTTTTGCAATTTCTGCCACGCTGAAGCCGCATAATGTTTTTAAGATGAGGGCAACCTGTGCTTCGGCAGAAAGTGAAGGATGACAGCACACGAACATCATCCGCAACTGGTCGTCGTCGATAGAATTGGTATTTACCATTTCCTGCACCGTTGGCACCAGCGTATACTCCGACTGCAGCAGGGGAATCATGTTCCTTGAAAAAGCATCTTTTCTTTTTTGCTGGCGCAACAGATCGATCGCTTTATTGCGGGCTGCGGTAAATAACCAAGCAGAAGGATTTTGAGGAAGACCGTTTATCTTCCAGGTGTTGAGGGCTTTTACCAGGGTATCCTGCACCACGTCTTCGGCCATTTGTAAATTCTGCGGACCGAATAATTTGGTAAGTACTGTAACCAGCTTTCCCCATTCGTGGCGAAAGAGATGTTCAACAGTTTGTTCTATTTGAGAAGAATGATCCAGGGAATTTTTTCTGCAAGTTAGTTAACCTCACCCCCAACCCCCTCTCCTTCCATTCGACTTCGCTCAGGAGGAGAGGGGGACTGGAAGATTGGATCGAAATTTTTTAAGCGGGCATATCCATTTTCTGTACCTGTCTTATTATTACGGTACCGCCGTTCTCATAGTCGGGATAGTCTGCACACAAGGCCACGGCTTCGTTATAATCAGCCGCATTAATGATAAAATAGCCGCCGATGATCTCTTTTCCTTCGGCAAAAGCTGCGTCTGTTACTGTTTTGTTTTTACCACTAACAATTTTTCCGGTTGGTTGCAACGGTTCGCCGCTGTCATACTTTCCGGCTTTTGCCAGTTTATCTATCCAAGCCATCCATTTGGCCATAATTGCCTGCATTTGTTCTGCAGAAGGCTGTTGTGAAGATTTGATCCCCTGAAAAATAAGCATGAACTTTTCCATAAATTCTGTTTTAAATGTTGAATGATTTTTGATAATGACGAACGGTTATTACCAATCCGGACAAGAAAAGTAAAAAATATTTTACCTCACCCCAACCTCCCGACGAATCGGGACAGGCCTCTCCTTGCGGAGAGGGAACTGGAAGACCGTTGTGAAGACCATGTTTTGCACTAACAGAATACAACTCGTATAATTGGTGAATGAAGAATTAATGGTGATATGGAAGTTACGATGCCCGGTCCTGTTTGCTGTACCGCCTCCTCTCCTTGAGGAGAGGAGGAAGGGTGATGAGGTTATATCACCACATTGATCATCTTGTTCTTCACAAAAATGATCTTCTTAGGCGCTTTGCCTTCCAGCCATTTTTGTACCACCTCGTTCTGCAGTACCGCTTCTTCTACCTGCTTCTGATCAAGATCAAGGGCCAGGTTGATATTGGTACGAAGTTTACCATTTACTGAAACGGGGTACTCTTTGCTGCTTTCTACCAGCAATGCCGGGTTAAAAGAAGGGAACGCTGCATCCAGTACAGAACCTTCGTTACCCAACTGGCTCCAGAGTTCTTCGGCAATATGCGGTGCATAAGGCGTGAGCAGTATCAACAGTTTTTCCAACACTTCTTTTTTGTGGCATTTGGCATCGGCCAGTTCATTTACACAGATCATGAAGGTGCTTACGGCTGTATTGAAGCTGAAGCGTTCGGTATCTTCTTCTATCTTCTTGATTGTACGGTGAAGTATTTTTAATTCAGCATCGGTTGCCTTGTCTTCGTTCCAAACCTTTCCTTTCAGTTCGTCATTAAAGAGCCTCCACAGTTTTCTCAAGAAACGATGCACCCCCTCAATACCTTTGGTATCCCAGGGTTTGCTGGCTTCCACCGGGCCCAGGAACATTTCATACATGCGGAAGGTATCGGCTCCGTATTTATCGCAAAGGTCATTGGGGTTAACGGTGTTGTATTTGGATTTGGACATTTTCTCTGTTTCTACACCGCAGATGTATTTGCCATCTTCTTCTAAAATGAATTCTGCATTTGCATATTCACCATTTTTCCATTCCTTAAATTTCTCAGTATTTAAAATAAGTCCATCAACAAAATTGACATCAACATGAATTTGAGAAACTAAATACCCTAAATTATTGATACTGTCTTCATCAAAAAAATGAGGAAAATTCTTATTTATTAATTCTATTAAAATATCAACTGGCCGATTGCTATTATCAAGTTTTGACAACAATCCATTTGAAATAAATATTTCTTTGTTTTCATTTAGAACAACGTGAAGTAACTCTATTCTATATACAAACCTGCTACTCCCCTGTATCATCCCCTGGTTCAACAACTTCTTATAGGGCTCATCAAAGCCGATCATTCCTAAATCATACATTACTTTCGTCCACATGCGGCTGTATAATAAATGCCCCACGGCATGTTCGGTGCCGCCGATGTACAGATCAACCTGGTTCCAGTAATCGCTTGCTTTGCGGTCGCAGAATGTTGTTGCATTGTGCGGATCCATGTAGCGAAGAAAATACCAGCTGCTGCCGGCATAACCGGGCATGGTGGAGGTTTCCCGTTTGACCTCACCCCCGGCCCCTCTCCAGGGGAGAGGGGAGCTTGACCCTGCTTCTTCTGCAACAGTTTGTTTATTTAGGAGAGCCTGCTCAATATCTTTTAAAACCGTGTTCAGTGAATTGTTTACTGCATCATTGGTAAACCGTATCATCGTAAAGCCCTGTTCTGCCAGCCATTGTTCCCTTGCTTTATCAAAGGCAGCCTGGTCGGCTTCATTATGGTAACCCCCATCTATTTCGATGATCAGTTTTTTTTCTAAACAGACAAAGTCTGGAATATAGCCGGCAATGGGATGCTGCCGGCGGAATTTAAATCCGCCGATATTTCTGTTCCTTAGTTCCTGCCAGATGATATCTTCTTCAACAGTCGCATCTTTTCTGTTTTGCTTTGCAAACTGCAGGGTCTTTTTCCATTCTTCTGCAGTACTGTTGATGTAGCCATAAGTAGCAGGGTCTTTCGTCCCCCTCTCCGAAGGAGAGGGGTTAGGGGTGAGGTTAACCCAATCAGTCAAATTTGCCAATGGCCCTTCGCCACTCGGGCCGGGGCCATACTTATCTACATGCGGTAATTGCAATGGCAATTCTTTTTCATCCAGCGCAATGGGCACTTCATCTTTCCAAACGATGGGGAATGGTTCACCCCAATAACGCTGGCGACTGAAGCCTGCATCACGCATGCGGTAATTTACTTTGCGTTTGCCAATACCCAGTTCTTCAATTTTATTTACGGCAATGCCGATGGCATCTTTCATCAGCAAACCATTTAAGAAACCGGAGTTTTCCAATACGGCTTCTTTGGTTGGGTTTGCCTCTTCGCCATTGTAATGGCTGCCGATGATATTGGTGATGGGAATATTAAAATGTTTTGCAAAAGTAAAATCACGCTGGTCGCCACAAGGTACGGCCATGATGGCGCCGGTACCGTAACCTGCCAAAACATATTCTGCCGTCCAGATGGGGATCTCTCTGCCGTCAAAAGGGTTGATGGCATACGCACCGGTAAAGCAGCCGGTTATTGTTTTTGCTTCGGCCAGGCGTTCTCTTTCGCTGCGGCTCTTTACATACTTCAGATAATCTTCAACTGCCGCTTTTTGTTGGGCAGAAGTTATTTGTGCAACAAGTTCATGCTCGGGAGCGATCACCATAAAGTCTACACCAAAGATGGTATCGGGCCTGGTTGTATAAACTTTCAACTTCAAGGCTCTGCCCCCCTCTCCTGGAGGAGAGGGGTTGGGGGTGAGGTTAAACTCTATCTCCGCCCCTTCGCTCTTCCCGATCCAGTTCCGCTGCATCTCCTTCATCGACTCGCTGAAGTCAACTGTTTCCAGTCCTTCCAGTAAACGATCCGCATAGGAGGTGATGCGTAAGAACCACTGACGCATCTTTCTTTTTTCTACCGGGTGGCCTCCCCTTTCGCTTACGCCGTTCACCACTTCATCGTTTGCCAGTACCGTTCCCAATGCTTCGCACCAGTTCACTTCGCCAAAGGCGCTGAAGGCCAGTCGGCGGTTCATCAGGATATCTTCCTGTTCTTTTTTAGAATAGGCATTCCATTGTTCGGCAGTAAAATTTTTTGTTCCGGATGTCTCGTATTTCTTGATCAGGTCGCTGATGGGCCTGGCTTTCTTTTGTGTATTGCAGAAATAGCTGTTGTATAACTGAAGGAACAGCCACTGCGTCCATTTGTAATACCCGGGATCACTGGTTCTCACTTCCCGGTCCCAATCGTAGCAGAACCCGATCTTATCCAATTGTGATTTGAACGTAGCAATATTCTTTTCGGTGGTAAGGGCCGGGTGCTGACCTGTTTCCAGTGCATATTGCTCGGCCGGCAGCCCAAAACTGTCAAAACCCATCGGGTGCAGTACATTAAACCCCTTCAGTCTTTTGTAGCGGCTGTAAATATCGCTGGCAATATAGCCCAGCGGGTGACCCACATGCAGCCCGGCACCGCTTGGATAAGGAAACATATCCAGCACATAGTACTTTGGCTTGTTGGACTGGTTAGATACTTTATATACCTTATTCTCTTTCCATTTCTTTTGCCAATCCTGTTCAATTTTTCTAAAATCGTATTCCATTGCTTATTTAAAATTGTCAATTTAATATTGAATATTTTTCCGCACTGCTGTTTCTCAACATGACCCTGAAAATGTGAATGAAAAGTTATTAATTCTTCATCTGCACATTCATCTATGCTTTCATAAAAATAAATCAGGCAGGCAATCGTTTCGAAGAGAGCAAAAATACGGCAAAGCAGCTAAAAACCTTTATTTTTGCGGCACCTGAAAAACCAATTTTGTACTAACTCCCAAATGAAATAAACATTATGGCTCAATTCGGAAAAGCAAGCAGCAAACGGGGCAAACCAACGTACGCCTATGCCATCATTGGTGTATCACTGGTGTTGTTCCTGTTCGGTATTGTGGGCTGGTTCTTTTTAAACCTGCGCAAAACCGGCGATTATGTAAAAGAGAACATTCAGGTACATGCCTGGCTTAACCCGAATGCGCCTAAAAAAAGCATCGACAGCCTGAAAAGCTATGTAGCTGCCCTGCCCTATGCCAAAGACGTGGAGTATGTGACCAAGGAAATGGCCATTGCAAAATGGAATGCCGACAATGATACCACCTGGAAAAAATTCCTGGATGAAAACCCGCTGCCGGAAAGCGTTGATTTTTACGTGAAGGCCGATCACGTACAGAAAGACAGCCTGGATGCGCTTTCGGCCGACCTGCTGAACCGTTATCCCGGTATTGTAAAGGAATTCCAGTTTCCTACCGAGACCTTATCGCAGGTAAGCAAGTTTGTAAAAACAGCAGCATATATATTTTTAGTAGCCGCCATTGTACTCACCATACTGGTGGTATTCTCCATTGATAACACCATCCGGCTGGCCATGTACAGTAACCGTTTCTTAATAAAGACTATGCAGATGGTAGGTGCCACCCGCTGGTTCATTGCCAAGCCGCTTAATATAAGGGCCATCATCAACGGGCTGATCGCCTCGGGCATTGCTATTATAGCGGTATGGGCAACCGTCACCTTAATTGAAGGATTGGCGCCCGGTTTTAAAGTATTGCATGATAATACCAGCATGATCCTGTTATTCCTGATCATTGTAGCCCTGGGCATCTGCATTACCCTGGTAAGCACCCACCGTTCGGTAATTAAATACCTGCGCATGAAATTGGATGATTTATATTAATTTGCGTCTTCAACCAACAACCAATGAGTAAAGAGAAAAAACAGGCAGCCGCAGGCGGAACATCAAACCCGCTGTTTGGAAAAGAGAATTATATGTGGATGCTGATCGGGCTGGCCGTACTGGCCCTGGGCTTCTTTTTAATGGCCGGCGGCAAGAGCACCGACCCCAAGGTTTTTAACGACGATGAAGTGTACAGCACCACCCGTATCACCATCGCCCCCATCCTGATCATCGCCGGTTTTGTGATCGAGATATTCGCTATCATGAAGAAATCGAAAAGCAACTAAACATCAATAATTTGAAAATTGACCGATTTGGAAATTTGAAGATTGATTCAGATTTGCAAATCGGTTTTTTATTTTCAGGTTATTCCATTACCAAATTTTCAAATTGCTCATGGACACCATTCAAAGTATTATCGTCGCTACTGTAGAAGGGCTCACCGAATTCCTTCCCATTTCTTCCACCGGCCACATGATCATCACCGAAAAACTGCTGAACCTTTCTTCAACCGATTTCAGTAAAGTGTTCACTGTTGCCATCCAGCTGGGCGCCATACTGGCTGTGGTGGTATTGTACTGGAAGAAATTCTTCGACTTTAAGAACTGGCAGTTCTATGCAAAGCTCATTGCGGCTGTTATACCGGCGCTTGTTTTAGGATTTCTTCTTTCAGACAGGATCGACGCCTTGCTGGAAAGTTCGCTTACCGTGGCCATCAGCATGCTGGCCGGCGGTATCGTCCTTCTTTTTATTGATAATGTTTTTAAAGAACATACCATCGATGATGAAAAAGATGTTTCTTTCGGCAGGGCCGTTATCATCGGCATATGGCAGTGCCTGGCTATGATACCGGGAGTAAGCCGCAGTGCCGCTTCCATCATTGGCGGCATGCAGCAGAAACTCACCCGCAATGCCGCCGCAGAATTTTCTTTCTTCCTGGCCGTACCTACCATGCTGGCGGCTACCGGTTACAAGTTGTACAAGTATTACAATGACCATGGCGGCTTTAGTGCTGATGAGGTAAAACAGTTGACCATTGGCAATGTGGTGGCTTTTATAGTTGCGGTACTGGCTATTAAATTCTTCATCGGTTTCCTGAAAAAACATGGTTTCCGGATATGGGGTTATTACCGCATCATTGTGGGTATTGTGTTGCTTGTTTTGATCCTCACCGGGTATATCAGCCGGTAAAATACCCAACGCTGGGTATGTAAACGATCCCGTTTAATAAGTACCTATGTAGTAAAATAAACAGTCATGAGAATATCCGGGATCTTACTGCTTGTTACCATTCTTGCCGCCGGGATGGTAAGTTGCCAGCAATATGGCAAAGAATATAAATTAGATAAAAAACACAACGTGTATTATAAAGGCGAAGGAGTGGATGAAGCCCTTGCAAAAAAACTGGCTTTATACCTGAAAGAACAGGAATATTTCCAGGACAGTATTGAATCTACCGTTCAGCTGGTAAAGATCAAAGACACATTCAACCTGAACTTTGTGGTGGATGCCTCTAAAATAACCGACGGGTACGAGAATAAATTCCTTTTGTTCGGCGCCTTTATCTCTGAAAATGTTTTTGCCAAAAAGCCCGTGGTGATACAACTCACCAATAACAAGCTGGAACCTTTTAAAAATCTGGGTTACGCCAAACCGCTTTCTGATTACGATAAATGAGCCTTTGCTAACTGCTTACGCATTGCTCAAAGCCCTGCTGCAAGCGGGGGTTATTTTTTGCCCTTAATACAACGATATTTGTTATTTTCAGGTTACCTTAAAAAAGAACCATGCAGACTGCTTCAAAAAAAGTGATCAATGGATGGGCCATGTACGATTGGGCCAACTCTGTTTATAACCTGGTCATTACCACAACTTTTTTTCCTGCATATTATGCCGCGGTAACAGGGCTTAAAAATTTCCCGGATGGCATTACATTTATGGGACGTCGCTTTGTGAATACAGAGCTTAAAGACTATGTGCTTGCTTTTGGATTTCTGATCATAGCGCTGCTTTCTCCAGTTTTGTCTTCCATAGCAGACTATAAAGGCAACAAGAAAAATTTCATGCGGTTCTTCTGCTATATGGGCGCACTGAGCTGCAGCCTGCTTTATTTCTTCGATAAAAGCCATGTTACGCTCGGGCTCATGTGCTTTATGTTTGCCGGAATCGGCTTTTACGGCAGCCAGGTATTTTATAATTCGTACTTACCGGAAATAGCTGCTGAAAAAGACATGGACCGCATCAGTGCCCGGGGTTATACAATGGGATATATTGGCAGTGTATTAATGCAATTGGTTGGCTTTGCCCTGGTAATGACCATGGAAGACAAGGGCCTGGCATTGACCATTACCTTTTTGCTGGTAGGTATCTGGTGGGTGGCATTTGCACAAATAACTTTTTCCAGGTTACCCATCAGCCCCAAAAGCGAAAGAAAGGCAAGAAAGCATGTACTGGTAAATGGCTTTCACGAATTAAAACTGGTGTGGCAGCAGGTAGTGCATATGCCGGTATTAAAAAGATTTTTAACTGCTTTTTTCTTTTACAGCATGGGTGTGCAAACGGTGATGCTGGTAGCCATAGATTTTGGCATCAAAGAATTAAAGCTGCCGGATGAAAAACTGATCATCACTGCAGTGATCATTCAGCTGGTGGCAATAGCCGGCGCCATCGCAATGTCCAGGCTGTCGGCCAAATATGGAAACATTAAGGTTTTACTGTTTACTGTTTTTCTTTGGATAGGCGTTTGCATTGCCGGATATTTTATTACTACTGAAATGCACTTTTATATCCTGGCATCATTGGTTGGACTGGTAATGGGCGGCATACAATCCTTAAGCCGTTCCACCTATTCCAAACTGATGCCTCAAACAAAAGACACGGCGTCATTTTTCAGCTTTTATGATGTAACCGAAAAATTTGCCATTGTGATCGGCCTATTCAGCTTTGGTTTGATCGAAGGTCTCACACACAGCATGCGTAATTCACTCCTGGCCCTCATCACCTTTTTTGCACTGGGCTTTTTATTACTGCTTACCACCCAGGCTGCACAAAAAAACAAAACAGCACTTTCTTAATTTTGCAGCATGAAACTATATACCATCAATACCGGTTATTTTAAATTAGACGGCGGCGCCATGTTTGGTGTGGTGCCCAAAAGCATCTGGAACAAATTGAACCCCGCCGATGAGAACAATATGTGCAGCTGGGCCTTGCGTTGCCTGCTTATCGAAGATGAGGGAAAACTCATTTTGATCGATAACGGCATGGGCAATAAGCAAGACGCAAAATTCTTCGGGCACTACTACCTGCATGGTGATGACACATTAGATAACTCGTTGGCTGCATACGGTTTCAGCAAAGACAACATCACGGATGTTTTTTTAACGCACCTGCATTTTGATCATTGCGGTGGAAGTATTGTAAGAGAAGGAGACAAACTGGTGCCTGCTTTTAAGAATGCTGTTTACTGGAGCAACGAACGGCATTGGAAGTGGGCCACTATTCCCAACGCCAGGGAGAAAGCCAGCTTTTTAAAAGAAAACATATTGCCGATAAAGGAAAGCGGTAAACTGAAATTCTTTGAGTTGAATAAAGAATCGGCAGATCACACCCGGCTCACCACGCACGACTCACGGCTTATCAAAAGCCTTTCCTTCTTTACCGTAAACGGCCACACCGATGCCATGATGCTGCCCAAAATAAAGTACAACGGCAGAACGATCGTGTACATGGCCGACCTGCTGCCTTCTGTTGCACATATACCCCTGCCTTATGTGATGGGTTATGATATGTTTCCACTGACCACGCTGAATGAAAAACAGGCTTTTCTTACTGAAGCATTGGAAAGTAATTACGTGTTGTTCTTTGAACACGATGCAAAGAACGAATGCTGCAACCTGCAGATGACCGAGAAGGGGATCAGGCAGAAAGATGTTTTTAAACTCAGTGAATTGTAGTATTACCGGGCGCTTATCAGCGAGGTAAGCGGGTACCGCAGGTTCTTGTACGACATCATATCTACCTTAATGCTTCCCACAGCTATCGGGCTTTCCACCCTTAATAATACATGATTGGGATCATCGCTTAACCAGGCGGTCATTTTTTCTCCGCCTTCAAAAATGGTTCCTTTGATCAGCAGCGGCTTTATTTTAATGGCGTTGAACTTGCCAAATCTTGTTTTGATCTTTTCCTTGCCCATATAACGGATGTAAAGATGAAACACTTCGTCGTCGAGAAACATATCGAAGGGTATCTTGTCTTCGGGTTTGTATTTATTAAAGTCAATATTTCGTGCATAATAAACCGAACTCACCACATCCTGCATACAGGGGCCTACTTTAAAAACACCGTTGGTACTCACAGCGGTATTGGTCTCCTGGTTAAAGGTTACGTTGTTGTATTTTTTATACCCACCCTCATCTACATTGCGTACAAATTTATAAGGCAGCATGCTGGCGGTATCCACGTAGCTTTCATATTTGTCTCTTACCTTAAAAAAATTATCAAAGAAAGAATAGGTCTTGCCATCGCCGGTGAAATGATATACCGGTTTGCCATTGAACCGTTCCAGCGAAGCAGTGAAAACAGCTTCCCCGGCGCCCACATACATACCCATGGTACTGTAAAATACTTTCATCCTTATCTCTTCCTCTGCTTTAAAAGCCGTATTCCGCACATTACAAAACGTTTCATCACCCGATGAAAAGCTTACACAGCATAAACCGGCAAGGAGCAGGGCTAATTTGGCGTAATGCATCATTTGTCTTTTCTTATTTTTATTCCTAAAATTAATAAACTGCCGATCACTGCGGGTATAAACAGGTTTATGAGCCAGATACCAAACGTACAGGTTAATATCCCGATGGTATTGGTATTGTTACCGTAAATGAATAAGGTTTTGGCAATCGTTCCCCGTATCCCCAGGTCGGCCACTGCTACAGAAGGGATGATGGCCAGTATCCAGAACATCACGGTGATCAGCCAGAACCCCGTCCATATACTTTCCTCTACATGCAGCAACTGCAGCATAAAGATGTATTGTAAAACGAAAATAATATAGCGGAAGAAAGAAATAGAAAGTAACCTTAACAAAACTTTTGCTTCAAATGTTTCCAAAACGTTAATGTATTTTGAAAACCTGTCAGCATACGGTAATCTTTCCAGTAAACGAACCACCCAGTTAAGTCTGAAAAAAAATATCATAAAGCCCGTGGTTGCAAAAATGCTGCCATATAAAAAAATGCGCAACCAGAAAACAGAGATACCCATTAAGGTTGCCGATTCCTTCATGGTAAACAGCAGCCAGGCCAGGCCCAGGCAACCCATCAGCATGGTGATGATGAGTTGTGCAATACTGCCTGCAATAGAAAGCGTGATGGCTTTGATGCGGTTGCCTTCCTTTATAAAAAGTATTCGTCCGCCATATTCACCCACCCGGTTGGGTGTATTCAGTGAAAGTGTTACACCGCATAATACCGATTTGAATGCTGTAAAAAATGACATGGGTTGAATGGCCTTCACCAGCAGCTGCCATTTACGGGCCTCCAGTCCCCAGTTAACAAAAACAAAGGCGATCACCATCCAAAACTTCCAGGCAGAAGGACCAAATGGGATGGTCTTGATCAATGCAATGGACGCATCAATATCCGGCTGGTTCTTCACCTGCTGGTAAAGCGACCAGAACAGCCAGGCTGCCAGCAAAGGGCCAACGATCCATTTGAGTAATATTTTGATACTTTTGTTCAATACACAATGTTACTTTAATTATTTCATCAGCCCATTGGAAAAGAAAACAAGCATTATTTTAGGTATCGACCCGGGCACCATCATCATGGGCTATGGCCTGTTGAAAGTGCAGGGCAACCATATAACGCTGCTCGAGATGGGTGTATTACAACCCGGCAAAGTAAAAGACAGTTATAAAAAATTGCAACTGATCTTTAATACGGTAAGCGGCCTTATTACAAAGTACCAGCCCGACAGCTTTGCCATTGAAGCGCCTTTTTTTGGCAAGAATGTACAGAGCATGCTCAAGTTAGGAAGGGCGCAGGGGGTAGCCATTGCAGCAGCCATGCGGCATGGCCTGGAAGTGACCGAATACTCCCCTAAAAAAGTAAAACAATCCGTTACCGGGAACGGCAATGCGGCAAAAGAGCAGGTGATGAAAATGCTGCAGCAGATACTGGCTTTTAAAGATGATCCTAAGCATTTTGATGCCACCGATGCACTGGCAGTAGCCGTTTGTCATCATTTTCAGCAAAAGACGATCACAACGGGCGATAATAGCAAAGTTTCGGGCTGGAAAGACTTCATAGCAAAGAATCCCGGTAAAGTAAAGAAGCACGCTTAACCCGTTCTTAACAAAAATATCTTTCAATTCATAAAACCTTTGCAGCAATAATATACCAATGGTCATCCGTTCAAGAACACTGAGGCTGGTAATACTGATCAGTACGGTTTTAATTACCCTCATTATCGCCATACAGCTCATCTGGCTGCAGAAGGTTTACCGCTATGAAGAAAAGCAGTTCAACATCAACGTATCTAAAAGCATACGGGCCCTTTATGCCGATATGGAACTGGTGAATGATGTAAAGGACAACGTACAGAAAGTAGTGGAAAACATTAACCCGGATGTTTATCTCTTAAAGATCGACTGCAACCCCGACCTGAGTAAACTCTGGGTGAACTTAAAAGGAGAGCTGACTGATTTTGATGTGTATTCCGATTGCCGGGCAGCCATATACTATCCCGGAGAGGATACCTTTGCTGTTCAAAAATACATCGACCTGCCCGATGCATACCATGAATCCTCCAAAGAGCCCGACCTGCCATTGATCAAAAAGGATTATTCATACATCATCATTTTTTTCCCTCACCGTGGCCAGTATATCATAAAGCAAATGCTTTTCTGGATCGCTTCCAGCGGTTTATTGCTGCTGGTACTGGTGGGATTCGGGTTCAGTGTCTTTTATCTTTACCGGCAGAAGTTTTATAACGAAACACAAAGGGATTTTGTAAACAACTTCACACACGAATTCAAAACACCCCTGGCAGTGATCAAGATCGCTTCAGACGTTCTTCAGCAAAAAAACATTGTGGAGAAGCCTGAAAGGCTGAACAATTATGCCGGCATCATCAGCGAGCAAACCTCTCACCTGCAGGCACAGGTACAGCGGCTTTTGGAGATCGCTTATACCGATCGCAGTTCGTTGCCGCTGGAAAAGGAAAGTTTTGATGTAAATCAATTGATAAAGGAAGCCATCAACGACCTGCAGCCGCTGATCGAACAGAAGAATGCAACCATCCGCACCAATTTTTCCATCCCCGAGATCATGGTGAAGGCGGATAAGCCTTATTTAAGACTTTGCTTTATCAACCTTATCGAAAACGCCATTAAGTATGCGCCCACCCCGGTGATAGAGATCGATACGGCCATCAGCGGCACTGATCTTATGGTATCGGTAAAAGATAACGGCATCGGTATTGCAGCGGAACACCAGAAAAAGATTTTCGACCGGTTCTACCGCATCACCCGGGGAGAGCTTCATACCAGCAAAGGATTCGGGCTTGGTCTGAATTTTGTTAAGAAAGTGATCGATACGCACAACGGAAAGATCGATCTGGAGAGCGAACCGGGAAAAGGAAGTACGTTCCGCATCAGCATACCACGAACTTAAACCAGGTACCATGGCAAAAGCAAAAGTTTTATTGGCCGAAGATGACCTTTCATTGGGTTTTGTTATTAAAGACTCCCTGCAGGATGTTGACTTTGAAGTAACCCATTGCCCCGATGGCGAAGTGGCCTGGCAACAGTTTCAGAAAAAAGAGTTCGACATCTGCCTGCTGGATATAAATATGCCGGTAAGGGATGGTTTTTCACTGGCAAAAAAGATACGGCAGCAAAGCGATGTGGTGCCCATCATTTTTTTAACAGCCAAAAGCATGCAGGAGGATAAGCTGAAGGGTTTTCAGTCAGGCGCTGATGATTATATCACCAAGCCGTTCAGCATTGAAGAACTGATCATGCGGATGGAGGTTTTTTTACGCCGTACCAAAAAACTACAGGCCGATACGGTAGAAGTATACCAGTTGGGCGACCTGAAATTTGTTTTTAATGAACTAAAGCTCTATACCAAAACAGATGTGATCACCCTCACGCAAAAAGAATCGGACCTGCTCCGTTTTTTTGCACAGCACGAGAATAAGGTTTTAAAACGGGAAGAAGTGTTACTGAACGTATGGGGAAAGGATGATTATTTTTTAGGAAGAAGCATGGATGTGTTCATCACCAAGCTGCGTAAACATTTTAAGGCCGATCCCCGGATCATACTGGAAACCATTCATGGGGTTGGGTTTCGTCTTACCGTTAGTTAAGGTTGGCCAGTATCTTTTGCTGTGCTGCTTTCAACTCTTCTGCAGAAGCTTGCAGCTTGGTCCTTGTAAAATTCAGGTCGCCGGATGAATTGATGGGAACCAGGTGCATATGTGCATGCGGCACTTCCAGCCCGATGACACTGATGCCGCACCGGTTGCAGTTAAATGCTTTTTCGATTGCTTTTGCAATGGGTTTTGCAAATACCAGCATCTCGGCCAGGTATTCGTCCGGTACATCAAAGATCTTGTCTACTTCTGTTTTAGGAACCACCAGCACGTGGCCCGTAACCAGCGGTTCAATATCCATGAAGGCAATGAATTTTTCGCTTTCCGCAATTTTATAAGAAGGGACCTGGCCGGCTATGATCTTTGAGAAAATGGTCATACAAATAGTTTCTTGTAAAGATACGGCACAAAAAAACCCACTCCGTTCTGAATGGGTGTAAATGATCTTTTTAAAATTTACAGGTCAATGCTCTCTACCTGGAACTTAAGAACCCCTGCCGGTACCTGTACATCTACCGTTTCGCCAACAGTCTTTCCCAACAGGGCCTTGCCGATGGGAGATGTTACAGATATCTTTCCCTGCTTCAGGTCGGCCTCATTTTCCGATACGATCTTATAGGTAACTTTTTTCTTCGTGTTCAGGTTGGTAAGGGTAACATTGGTCAATATGGAAACCTTGCTGGTATCAATATTTTTCTCGTCCAGTATGCGGGCATTGGCAATAACGCCTTCGAGATGCTTTATTTTAGCTTCCAGCATCCCCTGTGCTTCTTTGGCTGCATCGTATTCGGCATTCTCTTTCAGGTCACCCTTTTCTCTTGCTTCGGCAATGGCATGACTGGCAGCAGGCCGGTCAACCCCTTTCAAATGCTGCAATTCTGATTTCAACCGCTCAAAGGTTTCTGCTGTTACATAATTCGTTCCGCTCATAACATTCTATTTAGACAAACAAAAAAATACAACGCCCCGGGTGTACCAAGGCGTTGCATGTGTATTACAAAAGTAATAATAAGATTTTTATATTCCAAGCTTCTCAACGATCACCTGGCCCATTTTATAAAAGGCCTCGGCCGAGTAGCCGGCAATATGCGGCGTAATCAATACGTTAGGCTGGCTTACCAGGAAATCCATTTCTTCCTGTTGCCGGGTGGTAAGGCTGTCGATCTTTTCGTTTTCCAAAACGTCCAGGGCGGCACCTGCAATGTTATTCTGCTGCAATGCCCCGACCAGGGCCTGGGTTTTTACCACCGTACCCCTTGATGTATTAATGATATAGGGCCGTTGCTTTACGGCAGCAAAGAATTCTTCGTTGGCCATATCTCTCGTTTCATCAGTAAGCGGCAGATGAAAACTGATCACATCAGCATAGCGGCAGATCTGTTCCATATTTGCTTCTTTAATATAACCTTGTCCAAAATCAAATTTGTATTTATCGTATGCCAGTACGGTTACATTAAATGAAGACAATAACTTTGCAAATGAACTCCCGGTATTTCCATAACCGATGATGCCCACCGTTTTTCCCGTTAACTCAACACCCCGGTTCTCATCCCTTATCCATTTCCCTTCTTTTACTTCGGAATTGCTGCTGCTTATTTTATGCATCAGGTTCAGCAACATACCCAGTGCATGTTCGGCTACGGCATTCCGGTTTCCTTCCGGACTGCTGATGCATCTGACACCCCTGCTTTCGGCATACGGTACATCGATCAGTTCCATACCACTTCCCATTCTGCCGATCCATTTCAGGTTAACCGATTCATCAAGTAGTTTTTTGTCGATTTGTATCCGGGTAGTTACAACAAGGCCTTCCGCCTGTGCAACGATTGGTGTCAATTCATCATAACTGATCAGTGGATGATAATACACCTTATATCCCTTTTTTTCAAAGGTATCAATCAGCGACTGGTGAACTTTTGCAGTAACGATTATGATTCTCCCGGTGTTCATTTTGAAGCGATCATACTGATCTCTACATTTACATTTTTAGGCAGCCCTTTAACAGCCACCGTTTCCCTTGCCGGAAAATCAGATTCAAAATAGCTGCCATAGATCTCATTTACGGCGGCAAACAAAGCCATATCGCTCAGGAAAATGGTGGTTTTTACTACATTACCAAAACCCATGCCCGCCGCTTTTAAGACGGCATTAAGATTTTTCATTACCTGGTGGGTTTCCGCAGCAATATCGGCATCCGACAGGTCACTGGATCCGGGGATCAAAGCAATCTGGCCTGAAATGAACAGCATACCGCCGCTTTGTACTGCCTGGTTATAGGGCCCTATAGGAGCCGGAGCATCGGGTGTGATAATTATTTTTTTCATAACGGAAGTTTATTTAGAGAATTACAAATATATCTTTTCTCAACCACCTATTTTTGTAAAAAATTTTTATGCAGATCGTTGTAGCGGCGCAGGGTGAACAATGGGAAGTATTGACAAAAAAATTTCCACAGGCAGAATGGAAAAGAGTTAAAGAAGGTAATGAATTTGCAGACCACCAAACGGCTGATGCTTATTTTGATCTGACAGGAAGTAATATGCTGACGGATCATTCTTCACTGAAAAAACCGGTTATCATTAACTCGGTTATTGAAACCCTGCAGGAATTAAAAGCGCCGGATAATGTTGTACGGATAAATGGATGGCCTGGATTTTTACAAAGGCCGGCCTGGGAAATTGCAGGTAATATTGATAATAATACAAGAACCGTTTTTGAAACCCTTGGAATACGGTTACATGTAGTGGCAGATGAACCGGGTTTTATTTCGGCAAGAATAATAGCCATGATCGTGAATGAAGCATACCTTGCCCTGGAAGATGAAGTAAGCAGTAAAAAAGAAATTGACATCGCCATGAAACTGGGCACCAATTATCCCGCGGGGCCATTTGAATGGGGCGCAGTGATCGGCATTGAAAATATTCATGCTTTGCTTCAAAAACTGAATAAAGAAAGCAGCCGCTATAAACCGGCAGATCTGTTAATAAAAGAAGCAACTTTAAAAACAGCATGAGTCTTATTCTGAATATTGATACATCGGGCCAGGCAGCGCATATCAGTCTGGCTAAAGACGGTAATCTCCTGCATTACCTGGTCAATGAATCACAAAAAGATCATGCCTCATTTTTACAGCCAGCCATTTTACAACTTTCGAGATCGGCGGGTATACCATTAGCAGATGTGGATGCGATTGCTGTCACCGCCGGACCCGGTTCATACACGGGTTTACGGGTAGGTATGGCAAGTGCAAAGGGTTTGTGCTATGCATTAAAAAAACCATTGATCGCTTTAAACACGCTGGAAGTGTTAACCATTTCTGCCACGCTTCTTTTTTCTTTTGGAAATGAACCGGGCTTATTTTGCCCGATGATCGATGCCAGGCGCATGGAAGTATTTACTGCTATCTATGATAAAAAACTGAATCCTTACCTAAGCCCCCGTCCGTTCATTCTGAATGAACTATCGTTTGAAAATGAATTGTCGGCCCATAAGATCCTTTTTTTTGGAAGCGGTTCCAACAAATGGAGGGCCGTTTGTACACATCCAAAAGCAGTATTTGAAGAAGTTGGCATGTTGCCCGAAGGCATGGCCAGTCTCTCTGATTCTATGGCCAGGGAAAAACGTTTTACCGACCTGGCTTACAGCGAACCTTTCTATCTGAAAGAATTTCAAACACTTACCTAAAAGCTGTACTACCCGCCTGTAAAAAGATTACTAAAAACTGCTCAATATACTAGTTGCATAAGCAATTAATAGTATATTTGTACGTTCTTATATTGTTCAAGCATATTTAAAATTTAAAATCTTATGATGGTTGCGACTCAATCAAGTGAGCAGGAGTTTCCCACTTCTGCAAACACATCAAGTTCTTCTATTAACGTAGATTACCACGCTCTTAAAAAAGCGGCCCTGGTATTACGTGCCTTAAACCACAAGCTTCGGCAGCAATTACTTAAACTGATCGAAGATGAAAAAAGAATTACTGTTACCGAGATCTATGTACGTCTTCGCCTGGAACAATCTGTAGCATCGCAGCATCTTGCCATTTTACGTAAAGCCGGTATAGTAACCACTGAACGTGATGGAAAATTCATCTACTACATGGTTAATTACAAGCGCATTGATGAGATCAGCCTCTTTGTAAAGAACCTGGTTGGTTAAATTTACTGAATTCGGAAATCGAACGGAAGCGGATGGTATCTCATCCGCTTTTTTATTTTTAACTTTGCCCGGGTAAACGATTAAAACTACTGTCATGTTTATAAAACAACTATACACCGGCTGCCTGAGTGAAGCAGCTTATTATATCGAAAGTGAAGGCGAAGTTGCGATCATTGATCCGTTACGTGATACCGATGAATACATTCAACTGGCGAAAGAAAGAAACGCCGGCATCAAATATATCTTTGAAACTCATTTTCATGCCGATTTTGTAAGCGGTCATATCGACCTGGGAAAGAAAACAGGTGCCCCCATTATTTACGGACCAGGGGCCAAAACAACCTATGAAGTTTACAACAGCAAAGACAATGAGGTCTTCAAGCTTGGAAAAATAAGCATACAGGTATTGCATACACCCGGGCATACATTGGAAAGCAGTTGCTACCTGCTGCGGGATGAAAAAGATAAACCATATGCGGTCTTTACCGGCGACACCCTATTTGTAGGAGACGTGGGCCGCCCCGATCTGAGCAGCGGCAATATGAGCAGCCAGGAACTGGCCGGCATCATGTACGATACCATCCAGAACAAAATACTTCCGCTGGCTGATGATGTATTGGTGTACCCGGCCCACGGCGCCGGCAGCAGTTGCGGAAAAAATATGGGACCGGAAACCTTCAGCACCATTGGCGATCAGAAGAAATCAAATTATGCCCTGCAGGTGCAAACAAGAGAAGAATTTATTGCAGCCGTTACAAATGGACTGGCAGTGGCTCCAAAATACTTTACCATCAATGCACAGATAAATATGCAGGGATATGAAAGCCTGGATGCCGTAAAACAAAAAGGGTTAACGCCTTTATCAATCTATGAGTTTAAGATACTGGCAGCAGAAGAAGATACCTGGATACTGGACACACGAAATGCAACCCTGTTCACCAAAGGATTTGTTCCCGGCAGTGTTTCTATCGGGCTCGAAGGCCGTTTTGCAGAATGGGCAGGCAGCCTGTTGCCCTTTGATAAACCCATGGTACTGGTAACCGAGCCTGGTAAAGAAGAGGAATCGGTTATCCGTTTATCCCGGGTGGGTTTTGATAAGATGAAGGGTTATTTAAAAGGAGGCTTTGAAGCATGGCAGGCCGCAGGTGAAACCGTTGACCTGATCATTGATGTGGAAGCAGATGAACTGGCCATGGATATACCACACGATCCCAACCTGTTAGTGGTTGATGTAAGAAGAGAAACGGAATTTGCCGACGGTCATATTAAAAATGCACAGAACCTTCCCCTGAACGAAATGAACGACCTGGTGAACCTGGCCCATTTTGAAGACAATCAGAATCTATACGTTCATTGCCTGGGCGGGTACCGGAGTGTGATCGCTGCTTCATTATTAAAACGGCAGGGCGTTCACAACCTTCGTAATGTGTTAGGTGGATGGGGAAAGATCAAAGAACAGGAAAATATCAAGATAGAAAAAGAAACGAGCGTACTGAACTAATACTTATATATCTCTTTGATCTTAAGCAGGAACTGCTCTTTTTTTCTGCGGCTCACTTCAATCTCTGCATTGTTGCTCATTATTACTGTGCCGCCTTCGCCCCGCTGGTATTCTTTTACGTGCTGCAGGTTAATAAGAAACGATTTATGAATACGGAAAAAACTGGTATCCCCCAGCATGCTTTCGTATTCCAGCAAAGGCTTGGAAACAGTTACTGTCTTTTTATCTTCCAGGTGAAATACGGTATAGCTTCTTTCTGCTTCACCATACACAATATCATCCAGCTTCAGGATCATAAAACCTTTCATGGTGGGCAGGCATAAACGCATTTCCGACGGCTGGCCTGCTTTACTGATATTGTAAAGCAGGGTTTCGGCCAGTTCCCCTTTCTTTTCTTCGTTCAATCTTTTTTGCGCCCTTTGCACGGCTTCGATCAGCCGGTCTTCATCAACCGGCTTTAGTAAATAATCAGCGGCACTGTACTGCAACGCCTGCAACATATACTCGTTGTGTGCTGTTACAAATATGATCTCAAAATCCCTGTCGGGCAACTCTACGATCATATCTATCCCGCTTTCCCCCGGCATTTGTATGTCCAGGAAAACAACATCTGGTTTCAATGCTGCTATCTGCTGCCGGGCAGCAGCAGCACTGTTGCAGGTAGCTGCGATAGTTACAGACGGACAATGTAAACCCAACATCTTCTGAAGTGTTTTAATTCCGTCCGGTTCGTCATCCACTAAAATTGCTTTCATATATATTATTATGTATTGATAACAGTAAACTCGAGTATGACCCTTGTACCCCGTGCCCCGGCCCGCTCGTCTTCCAGCTCCCGGATACTGAGACTGCAACCTGCACTAAATTTTTCATTGAGTATCTTGATCCGGTTACGGAGATTATCGAGCCCAACTGACTGGTGATTATTTTTTTGCTGCAACTTGCCTTCCAGGCTCCTGCGAAACCCGATACCATTGTCTTCAATGATACAACTGATCTTATCCTGCCTGCTTTTGAATTCGATTGAAAGTTTTTTATCTCCTGTAGCCGGAAGCAATCCATGCCAGATCGCATTTTCAACCAGCGGCTGTATCATCAATGACGGGATCAGGATCTCTTCTGCATCAATATCTTCCGCCACTGAAATATTCCAGGTAAAAGAACCGTCAAAGCGTAACTGTTCCATCTCCAGGTAGGCTTTCAGGTACTCGGCGTTTTCCCGGAGGGTGACGAATGCTTCTTTTGAATGATTCAGTGTCATCCGGATCATCTGTGCAAACTTGCTCAGGTAGCGGGATGCTTTTTCATTATCTTCTTCCAGTATCATCCGTTTGATACTGTTGAGTGCATTGAAAACGAAATGGGGGTTCATCTGCGCCTGCAGGGCAGAAAGCTTTGCTTCGGCAAGTTGTTCGTTGATGCTTGCCAGTTCTTTTTGTTTTACCTCCAGTGTTTTTTCCGATTCCAGTTGCTTTAATTTATTGCCGATCAACGTGGCGATGGTGGTCAGTATCTGTATGTCCCGTTCAGTAAAGTAATCCGCTTCATGATGTTCTGAGTCTATTACTCCAAGCAATTCATTATTATGAATAACAGGGACGCAGATCTCACTTAAGCGAAACGCTTCATCTACCCGGTAGCGCTTGTCCTTTCTGGTATCCTTTATCAGAACAGGCTGCATGGTCTGTATCACATGGCCCACCACGCCCTGTCCCGGCAACACATCAAACACATTTGATGCAATGTATTCCGGTTTGCCCTTTGGTCCATATGCTGCTTTCTGTATCATTTTCGTTTTGTCGTTATTCCACAGGTAGATCATGCAATCCACATAATTCATCCGGCCGATCAGGTGGCCGGCCACATCCCACAGCACCTGGTCGGCCGTTTTTTTATCTGCCAGCGAAGAAGAGAAATAGTTGCTGATCTGCTCCAGTTCGTACCGGTTCTTGTAATCTTCTGCCTTTAATTTTTCCACCTGCGTCTTCTCCATTTCCTTTTTCCTGGCCAGCCCTGTTCTCCAGTTGATTAACAGGTACAATAATCCAACCACAAGCAGCATCAACAAGATCTTGAACCATGTTTTTTGCCAGAAAGGCGGTAATATTTCTATGCTGATCTCTTTGACCTGTTCGGGCCATTTGTTGTTCAGTGATAAAACCTTGAACTGTATCTTGTGCGTACCGGGTGAAAGATTGGAGATGCTGAACGATGACAGGCTTCCCAGTTGTTGCCAGGGAGAGGATTCATTTCTGAATATACGGTAGGCGAATCCCTGGCTATGGCCATCGGAGAAATTGATGCTCCCTATCGTTAACAGCAGGTCGTTGCTGCGCCATGATGTACTTACCTTATCACCCGGCAGGTAAATACTTTTCTGCCCATTCAGGTCAAGGTTCTCAACAAACACCTGCGGTTTACCTGACAGGCTTGCGATAACAAAAGGATTAAACCGGAGAATAACATTATAAAATCCCAGGTAAAGCTGCTGTTGCGAAGCATCGTAAAAGAATTTAGATCCTCTTATCACCGGAATCTCGGGTATTCCTTCATCTTTCCCGAATCTTCTTATCTGCAGGCTTTGAAGGTCCATGCAGGCAATGCCTGAATAAGAAGCCATCCATATTTTCTGGCCGATGATGATCAGCGAAGCAATATTATCATCGGGTAATCCATTATTCCGGGTAAAATGCCGGATTTTTTTTGTGTCGGCATTATAACTTATCAATCCATTGTTAACAGAGCTGAACCAGATGTTATTCTGTTTGTCTATGACCATTGCCGACACCTGCTTATCCGGCATTTTGATAAAAGGGAATGAATCAAGCTGCCTGTCGAATTTATTGAGCGTTGTATTGTATCTCACGATACCATGCCCTGCGATCCATACATGCCCCGAACTATCTTCTGCAAACGCAAATGGGATCACCGGCATTGATTCGCTGCCCGGTATAACTGAAAAAGTGCCTGAAGCGTGATGATAACGGTAAGTAGTTGCTGCAGCAATCCAGGTATTTCCATGCCGGTCGTTATAGAATTCATTTGTCCAGTATCCCTCCTTCCACCCCGGCGGAACCAGTTTTGTGCTTCTCCCACTTGTTTGATTATAGGTTAACAGCGATGCCCCAGTTCCCAGCAGCAATGTATTGTGTTCAACAGACGATATCTCATAAACAGGAGCGCCGGCGAGGTCTTTCTTAAAAAACAATTGCTTCTCAAATTGCATGGTTTTTTTATCAAATACCAGTACCCCTCCGCCGGCCCGGGTACCTGCATAGATCTTATCATTTGTGCTGAATACAGAATGAATACGGATTCCGGGAAATTTATCTTCCATACCGGGGGGTATGTTTGTCATCTCTACATGAGAGCGGATATTATCCTGCCTGAACAACCCCCTGTTGGTTGCAACCCATAAATTATGGTCCCTGTCTGAAAGCAATGTATTGCACTGGTAAGATGCAAAATATTTTTCTGGATGAAGATTTACCGTTCCCTTGTCGGGGTAAAAGCGCATCTTATAAAACCCCGAAAGATGGCCTGTCAGGTAAAAAAGCGTATCTGAAACAGGTATCAGCCTTGTACGCCATCCAAACTCGGTTCTTAACTGCTTAAAAGGCAACCTGGAAACGATCTTTTTATTTTCGGCAACATTGATGTAAACCACAGTATCGCTGGATACTTTCATTATGAACATCCTGCCCGCTCCTGTATGAAAGAACTTGAAGTCTGTACCCGGGTAGTTGAGGAACTCTGCCAATGGAGGATAATCAGCCGCATCCATCTTTTTGATTTGTTTCTTACCCGTATCATAAATATAAAGTCCGTTGATGGATATGATAAGCACCCTGTTCTTGTCAAGTTTTACCAGTTCTCTTCCGAACACAAAATGTTCCCTGGCTACTTTTTCTCCCTGGTAATAATCATACCTGTAAAGCAGCTTATAATTTTTATCGTAATGATAAAAGCCTGACCGGGTCAGTACATAGAGATCTCCCTTATCTTCTGCCAATGCAGATACGATCATGTTGAATTTATATTGATACTGCTTATCGGCATAAGGGATGAATACATTCCTTCTTTCACCGGTTCTTGTATTGATGATATGCAGGCCTGTCGTATAAAATACAAGCCGTTCCTTATCGAGCCAGCTCAGTCCCCAGAATTCTTCTGATGCAGGAGAAAGACTATCCCTTGTGCTGTGATATTGCCTGAACTGGTTGCCATCATACTTATTGAGTCCCGAAAACGTACTCAGCCATATATACCCCGCAGCGTCCTGCGCAACACCAGTAATCGTATTATCAGATAAACCATCCGATGTTGAATACCCTGTAAAATTCTTCTCAGAAAGATCCTGTGCAGTCAGGCAACCCGAAACTGATGAAAAAAGCAGGAAGAAGAATGTACGTAGCCTGTTCATGATGAAAGCACATTATTTCATTGCTTAAAGATAGCAACTTACCCTGCAAAAATATCCGTACAAAAAGCATCCCGGCTCACCCATCGCCGTTGGGAAACCCAATCCCGCCCTTCATCCTGTAAGCCGTGCAGATAGTACAACGGCGACCCAATTATTTTTTTTACCCCCGCATTCCGCAAGGAAAATAAGGGCAGCCGTTTGGAAAAGCACAGTTAAAAAAAGTGTATGCCGGTACTAGGTTTGCACCGTAATTATAAAAATACAGCCGAAAAAAGATTTATTAACCTGTTTCCTTCTCTTCATGAAGAGACAATAAAAAAGTGATCAGGAATTATTAAACCAATAATTAGTAACCATAAAAAACAAAACAAAATGAACAAAACAAAAATCACCTGGCCAACACTCTTTTTAAAGGCGTTGGTATTTGCAGCGGTTTTAACCAGTTGTAAAAAAAACAAAGACGTTGAAGTGAACACACCTGCATACCACATTGCAGAAAGTGAAAATCTTATCATTCCTGCAGCAGTAGGTCTTCCGGTAGACCAGCCCGGCGGATTTACACGGGTTGCCACGTATTATGCGGAAGGCGTACAAAAGTACAAAGCGCAGGCAAAGGCAGGCAGCAACCCGGTTACATACGAATGGGTATTTGTGGCTCCGCAGGCAGCGCTGTATGATGCGAACAACAAACTGGTGGGCACGCATGGTGCCGGACCATTCTGGCAGTTATCGGCAGCCGACTCCCTTTTCGCACAACATTATACGCCGGCAAAGACCATTGCCAGCCCGGATGCCGGCAGCATTGACTGGCTGATGCTTAAGCCAAAAGAAGGCAAAACACCTACAGGCATTTTTGCGGGCGTTACGTACATACAGCGTATCGCAACCGTGGGTGGAAAAGCACCAGCCGTTTTACCAGCAAGTGCTTCCGAAACCGTTGAAGTAAAATATACAGCCATTTACCGTTTCACTCAAAAAAATTAATACACAAAAAATTTATCAACTAAAAAAAGTATAGCAATGAAAACAAAAAATCCATCATTTAAACTGAGGTCTGTTAGCGCCCTCCATTTTCTCCTGGTATTTTTACTGATCCTGTTCCTTGTTTCCTGTAAAAAGAACGACAACACGGGTAACAACAACCATCATGCATCGGCTTATTCTTCAGATGTGCTGGATAAATGGATGGCGGTACAGTTACGCCTGATGCGCAATGCCACCGGCATACCCAACCACGGTTTTTCCAGGCAGTTTGCTTACTCTGGTATTGCTGCATTGGAATCATTGGCACCAGGCATACCGGGAAATTCATTATGGCGTTCTAAATGGAATGGCTTAACCGGCCTTCCTGCAACGGGACATTCGAAGGATTACTATTACCCGGCCAATATCAATGGAGCCATGGCGGCCATTAACCGGTCCTTATTTCCCAATGCAAGCACGGCAGATAAAGCAGTGATCGATTCGCTGGAAAATGCATTGACCCAGGAATTCCTTTCAACACAAACACAATCGAAGCTCTCCGTGTCTGCACAATTTGGTAAAGCGGTGGCACTGGCGGTATTCAACTGGTCTGAAACAGATGGTTACAAGAATGCAAACAATCCATATACCATTCCCACAGGTCCGGGCTTATGGAAACCAACTGCCCCGGCATTTACCGCTCCGGCAACACCCTATTGGGGCAATAACCGTACGGTTGTAACCGGCAGTACAGGCGGTACACAGCCGGCAGCCCCGGTTGCGTATTCCACGGACCCATCTTCTGCTTTTTACCAAATGGTAAAACAGGTATATGATGTTTCTCAAACCTTGACCGATGATCAGAAAGCAATGGCTGCATTCTGGAGAGATGTACCCGGCGTTTCTTCACCAGGCCATTGGCTGAGCATTCTGCAGCAGGTGATCCGCATAGAGAAAACTTCGCTGGATGAAGCGGCTGTATCTTATGCACTAACCGGCGCTGCCATCAATGATGCCCTGATCAGTTGCTTTAAAAGCAAGTATCAATACAACCTGGTACGCCCCATTACCTATATCCGTGACGTGATGGGCAATACATCGTGGAGTTCGTATCTCGGTACCCCGGCTCACCCGGAATATGTATCGGCACATTCAAGTCTTTCAGCAGCGGCTGCCACTATTATGGAAGACCTGTTTGGAAACACCGGCCCGCTCACCGACCATACCTACGATTACATGGGATTTGCTCCAAGAACGTATTCATCTTTTTCTGCCATAGCTGAAGAAGCCGGGCTATCCAGGCTGTATGCAGGCATCCACTATATGCCAAGCATTAATGCCGGGCTGGTGCAGGGCAGAAAAGTGGCGGGTAATATTTATTCAAATAAAAATTAAGTACAAAATTCAATACCTATGAACGCCGGTATAAAAATTCATAACAATTAAAATTTATCAAATGAGTACAAAACAAATTCAGGGGAAACTGTGGAGCATTGCTCCTCAATACTGGTCAAATTATTTTGAGCCCTTCTTTTTACCGATGTACAAAAAAACCCTGGAGCAGCTCAAACTTAATGAAGACAGCGTGATGCTGGATGCAGGTTGCGGTTCGGGATTATTCAGTTACATGGCCATAAACACCGGCGCACAGGTAATGGGTGTAGATGCTGCACCGGGTTTGCTGGAAGTAGCAAGAGAAAGAAACCCGGAAAATAATTTCCTGGAAGAAGACCTGGAGGCATTGCCGTTTGCAGAAAACAGTTTTGACCTGGTAACCGGGTTCAACTCCTTCCAGTATGCAGGCAATTTCACCAATGCCCTGTCTGAAGCAAAACGTGTTTTAAAAGACGGTGGCCGGCTGGTGATCGGCATTTGGGATAAACCGGAGTACAGCGATGCAACCAATGTATTGAAGGCGATCGGTTCGTTATTACCACCGCCACCACCCGGCACACCCGGCCCCTTCGCCTTATCGGAAGAAGGAAAGATCGAAAGCATTTGCAATGCCATCAACCTGAAAGTGGTTTATAAAACAAGAGTGGCCTGCCCATTCCTCTATCATACACTGGAAGAAGGAATTAAAAGTTTCATGGGTACAGGCCCGGCTGCCGCTGCAATGAATTATGCCAGTGAAAAACATATAGAAAAAACAATTGCCGGGGCCATGCAGCCTTATCTTTTAACAGAAGAGATGTATCACCTGCAAAACAGTTTTCTTCTTTTCATAGCGGAGAAATAAACATTTCGCTATTATTCGTCCCGCCCCGATCAGTTTGATCGGGGTTTTTTAATCCCGTTCAATAAACCGGTTTTAAATCGATCCACAGATCCCGGTATTCTTCACTCCATTCAAACTTAAAACGTTTGTGGCTCCAGAGATACATATCGGGTTGTTTGCGGATGGCATCTTCTATATAATCCCGGTACATGAGCGTTAGCTCGCCGGGTTTTAATAAAGAAGCGTCTTTACAAACCAGGGTAATACTGGTATCGTATTTACCCCTTGCAGTTTTAAAGGCTCTTCCAAAAACCACCGGGCATTTTTTCAGTCTTGCATTTTTTTCCGGACCGGTAACAAAGGGCGTTGGCTTGTTAAAGAAATTCAGCCAGTGACTGGCACCTGCAAATGCCGGCTTTTGATCGGCCACCAATGCCAGGCAATGTGTTTTGCGGGCCCAGGCAACAAAAGCACGTTTTACATCGGTGGCCGGCATCAGCACGGTTCCGTATTTTGCCCGAAGCCTGTAAAATAATTTATCAACCGGCTTACTGCTGATGGGCATGTATACCACTGCCAGCGGTTGTTTTAAATGAATGGACCAATGCAGGTTGATCCATTCCCAGTTGAACTGGTGACAGGCATGCATCTGGCAGCTTATATCTTCTTTTGCCAGTTCATCAAAGATGGAGAAATCGGTTTTGCAATGTTTGTCGTAAAAACCTTTCGATACCGAAAGGCATTTTATTGTTTCAATGAACGAGTCGGTAAAGTTGCGGTGAAACTTCCGGGCGATGGCCGTTCTTTCTGCCGTTGTTTTTTCGGGAAACGCAATGGCAAGGTTGGTTTCAATTATTTTACGCCGATAACCAAAAACACGGAAAAGAAAAAAACAGATGATATCACTCAGTACGTAAAGTACCCGAAGGGGCAGCAAGGATAAGAGGAAGAGGGGTCCGTAAATGATATAATACATGATGCCTGCTTATAAAACGATACAGGCGCAAAGATATATAAAGGAGTAAAAATATAGAGAAGAAGGCGGGGGAGAAATGCTTACAGCGGGTAAGCCTCACTGCTATGTATGTAAATTATGCCCTTGTTGCATGATCTATCCATTGGTCTTTATACTCTTCCTTATACTCCCATTTCCAGCGGCGGTGTGTCCACAAATAATTATGTGGCTCTTCGCAGATCACTTCTTCTAAAAAATCCCGGTAGGCCCCGGTTATTTCACCCAAACAGGTAGAAGCCCCGTTTTCGGTACAAAGTTTACACTCCAGTACATAGTGTCCCCGTTTTACGATCCGGCTTCGCACAAAAACGATGGCCGTATCGTTCTTAATACCTCCTACTTCCGGGCCGGTGATGAAGGGGGCCGGCTTGCTGAAAAAATACTGCCAGTAAGCCGAAGATGGATTACCCGGGTTTTGATCCGCCGCTAAAAAGAAGACAAATCGTTTACCGAATATTTCTTCTCTTTTCTCCCGGAATTCAGGCGCTTTAATAAATTTAGTACCGTAGCGCTGCCTGATTTTCAGGAAGAGTCTTTCCATTGCTTTATTCTTTATCGGCATATAGATGGCAAATGAAGGAATATCAGTAATGGATTTCGACATGAATAAACTGCCCCACTCCCAGTTAAACTGGTGGCCGGCATGAAGCTGTATGTTCTTTCCTTTTTTTATGAGGTCGCTGATCATCGAAAAATCTCCCCGGCATCTTTTCTCAAATGACCTGTCGCTCATGGAGATCGTTTTTATTATTTCCACGAAGGTATCGGTGAGGTTACGGTAAGTTCGTTTTGCGATCCTGGTAAGTTCATCATCCGGTTTTCCGGGAAATGCTATCCGCAGATTCCCCATCACGATCTTCTTTCTGTAGCCAAAAACATGATAGAGAAAAAAGTAGATCAGATCGCTGATAAGATAAAGGACCGTAAACGGCAGCAGGGAAATCAAATAGAGAAATCCGTAAATCACATAATACATAATACTGATTTTTACAAGGTTTGTGATCGTACGGGTGGTGAAGGTAACCACTTAAAGTGAATACCACAGTAACTATTGTTACAATACTGAATAAAGCGAAAAATAAATTACTACAGAACAATGTTCTGCACCCGTTCAGATTTACCGGGATAATCGGTATTGAAGTGGAGGCCCCTGCTCTCCTGCCTGAACTCCGCACACTTAACGATCAGGTAGGCAACGGTTATCATATTACGCAGTTCGCAAAGCTGGGGGGATACGATGGTTCTTTGATAAAGTGATTCTGTTTCTTCGTACAGAAGATCGAGGCGTTTCATGGCACGGCTCAGCCTTTCATTGTTGCGAACAATGCCCACATAGTCGCTCATCAGCAATTTCATTTCCTTAACGCTCTGCGTTATCAATATCATTTCTTTAGGCACATTGGTGCCATCCGCCTTCCAGTCGGGAATATTTTCCCGGAATGAAACGCCATCAATGTTTTTTACAGCATCCAGGTAACTGCGGTGTGCAAATACCATTGCTTCCAGCAGGCTGTTGCTGGCAAGGCGGTTAGCGCCATGAAGGCCTGTACTGGCGCATTCACCCGCTGCGTACAGGTTATTAATGGATGTTCGTCCGTATTCGTCTGTTTTAATACCTCCGCAACTGTAGTGGGCTGCCGGGGTAACGGGTATCATATTCTTTGTGATATCAATACCGATGCTCAGGCATTTTTCATAAATGTTTGGAAAATGCTCGGTGAATTTTTCTTTGCTGAAATGCCTGCAGTCTAAAAACACATTTTCGGTACCGGCTACTTTCATCTCATTATCTATGGCCCTGGCTACAATATCCCTTGGCGCCAGGTCTTTCCGTTTATCGTACTTCTCCATAAATGCTTCGCCGGCATGATTGCGAAGTATCCCGCCATCGCCTCTTACTGCTTCGGTTATTAAAAAATTTTGCCCCCGTATGCCCGGCTCATACAAAGCCGTTGGATGAAACTGGATGAATTCCATATTCTCAATGCGCCCCTTTGCCCGGTAAACCATGGCAACCCCATCTCCTGTTGCAATGGCGGGGGTGGTGGTAGAACGATATACCTGCCCGTTGCCACCCGTGGCAAGCAAGGTGATCTTTGAAAGTATCTTCTCAATTTTATTGGTAGCCAGGTTTAAAACATACACACCGTAACATTCAATATCGGGTGTTGATTTTGTAACAAGATAACCGAGATGATGCTGGGTAATGATATCGATCACAAAACAATGACTGATGAGGTTTATGTTCTTTTGTTTTGCAATGGCAGCCAGCAAGGCCCTTTCCATTTCCTTGCCGGTAACATCTTTGTGATGCAGGATACGGAATTCACTGTGACCGCCTTCTTTTCCCAGTTTATAATCGCCGTCGCTTTCCTTATCAAACCTTGCGCCCCATTCAATGATCTCTTCAATTCGTTGAACGCCTTCTTTTACCACGATCTCAACTACTTCCTTATTGCAAAGTCCATCGCCGGCAATGAGGGTATCTTCTATATGCTTTTCAAAACTGTCGTGGTTGGTATCCATTACCCCGGCAATGCCGCCCTGTGCATACTTGGTATTGGTCTCATCGCTTTGTGCCTTGGTGAGAACGGTTACCGTTTTATCAGGGCAATGCTGCGCCACTTTTAATGCATAAGTGAGCCCTGCTATTCCACTGCCAATTACGAGAAAGTCTGTTTGCATACCCCTATCCCCTAATGGGAATTATTTTTATTTGATTATAATTATTGTTTTAAAAAAGGGCTTCAGGTTAATGAACTCCAGTTCCTTATTTCCTTCTGCTAACGCTCAGGATTGGCGGAGGGGGGCTTCTATCCACGCCTCATTCTCTTTTAATAAGTTTATCAGTTCATCCACTGCCACCTCACTATTCACATTTCTTTTCACCACTTCCTTGCCCCGGTATAAGGTGATCTTTCCGGGGCCGCTGCCCACATAACCAAAATCGGCATCGGCCATTTCGCCAGGGCCGTTTACGATGCAACCCATGATGGCGATCTTCACGCCTTTTAAATGATTGGTAACCGCCCTGATCTTTGCCGTGGTTTCCTGCAGATCGAACAGGGTACGGCCACAACTGGGGCAACTGATGTATTCTGTTTTGGAAATTCTTGTACGTGCCGCCTGCAGTATTGAGAAAGCAGTGTTATTGGTGAACTGGTAAATATCTTTCACTTCTAAATAAGTACGGCCGCTTGCTTTTATAGTTTCCATCTGCGCACGGCTGTTATAACCCAGGCAAATGCCGTCGCCAAATCCATCCAAAAAAAGTCCCCCGGTTTCTGTGGCAAAATGTATCAGGTGTTCGTCGGGTGTTTGTCCGCCACTGTCGGTTATCAATACCACCGGGTTTTTAATACCCCGTACCTGTAACTCTATGAACATACGTCGTATGCTTTGTAATGCATTTGTATTGGTACTGCTTAAGCAGAACACGGCTTTTGTATCATTGCCCAGTTCATCCAGGTAACTAAAGTCGTTCACAGGTGTGCTGTCGTTGAAACAATCGATCATCACAAAATTCAGCAGGTTGCTTTGAACGGCTGCTTCTGCATATCCTTTATCCGAAAAGATGGGAAAATATTTTTGTTTATCGCTTGCTTCCTGCCAGGTAGCCGGGTAAACGATCACTTTTAACGTACCGGGCAGATCAAAAGACAGTAACTGATGCCCGGTGAAAATATAATCGGCAGCACTGTCGCTGATATTCCATTTATCGGTTGCTTCATTATAAGTGTATCCAACGCTCTGAAGATGTTCGTGAGTGATCTTGTCGATCTTACTCAGGTCGGCGATCACCACGGGAACATGCTTTGCTCCGATATTGCTTACTTCAAATGTTTCCCTGCGTTTGTATTCAAAAGGGGAATAAGGGAGTTTTTCTATAACAGGAGTAAGGCCGGTGGTTGATGACCGTTGATCGTTGGAAGTATAACGCTTCACGATATCATTGCAAACAGGTATCTCCAGTTCGGGGTCTTCGGTGAGTGAAACACGAATGGTATCGCCGATACCGTCTTCCAGCAAGGTACCGATGCCAATGGCTGATTTTATCCTTCCGTCTTCTCCATCACCGGCTTCGGTAACACCCAGGTGCAGGGGATAACATTCACCAAACTCCTCTATCATGTGTTTGATCAAAAGCCGATATGCCTGCACCATTACCAGCGGGTTACTGCTCTTCATGCTCAGCATAATATTATGGTAGTCTTCCGAACGGGCGATGCGTAAAAACTCCATGGCGCTTTCCACCATGCCGATTGCAGTGTCGCCATAACGGCTCATGATGCGGTCGCTCAGACTTCCATGATTGGTACCGATACGCATGGCTGTACCATGTTCTTTACAGATCTTCACGAGTGGCGTAAAACGTTCTCTTATGCGTTCTATCTCTTCGGCGTAGTCGGCATCGGTATATTCTATCTGTTCAAATTTTTTCTTGTCAACATAATTGCCTGGATTCACCCTTACTTTCTCTACGATCTTTGCCGCTATTTCGGCAGCATTGGGTGTAAAGTGAATATCGGCAACCAGGGGCGTATGGTATCCCCTCTTCCTCAGTTCGTTTTTTATGTTCAGTAAATTTTCTGCTTCTTTTTTTGAAGGGGCTGTAATGCGAACCAGTTCGGCGCCGGCTTCAATACAGCGTATGGATTGCTCTACGGTGGCCATGGTATCCATGGTATCGGTGGTGGTCATGGTTTGTACCCGTATGGGGTGACCATTGCCCAATAAAAGGTTTCCAACTTTTACCTCCCTTGTTTTGAGGCGCTTGTATGATGTAAGGGATTCACAATAGAACTGCATGCTGTAGTTATTCCTGCAAAAATAGTGATAATAAAAGAGCTTTTGCTATTGGTCAGACGAGGGCGTCGGACCAGGGTTACCAGTCTTTTTCCGGCTTGCCAACCGATCCGGTATTTACCCTTCGCAATTTATCCTGGAGATTTTTTTCCTGCTGTAACAAGGCTTTTAATTTTTCTTCTGCATCCTGTTTGGTAAGTTTAGATGGTTGTGGTTTGGGTGGCTGGTTCTGTTCCTGCGGTTTTTGTTTTTCCTGTTCTTTTTTCTTTTGATCTTCCTTAGGTTTCTTTTTCTCCTTGTTATCCTTATTATCTTTTTTCTGTTCCTGTTGTTTCAGTTGCTGCAGTGCCTTTTGCAGGTTCTGCCTGGCATCATCATCCTGCGGATCCAGCTTGAGGGCATTTTTGTACGCTTCAATGCATTCGGGTAATTTCTTTCCGTTCTGCAGCACTACGCCTTTATTATAAAAAGCCTTTGCCTTATCGGCAGCAGATGCCGGATTGGAAAGGGCTTTATCATAGGCAGACACCGCTTCATCGGTTTTACTGTTCTTATAAAGTGCATTGCCCAGGTTATATTGGGCAACCGGGTCAGCCGGTTTTTTTTCGATGGCCTTCTGGTAATTGGCAGCTGCATTTTCATACTCCTTTTTTTCATAGGCCTCATTCCCTTTTTTAATCAGGGCTTTTTCGTTCTGCGCAAAAGAACCCGGTGGGATCAATGAACAAAGAATAATGAGTAAAAAAGTGAGTCCTGCATTTCCTCTTGTTACAGATACTTTCCGGCTGGCAAGTGGTTTTGTTTCAGAAAGAAAAAATTCAAGGAGTAATAATACAAGTGCTGCGGCAAGAAAATAGGGGAAATAGTTCATGTAATTCACCTGCGAGTCTTCGGTGATCGTTCGCTGGTCCATGTTTTCCAGCTGCGATTCCAACTTACTTACAAGGTCATCGGTATTGGTAAATAGCTGGTAAGCGCCCTTCCCTTCTGCTGCGATCTTTTTCAACTCTTCTTCATTGAGTTTGCTGATAACGATATTGCCGGCATTATCTTTCTTAGGCTGGTTGGTGAGTTCATCCATGAACGTGGCACCTTGCGGAGAACCAATACCGACCGTGTTGATGATGATGCCGTTCTCTGACATCTGACCGGCCGTTTGTATGGCTCCCTCATCATGATCCTCGCCATCGCTTATCAGTACAACTGCCTTGTATTTCTTTTCTTTTGGGTTAAAGGAAGCGTAACACATTTTCAATGCATCGTTGATCACTGTTCCCTGCGTGGGTACCACATCGGTGTTGGCAGACGACAGGTACATTTTTGCAGCGCCATGATCACTGGTCAAAGGCATTTGCAGGTAGGCCCTGCCGGCAAAGAGTACAATGCCTACCCGGTCGTTACTGAGTTTATCTATGAGTTTTGTAACGGATTGTTTGGCCCGTTCCAGCCGGTTTGGTTTTACATCATCAGCCAGCATGCTTTTACTTACATCCAGGGCTATCATAATATCGATACCGCTGCGATTCACTTTTTCCACGCCACCGGGCTTGCGCAGGTTAGCCAGGGCAAAAACACCGGAAACAAATGCAAATAGGATAAGAACAAATTTTATTGCGTAGCGCTGTGGTGAATAGTTTTTAATGAGTTCTTTCACCAGCCTTTCGTCACCGATCTTTTTGATCGTTTTCTTTTTCCACCTCAGAACAAAATAATACAGCAAAACCAACAGCGGAATGGCTGCCAGGAATAGAAGATAGGAGGTATGCTGAAAGCGTAGCATCTGTGGCAAATTAATAAAGGGCGGGTTAAGGGAAGTGTTAAATTGAAGTTCTCTTCACTACTCAATTATTTCTTTCCTTCAAAAAAACCGTATTGTTTAAGGATCGACCGGGTGATATTCATTCTCACCGCTTGCATATCAATTTCCTGGCCGGGCGCTTTGATGAATGTTACAAAGAAATAAACATGGTTATTCTCTTCGATCCAACCGGTCACCCAACCCAGGGCATTACCGTCTTCTCCAAAACCCCAGCCGGTCTTATAACTCAATTTATATGCCGTATTGTTTTCCTGCAGCATTACATCTTTCACCTGCTGGTGAACACTTTTGCGAAAAGGCAACTGGTCGAAGTATAATCGTTTAACCAACCCGAGTTGTTCATCGGGAGATATTTTCAGTTTGCCATTGAGCCAGAACGAATCAATGGGGCCGCTGATGTTCTTATTACCATATCCTAAACTGTCGATCCATTGCTGCATGCTGTCTTTTCCAATGCGCCGGGCTACTTCCTGGTAATAAGGCACAGCGCTTGCTTTGAAGGCTTCTGTCATATTCATATCCTTATTCCAGTTGGTTGCGGTATCGCCGTTTGGATAAAACCGGATCTTGCCGTCCCATTTTATCTGCATATTCTCATCTAAGATCACTCCCGTTTGCAAACCGATCAGTGAATTCACAATTTTAAACGTAGATGCCGGCGAAAACCGCATGGTATCCAGTTTCATATTGTAAACCGTTATTTCGCCGGTGGCATTATCAAGCATGGTGAAGCAGCCATCAACCTTGTTCTCATCAAAATATTTTTTTAGGCTGTCGTCGTTCTTTGCTTTGTTAACCGTGCAGGAAGTAAAAAGTAAAAAGCAAAAGGCAATGAACAAAATGGCTTTACGATTGGTGAGCATTATCAACGTTTTATTACTTGGTTTTAAGATGTGCAGCAGTTGCTTCAAGCGCTTTATAAAATTTCTGCCCGAATCGCCGCACCAGGGATTCTTTCAAAAAAACATAAACGGGCACTTTCAATTTTTTACCCAGGCTGCAGGCGGCTTTACAGTTATCTTCACGGGGTTCATAGTTCACATATACATTATCGCTGTGCTTGCTGGTTTTTACAATAACCGGGAAGAGATGACAACTGATGGGTTTCTTCCATTTTACCTTTCCATCTAAATAAGCCTGTTCTATTCCGCACTTAACAATTCCATGCTCATCTTTGATGCCATACACACAAACCTTGCTTTCAATGGTTGGCGTAACCCAGCCGAATTCCTTATCGTATACATACCTTCCCTGCCGTTCCAGTTCTTTTTTGCTTTCATCATTCAGGTAAGGCAGAACGATATCGTAAACTTCATTTATTTTATCCAGTTCTTCTTTTGCCAGGGGAGCCCCGGCATCTCCGTCCACACAGCAGGCACCCTTGCATTTGCTGAGGTCGCAAACAAACTGTTCTTTAATTATTTCGTCGCTTACAAGGACGTTGTCAATTGCGATCATAAGGCTGCAAAAATAGTGAAAGCAGGGGGTTTATATTCTGAAAATGACTGGAATACGGGTTATTTATTTGTCCAGCGAAAGGTATTGATGAGATGATCAATGTCTTTTTGTAAAAAATCCTGAACAGGCCTTAATGAATCCGCATTGGGTGTTACATCAAAATACAGGGCACCCCGGAAGAAGTTCTTTGTAGTATCGCTCATAAAGAATTGTTTTGCCGTGGCAGCATTGCCTCCTACCCGGAAGAAGACCCCGGTTATTCCATTTTTGGTAAGAAAAAGACTGTCTTTAATAGAAGAGGCAACCACTTCATTCTTGCTGGTAAGTTTAAACGCATCGTTCACCATATAATCAAACACATTCAGCCCGGCAGAGTCTTTATAAGAACCATTGGCCTGTTTTATTTTATAGGTCGATCGTCCGCCGATTGCTTTATAGCTCAAAAAGATCCGTGCGCCAAAACGCGGAAAATCTATATTCACCCAATACGGATTCAATGTATCCCGGTCGAAGTAGGTGCTGTCTTTTACGATCTTTGCATAAGCCGGGTATTCAAAACTATAAGGGAATCCCTGTTCTTCAAATTTTACGTATTCCCGCTGGGGAAAATCAATTTTAAAATATCCTTTTTTCTTAGACGTATAGGGAGCATTGCAGGATATAAGCAATAACAAAAAAGGAATAATAATACCGGCTGCAGGGAATTTGTTTTTCATTTTACTTTTTTCTCAGGATTCGGGAGCTGGTTCTTTGATGCTGATCTTTATTTTATCAATGCGGTTCTTGTTAATTTCCAGCGGAACAAAAGTATAATCGCCGCTTACCACTTCTTCATTTACCTGCGGAAATTCGCCGGCGATCTCCAGCACCAATCCGGCCAGTGAATCACTGTCGCCCCGTAAAGCATCAAAAGTATCTGCCGGCAGTTTCATTGCTTTACATACATCATTGATCATGGTTCGTCCTTCAAAGATATAATTATGATCATCGATCTTACGGTTACTGCTTTCCTCGTCGTCAAATTCATCTTTTATTTCACCGATGATCTCTTCCATTACGTCTTCCAGTGTAACAATACCAGACGTGCCGCCAAATTCATCCACCACAATAGCGAAATGCATTCGCCGGTTGCGGAATTCCTGCAACAGGTCTTCGATCAGTTTTTGTTCATGAACAAAATAGGGCTGCCGTATCAGTTTATGCCAGTCGAACTCAGCCGGTTCGGTTATAAACGGAAGTATGTCTTTTGTATGCAGCATACCCACCACTTCATCAAGATTATTCTTATATACGGGCAGGCGGGAATAATGCAGGTCTTCTATCTTTTTTAATACGTCGCGGAAACTATAGCTGTGATCGATGCCGCAAACATCCAGCCGGCTACGCATCACCTGTTTTACAGTGGTATCGCCAAACTTGCGGATTCCTTTCAAGATCGATTTTTCTTCGGTGGTAGCTTCGTGTTCGGGTAAAAGATCGATGGCATAATCCAGGTTACTTGAATCCATGGCGGAAGATGTTTCGGAAGAGAATCTCTTTTCAATACGGTCACTGAGCCGCACCATCCGTTTACTAAAACGGTAAAAGATGCTGCCGAATATTTCAACTACCAGAGATGCCGTTGCGGCAAACCATATCTTGTGATGCGTTGCCCATACTTTAGGTAACACTTCGCCAAACAGCAATAATAAAAAAGTAACCGAACCTACCTTGATCAGGAAAATGGGCCAGAAGGTAAGGTTAAGTCCGGATATCCAGCTATCAATTAAAATATTGGAGATAAGGATGATGCCGATATTTATAAAACTATTACTGATCAGCATGGATGCCAGCAGCGTCTTAGGCTGATCAAGCAAGTTGACAATACGCCGGTAAGCAGGCTGCTTTTTTGTTTTCAGTACATTGATATCCTTGAATGTTAAAGAGAAAAAAGCGATCTCTGATCCTGCGAATAAAAATGAAAGCATAAAAAGCAGTATCACCAAAAAAATAAGTACTGTAGTAGCAGCAGGAGTTATTGCCAAAAAGGAGAATCTGAAAGAACCTATAAGATCGTAAACCGAATGGTAATCCAAAACAATTATTTTTCGTGAAAAATGAAGGTCCCTGTGGGGGAACGATATCAGGTTAACGTGTATTCAATATTAAAATGGCAGGCGTTCAGAGCCATCCTCCGGGTGAGGGGGAATGTTGCTGTCTCCTTCAGGGCCTTCCATTCCTTCAAAGCCCGGGCCTGGATGACTTCCGTCTGATCTTTTATCCAGCATAATCAGGTTATCTCCTACCACTTCCGTTGCAAATTTTTTATTTCCTTCTTTGTCTTCCCAGCTGCGGGTTTTTAAACGTCCTTCAATGTATACAAGACTTCCTTTATGCAAATATTTCTGTGCCAGCTCTGCCAGCCCCCTCCAGAGTACCACGGTGTGCCATTCAGTCTGAGAGATCAGTTTACCGCTGCGGTCTTTGTAAGTTTCCGTTGTAGCCAGTGAGAATTTTGCTACAGCAATATTTCCTTCCAGGAATTGCATATCCGGGTCTTTGCCAAGATTGCCTATAAGCATTACCCTGTTTACTCCTCTCATATTGATTGATTTAATCCTTGCTTTGTTGGCCTATATTGTGTTACAACAAATTTAAAGATACATTTTTATCTTTCAAATGCCTTATATCCACTTTCTGTCAAATACCTTGTTATAAACCTGGGGAAGGCCAGTTCAGGTATTCTTGAAATGGAGACAGCTTCAAGCTCTTTGAGTGCTGGTGCTTTTTTCATCTTTATAAGCACAAAGGCACCCTCAATGGTTTGGTGAGAAAGGTGTTGGGAATATGTTTTTGAAACAAATTTGATCTCTGCCTCATTATTTTGAACAAGTTTTTTAAATGATGGCGAGGTTTTTATCTTTTTGACCGAAGCTTTCCCGCCGGTTTCTAAAAGCAGGAATTCATACAGGTTCTCCCAGATGTCTTTACCAGCCCTTTTGTGAACATAGGTTTTGCCGTTATGTTCTATTACCAGGTAATAGAACCATCTTTTCTTCCTGGTTAGTTGTTTTGTTTTAACCGGCAGTTTATTCACTGAATCGTTTAAAAAAGCCACGCATTCTTTCTTTAACGGGCATACGGTACACAAGGGATTTTGCGGCTTGCAAAGCACAGCGCCAAAATCCATAATGGCCTGGTTGTAGATACCGGGCAGCCTGGTGTCAAGCAATTCATTTGCAAGAGAAGAAAATACTCTTTTTCCTTCACTGTTATTTATATCCTTGCTGATCCCAAAATAACGGGCCAATACCCTGAAAACGTTCCCGTCTAAAACGGCATGGGGTAAATTGAACGCAAATGAAGCGATGGCGGCAGCGGTATAGGGACCAATGCCTTTCAAAGCAAGGATATCTTCATACGTATCCGGGAACTTTCCGTTTTTTTCCTTTGCAATAAACCGGGCTGTTGAAAGCAGGTTTTTACAGCGGCTGTAATAGCCCAGGCCTTCCCAATGTTTGAAAACCTTTTCATCCGGGGCAATTGCCAGTTTCTTTACTGTTGGGTAGGTCTTAATGAACCGATTATAATATTCCCAGCCTTGCTCAACCCGGGTTTGTTGCAATATTATTTCGCTCAGCCATATTTTATATGGATCCTTTTCTCCTTTCCATGGCATCTCCCTCTTATTCAGTTTTTTATTCCAAAGCAGGAGGTTTTTTGTGAAAGAGACCTTTGTTGCGCTTGTTTTCATGGTTAAGTCTCAATTTAATTCAGCTTATAAAATAATTTAAAGGGCATTTATATTACGTGTAATAAATTAAAAATCAATATTTTATACTATTAAACACAAGTTAACCAATGTCCAGTTTCGCCACAAACTACTTGATAATCACCACCTTGTTTGGAAATTTCGAAAAAAATGTTGTATTTTTCTGATTGTTAATCTCATATAAAAATAATAAACATGAGAAAAGCCGACCTTATTAATCAAATCTCAGACAAAACGGGCATTCCTAAAGTGGATGTTTTGGTTACGCTTGAAACAATGTTCAAAGAAGTTAAGAACTCTTTGGCTGCAGGCGAAAACATCTACATTCGTGGATTTGGCAGCTTTATAACTAAAAAAAGGGCTGCCAAAATAGGCCGTAATATTAAGAAAAATATAGCTGTGGAAATTCCCGAACACTACATCCCGGCCTTTAAACCTGCCAAGGAATTCATGCAGGAAATAAAATCTTCAAAAAACATTAAAGAGACCTCTGAAAAAGAGGAGGACAATGAAGAGTAGCTTAACTTTGCCCTCCGCCATAAACCAGGCGGGGCAAAATTTACCAAGTGAAGAAGCAACTGATACTCACCCTTAGCGGACTTGTTCTTGTAACCTTACTTTTCGTTTTCGGACGAACCATTGCTCCCAAGAGCAATGCGGTTGCGCCTGTTCAGAATAGTGCTGTAAAACAGTTCAGCATTATAAAGTTTATAGACGAAGAGAAAAAAAAGCTTAGCCCGCCGCAGACCCTGATCGTTTCCAAATTAGAGAACAGTGTAATACGTGGCGATGTTCTGGAACAACAGATCAAGGCAAACTTGCAATTGGCTGATTTCTGGAAAGACAGCATCCATTCCTTTGAGCCCTATGCATATTATTTATCCGAGGCTGCTAAGTTGGATAAGTCGGAAAAAAACCTCACCTTTGCTGCCCAATTGATTTTAAACAACCTGCGATCTGAGCAGGATGAAGCTAAATTGAGTTGGAAAGCAGAGCAGGCAATTGCTCTATTTGAAAAAGCCATAGAACTTAACCCGGCTAATGATGATCTTAAAGTGGGGCTTGGCAGTTGTTATATTTTCGGGAAAGGGCGTTCAGGCGGTCCTGAAGAGACAATGAAAGGCATTCAGCAGCTTTTATCTGTTGCAAGAAAAGACTCGACCAACATGAAAGCACAAATGATGCTCGGTGTAGGTGGTTATGTTTCAGGGCAATATGACAAAGCAGTTGAACGTTTACTTAAAGTTGTTAAAGCACAGCCCGATAACCTGGAAGCCATTGCTTTTTTGGCCGACTCTTATGCAGCCAAAGGCGACAAGAACGAGGCAGTGAAATGGTACCTGGTCAGTAAGCGTTTGGCAAATGATCCACACTACAGTAAAGAAGTAGATGACCGGATCAAATCATTACGGTAAAATACCGGCAGAACGCCGGTTTACATATTTATAAAAATATTTTAAACAAAAAAAGACTAGTTATGCCTTGTGGTAAAAAGAGAAAACGTCATAAAATTGCAACACACAAGCGTAAAAAACGTTTAAGAAAGAACCGTCATAAGAAGAAGTAATCTTTTTCTTACCCGTGCCGGAAATCCTCATCCCGGCGCCGTTTACCTGCATTCATTACAACTTATACTTAGTTGCTGATGTATGCTGCTTATGGTTTCCTTCCATGATGTAATGGTCTGTTAAAAAATTTACGTTTGACCAAGGAGCTTATTATAAATGCTGCCCCCCAGGGGGTTGAGATTGCCCTGCTCGAAGATAAAAAGCTGGTGGAACTGCACAGTGAAAAAGCTGATGCCAGTTTTGGAGTAGGCGATTTATACCTTGGCAAGGTAAAAAAACTCATCCCGGGTTTAAATGCTGCATTTATAGATGTTGGCTTTGAAAAGGATGCCTTTCTTCATTATACAGATCTCAGCCCATACGTACGGTCCATTTTAAAATTTACCAACGAGGCAATGAATGACAAATCGCAGCCTGGCCTGGATTTTTCAAAATTCAAGGTAGAGCCCGAAATTGTAAAAACGGGTAAAATTGCAGAAGTACTGAATGGCCGCCCGAACATATTGGTTCAGATATTAAAAGAACCCATTGCCGCTAAAGGACCAAGGCTCAGTTGCGAACTTTCCTTACCCGGCCGCTTTGTGGTTGTTACCCCTTTCAACGATATCATTGCCATTTCCCGTAAGATCCATTCTTCCGAAGAAAGGAAAAGACTTCATAAGATCATTGAGGCTATTAAGCCAAAGAACCTGGGTGTAATTGTAAGAACGGCAGCCGAAGGAAAACATACAGCTGAACTTCATGAAGACCTGTTAAGCCTGGTGGCAACATGGAAAACAATCCAGACCAATTTAAAAGGAGCAACCCCCCCAGCAAGGATCTTAAGTGAACAGGGAAAGACCACCAGCATACTGAGAGATCTTTTGAATGAAGACTTCAACAAAATAGTGGTAAACGACAAGAATATTTTTGCCGACACCAAATCATATATCCAGCGGATTGCTCCTGATAAAGCAGATATTGTTTCCTACTACAATAACGGCTCGCCTGTTTTTGACAGCTTTGGCATCACCAAACAGGTTAAAGCAGCATTTGGTAAAACTGTTAACCTGCCAAGCGGCGCTTACCTGATCATTGAACATACAGAAGCATTACATGTAATTGATGTAAACAGTGGTTATAAAAGCGTAAGTAATAACCAGGAGCAAAACGCTTTGGAAACAAATCTTGAGGCTGCAGAAGAGATCGCAAGGCAAATGCGGTTGAGAGATCTCGGCGGCATCATCGTGGTGGACTTTATTGATATGAAGCTGGCAGAGAACAAGAAAAAACTGGCCGATGCCATGGATGCTTTCATGCGGCCAGACAGGGCCAAGCATGCCATTCTTGCCATCAGTAAATTCGGCCTCATGCAGATCACCCGACAGCGCATGAAACCGGAAGTGAATATCAATACGGCTGAAGTTTGTCCAAGTTGTAACGGCACCGGAAAGATTTCATCCACCCTTATATTAGAGGATGAAATAGAAAAGAACCTCAGTTACCTCATTATGCAAAAGCATACCGGATTAACGATCGAGGTCCATCCTATCCTGCATTCCTATCTTACAAAAGGATTCCTGTTTTCCAGGTTATCTAAATGGCGCCGTAAATACAAGCAGCGTATTAAACTGAAAGCAAATTCCAACTACCATTTAACTGAGTTCCATTTTTTTGATGACAGTGATGAGGAGATAAAACTGTAAAACTATCAGAACTATCAGTTGAGTTCATTTATGGCACGAATTGGGTCACCCGTTTTCGTAAAGATCGTTTCCCATTCAACCCCGGGTTTAAAATTATAATATACCCAAACTGCTCAAAAAGCATCTTTACGTTAAATCGTAATTGTAAATTCTAATTCTTTGCTGCAATGGGTCAAAATAAGAACTGGATATATAAACTTCTTCTGTTTGTTCTGTTGGCATACTGCCAAATTTAAAACCACCTGTTTGCTTGCAACCTGCTGCTTTTTGAATTTGAATAAGTTCGTAAATAGTCCTCGTCTTAAGTTGGTAATGCAATTAAAAAAAATCCTCCTGTCTGAGGCAGGAGGATTTTTTATCCGGTATCTTGTCTATTAATGATGGTGATGATGTTGCATGGCCGTCAGTTCTTCCGGCGTTACCTTTTTCTCCTTGGCCTTTACCTGCCCTTCCAGCCAGTTGAATAATTTATCGGTGATCAGGCGACGGTAGCTGGCATCAACCTGCTTCTCGTCTTTCATCATACGGTCGATATAACTTTCGATCCAGCTGGTATCATCGCCCAAATTCATGGTGCCGAAATAACGCATGATCTCTACCTTCATATACTCACGCAATTCCTCATTACTAACCTCCAGCTTTTGTTCATTTATGAGCTTATCACTGATCAATGTCCATTTCAACTGGTTGCTGAAGCCCGGAAACTCAGTCTCAGCCTGCTCTGCGGTCTTTTGCTTTTCTCCGCTTGTTTGCAGCCAGCGCTTTAAAAAGTCTGCCGGAAATTCCATCTTTGTCTCGTCAACCAGGTAATGATATATCTGGTCCTGCAACTGGTTCTTGCTTTGCGACTGCCAGTATGCTTCGATCTCTTCTTTGATAGCCGCCTTCAGCTCTTCTGTTGTTTTAATTTCTTTGGCAGGATAGATCTCTTTAAAGAACTCTTCATTCAGTTCTCTTTTTTCCACCAGTCCAATTTTAACGATCTCGAGGTTGAAATATTTTTTTCCGGCTTCCTTATCGTCTTTATCAAAACCCAGGTCCTGTACAAACATCGCCAGCTTGTCTTCTTCAAATGCCTTGCTGAGTTGTACGGTAACAATATCGCCAATTGTCTTACCTATGAATTTTTTCTGCACGGCAGCAGTAAAATATTTAAGTATAACAGAGTTCTCTTTTGATACTCCGCCTTCAACAATATTACCGTCCTTATCCGCTTCTGTAAAAAGCAGGTTAAGCACATTCTCATCATTGGTAACGGTTTCGGGTTCGGTCATCTTTCCCCCCTTTATCTGCATACGGCTGATCTCTTCATCCACCATTGCATCGGTAGCTTCTACTTTATGCAATGTTAGTTTTGCTTTTGAAAGGTCGGCCAGGGTATAGTCCGGCTTCAGGCCTATTTCAAAACCAAATTCATAGTCTGCCGGGTTATTGATATCCATGTTTTGCAGGTCGCTGGCTAAGGGCAAAGGCTGACCAAAAATTTCCGGTCTCTCTTTATTCAGCCAGGTATACAATTCCTTTTCAACTGATTTCAGTATCTCATCTGTGAATATGGAGCTGCCATACATTTTTTTGATCATGCCGGCCGGCACCATTCCTTTTCGAAACCCGGGGATATTGGCTGTTTTGCTGTAATCTTTCAGTTTTTTCTCAAAAGAGGGCAGGTAATCTTCCTTGCTCACTTTAACGGTCAGTTTATCGTGTAACTGGCCGATACTTTCTCTTACTACTGTAGCCATATTATGTGTTTTATCTTTTTTTTAATATTGAACAAGGAACAAGGAGTATCGAACTTTAAAGTTCCGGATTCCCTGTTCCTTGTTCTGTATTCGTTTGGTGCGGATGATAGGGGTCGAACCTACATGCCTTACGGCGCCAGATCCTAAGTCTGGTGCGTCTGCCAATTTCGCCACATCCGCAAAAGGGCTGCAAAAGTAAGGCATTTCAGCAAAACGGAAAACAGATTTGTTTTCCGTAAATTCGTTTTACCCGATGGAAGAAATAACAGCCCCCATACCGAAATACAACCTTAGTGAGGCAGAGGAAAAAAAGGAGATCCTGCGGCAATACCGTGGGCTTTTAAGGGTTTTAAAATCCAAATTAAAACCGGGAGATAAGGAATTAATACGCACCGCCTTTGAAATGGCTGCCGAAGCCCACAAGACCATGCGCCGTAAAAGCGGCGAGCCCTATATCCTTCATCCCATTGCGGTTGCCCGCATCTGCGTGGAAGAGATCGGTCTGGGGGTACGCAGCACTATCTGTGCCTTGATGCATGACACGGTTGAAGATACTGATATAACGTTAGAGGATGTGCAAAGGGAGTTTGGGTCTGAGGTCACTAAAATAGTTGACGGTCTCACCAAGATCAGTACGGTGATGGACACCAACAGTACCCAGCAAGCCGAAAATTTCAAAAAGATATTACTAACCCTTACCGACGATCCCCGTGTTATCTTGATTAAACTTTCCGACCGTTTACACAACATGCGCACGCTTGGAAGCATGAAACGGGAAAAGCAACTGAAGATATCAAGCGAAACGGTTTATGTATATGCACCCCTTGCACACCGCATGGGTTTATACAACATTAAAACGGAAATGGAAGACCTGGCCATGAAATATATGGAGCCGGATACCTACCGGTATATTGCCCAAAAGCTCACCGACACCAAAAGAGAACGGAATAAATACATTAACGATTTCATCCGGCCATTGAAAGAAAAGTTAGAAAAAGCCGGTTTTGATTTTGAGATATACGGCCGGCCCAAAAGCATTCACTCCATCTGGAACAAGATGAAGAAAAAGGGAGTGAGTTTTGAAGAAGTGTATGATCTCTTCGCTATCCGGATATTGGTAAACTCCCCGGTAGAGAAAGAAAAAGAAGATTGCTGGAAAGTGTACAGCATCATTACCGATGAATACAATCCTTCTCCCGAACGTTTGAGAGACTGGTTAAGCAATCCGAAAAGTAACGGCTATGAAGCGCTGCATACCACGGTGATGGGGCCGCATGGCAAATGGGTGGAAGTGCAGATACGGACCAAGCGCATGAACGAGATCGCGGAAAAAGGCCTGGCAGCCCACTGGAAATACAAAGAAGGTAAAGACGATGAAAGCCGTTTTGACAAATGGTTTCAGCAGATACGGGAAGCGCTCGGCAACCAGGACGGAAGTTCCATTGATTTCCTCCAGGACTTTAAGACATCTTTCCTCGCAGAAGAAATTTATGTGTATACACCGAAAGGCGAAGTAAAGATGTTACCGGTTGGCGCTTCTGCATTAGACTTTGCATTTGGCGTACATACAGCAGTAGGCAGCAAATGCATCGGCGCCAAGGTAAATCACAAACTGGTTCCTATCAGCCATAAGCTACGCAGCGGCGACCAGGTGGAGATTATTACCAGCGCCAAACAAAAACCAAACATTGAGTGGCTGAACTTTGTGGTTACCAGCAAGGCAAAGGCAAAGATCAAGGATACATTAAAAGAAGAAAAAAGGGCCACGGCAGAAGAAGGGAAATATACCTTGCAAAGAAAACTGGAAGGCATAGGTGTATCTATGAGCCAGGCTAACCTGGAAGAACTTTCCAATTTTTATAAAACGGGTTCATCACTCGACTTGCTTTATGAAATCGCCGTTAAAAAGATCGACCTTAAAGAGTTAAAGGAATTCACGGTGTTGGGAGATAAACTGGTTGCTCCCAAACCGGTTAAACCGCTTATCGAAGAAAAGAGCGACAAATTCATTCCCACAAAAACTTACGACAAGAAAGACGCTGAACTCATCATTTTTGGCGAAAGCAGCGATAAGATACAATACACACTGGCCAATTGCTGCAAACCCATTCCCGGGGATGACGTATTCGGTTTTGTAACAGCTGGTGAAGGACTGAAGATACACCGCACCAATTGCCCAAATGCAGCAAGGTTATTAGCCAACTATGGACACCGGGTTGTAAAAACAAAATGGGCCAAGAATAAAGAAATCTCTTTTCTTACCGGCTTGCGCATTATCGGGCTTGATGACGTGGGTGTGATCCATAAGATCACCAATCTCATCAGCGGCGAAATGAAATTCAATATCTCCGCTATGACCATTGAAGCCAAGGAAGGTATCTTTGAAGGCAACGTGAAAATATTTGTGCACGACCGGGAAGAACTGGATGAACTGGTGGGGAGATTAACCTCATTGCCCGGTATTGAACGGGTGGACAGGTATGATACGGAGTAGTTAGGGTTAGGGGTTTGAAGTTTATGATTGGAAGCTCTAAAGTAAACGCTCTTCACAATTTTTTTTCAACAGTTAAAATAATAATCATGCAGGAATTAATAAACAAGCTGATGTCCAATGCAGGCATCTCCGAAGAACAGGCAACCAAAGCGCTGGAAACGATCAAAGATTTTGTAAAGGAAAAATTCCCGATGTTGGGCGGAGCGGTAGATAATATGTTTTCTTCTTCCGGCTCTTCAAATGATGACGGTCTTTAACCTGATCCAACTTAATTATTGCAATGCTCCAGCACCGCATCAATCTGTTCGTCAGTTAACGTGGTTGGCGTCATCACCGCATTATACTTTTTGAAAAGCCCGGCAGCATAGGGATCTTTCTGAATTACGCCAAACGGGTTCCGCATAAATTCATACATCAGGGCCTTATCCTTCCAGCGGGAAGCGGCGCCTTTTAAGGCAGGTCCTGTGAAATCTACATCACACTTATGGCAGGATGCACAGTTAGTGGCAAACAACCCTGCTCCATCAATATTAGGGTTGGTCTTTTTACCCGAGCCATCGCTGCTGTTACAGCTGATGATGGCAACAATGATCACAAGACCCGCCAGTAGTTTCATTTTTGTCATAGTACCCGGAAAAACGATTGATATAGATTAAAATTGTGTTTTGTGTGATTTATCTCAGCACTTCCCGGCTGATGACCAGCTTCTGTATCTCACTTGTTCCCTCACCAATGGTACACAGCTTACTGTCGCGGTAAAACTTTTCAACCGGAAAGTCCTTTGTGTAACCATAACCGCCAAATATCTGCACGGCCTCAGTACTGGCTCTTACTGCCACTTCACTTGAGTAATATTTTGCCATAGCAGCCTCCTTGGTCATTGGCAGCCCCCTCATTTTCAGATCACATGCCTGTTTAATTAAAAGATCTGCGGCTTCTATCTCTGTTGCCATATCGGCCAGTTTAAAACTGATGCCCTGGAAACTAGCAATGGGCTGATCAAACTGGTGCCGCTCTTTTGAATATTGTATCGATGCTTCATACGCACCTCTTGCAATGCCCAATCCCAAAGCCGCAATGGAGATCCTTCCGCCGTCCAGTACCTTCATACTTTGTTTGAACCCGTGACCGATCTCTCCTATCCGGTTTGCATCCGGTATGCGGCAGTTATCAAAGATCATTTCAGCTGTTTCACTGGCCCGCATGCCCAGTTTATTTTCTTTCTTTCCGCCACTGAAACCGGGGGTTCCTCTTTCCACAATAAATGCCGTGGCATTATCTTTCGCTCTTGGTTCACCGGTTCTGCAGATCACTACCGCCACATCGCCGCTTTTACCATGTGTGATCCAGTTTTTGGTTCCATTGATCACCCAGTCGTTCCCGTCTTTAACCGCTGTTGTCTTCATATTACCGGCATCGCTTCCGGTATTGGCCTCTGTTAACCCCCAGGCGCCAATATGTTCGGCTGTGGCAAGTTTGGGCAGGAATTTCTTCTTTTGTTCTTCGCTCCCAAAACTCAGGATATGCCCGGTGCAAAGCGAGTTATGTGCTGCCAGCGATAAACCTACAGAGCCGCAAACTTTTGATATTTCCTGTATGATAGCATTGTATTCAAAATAGCCCAGGCCGCTGCCGCCGTATTTTTCAGGAACGAGTACACCCATTAATCCCAGTTTACCCATTTCCTTAAATACCTGAACGGGAAATTCCTGGCTTTCGTCCCAGTCCATTAAATGTGGTTTGATATGCTGGTTGGCAAAATCACGGGCAGTCTGTGCCACCTGCTCAGTTAGTTCAGTAGTCTCGAAATTCATATAGTCGCAATCATTGAGGCCGCAAAATACAGAATTTTAAAATATGGGCTGAAAGACTACCGGATAGTAACATAATGTTCAATTTTGTTGTACAGTTCCCCGGTAATGATCAGTATGTTCCTGAGATCGCTTACGGCATCAAAATTCCCATGCTGGTTGCGGTACCGGACGATGGCATTGGCGATATTATAGCGGATATAAGGATGTATTTTCAGCTCCTCAATTGTTGCTGTATTAATATTTATCTGCCTAACAACCGGATTGCTGATGACAAGCCTGTCTTTAATTTTCTGAAACGTGGAATCGGGCAGCGCATAGGTTTCCGCCACCTGCTCAACCGAATAAAAACCACCCAGTTTATCCCGAAAGGCAATGATGCGGTTTGCCAGCTTGCTGCCAATGCCTGGCAAGGCAATAAGAGCAGATGTATCGGCTGTATTTATATCTACCGGTGTTTTAGTGTAACCTGGTCTATCCGTTGCTTTTTGTACGGATGAACTTACCGGTGAAGTAAATTTTTCATCTTTCCTTTTTTCAATGCGCACATAAGGCAGCAACCGCTCCACTTCGTCATTATGCAGGCCCCATATCTTACCAATGTCTTCTGGTTTATTGAACCGGCCTCCTTTTGAAATATAATTCCGGATGGTGCTGGCTGTCTTCTCTCTTATGCCAAGTTTTTTCCATCCTTCTACAGGTAGTGTATTAGGATCAAAGTAGAACAACTCCCCTTTTGGTTCCTTAGTGTAATATCTTTTTTCTGATGGCTGATAGTAAGGTTGATAATTATTTTCATCCGCATTTTCGTAGCGGCCTGTGTTGCTATCCGGCTGTTTTATTTTCAGCGCTGCGATCTCTTTTTCAAATTGACCATGATCGTATTTCTTTTCAGGAATGAAGTAAGGAAACAAAAAGGGAAGAAAAATAAGCAGCAGGATCAGCACCAATACCGTAATGATACCCGTACGTTCTTTACGGGTGAAAGAAAAATATTCTGCCAGATATTTCCGGGGGCCGGGCATGAACTCAAATTAAAATGATACATCCTCAGGAACAGGAGAAAAAAATCATTTAGTGCTGAGGAATTCACCAATGCCCGGTTAAAAAAAGCTTGTTCTATTTGTGTATAACCTGCATCATTTGCAATATGCCCTTGTTGCTGCTAAAATTTTCAACATGAAAACTGTTTTAGAAATACTCCTTTGCATTTCCTGCCTCTATGCTATCTTCATCCAGTTGCTGCGGATCGTATGGCTGTATTTTCCTTCATTCAAACAACGATCTTCTGTGTATAAGATCAAAGTGCCGGGAAAGATGGAGATGTTACTATATTTTATTCTTGCCATTGTGGCCATGGCCTATTTCATTTTTATTACCTCCGAAAAATATATTCCCCACACATCCCTGCCCAGAGATTATTAAACCCCCGTTCAAGGAAACGGCGATCTCGCAGAATAAATATGAAAAAGTACCTTTATTAATTGTTGGTTTGATCACATCATTGAGTATGTTTGGCTCATTCTTTCCGGTATCGTCAAAAAAGATCGCAACCTACAACAGCGTGGAAGAGATATTGAGTACAATTGACCCCAATATTCTTCCGCATGGCCCGGTATCTGATGAATTTGGCGGAAACACGGCTTACATAGAAGTGTTAAACCAAAAAGCTACAGAGATCAGGAACTATATTGCAGCGAAGTATTATGATGATTTAAACAACTTCTCCAATGCTGAAGTTATCGTGATAGGAATAATAATGGTCCCTTTCGAATCAAGGGATAATATACCAGGAATAATTACGAATCAGCAGGCTTTTGATTGTATGATGACTGCAATTGGTGTAGCTTCAGGAATTTATGCACTCTACTCACTATGGACTTCAGGAGCATCAACTGCTTCAATATTAGCTACACTAAAAAGTATTCTTAAATTTGGATACGGCTGGTGGATGGTTGGTTACGGAGTCTGGAAATTTGGAGAATGTGTTGGTTGGTGGTAAGATTCATTAAATAGAGACACGATGAGGACGATACTTGAAATATTACTTTGCCTGATATGCGGATTCGCAATTATTGGTCATTTATTCCGGATCATCTGGTTGTATTTCCCTTCTTTTATGAAAGGAAGTTTTTTACACAGAAAAAAGCAGGAAACAAAAACAGAAATGCTGTTATATTATCTCCTGGCGATCATTGCTATGGCATATTACATATCCAGAACTCTGGAAAAAATATTCTAAGCAAGTCCTACGGTTTATTTATTTGTTGCGGCCATTGCAATGCCCATCAGGTTGGTGGTAATACTTATCCTTATGAATATTATTCGGATACTTGTGAGCATTACATGCCTTTATGGTATTATTCTTCAGCTGCTTAGAATTATCTGGCTGTATTATCCTTCTTTTTTGAAGAATACCCGCCTATACAGAATCAAGCAACCAAGTAAAGTAGAAATGTTGCTTGCTTTTTTAGCACTGATCTTGTGCATGGCCTGGTATATTTTTGGAACAATAGAAAGAATATTATGATGATTAATACAAGCCGTTAAGAGAAATTATCCATCAGGACATCCAAGCCATCCCAGGCCAGCTCAATGCCTTTTGTCAAACCGGCATTTACTTCCTCGTGTTTACCCAACTGGTGACTGATATGGGTGAAATAAGCCCTGGGTACCCCCAGTTCCTGCACCAGGGCAACGGCTTCATCTAAGGTATAGTGAGAAATGTGTTTTTCTTTACGCAGGGCATTGAGCACCATCACCTCGCTGCCCTTTATTTTTTCTTTTTCTTCTTCGTCAATGCGGTTGGCATCGGTTATATAGGTAAAGTTTCCAAAACGAAAACCCAGTACGGGCATTTTTAAATGCCATACCAGTATGGGTATTACCGGTATATCGCCGATCATAAAAGGCGTTTCATCAATGGTGTTCAGATTCAGGTTGGGAAGGCCGGGGTATTTCTTATCGGAAAAAGCATAGGCAAACTCCCGCTTAATGCCTTCTTCGGTCAGGGAGTTGGCGTAGATCTCCATGGGTTTTTGCTGAAAGAAGTTGAAGGCCCGTACATCATCCAGCCCGGCAATATGATCTTTATGCGGATGGGTGAACAGCACCGCATCCAGTTTTTTTATATTGGCCCGCAGCATCTGGTAACGAAAATCCGGGGTGGTATCTATTACAATGGAGGTGACTTCACTCTCCACCATGATGCTTGAGCGCAGCCGTTTGTCTTTTTTATCCGGCGATGTACATACTTCGCAATTACAGCCGATCATGGGCACGCCGCTGCTGGTTCCGGTACCAAGAAATGTTATTTTTAAAGGAGGGCATTGCACCTGGCAAAAATAGGGAATTAGGAATTTGGTATTGGGAATCAGGAACAGAACTCATCAATAATCCGGGTTTTTGACTAATTAAAAAGCTGGGTATAAGTAAGTACCAAATTCCAAATCACCAATTCCTTATTACCTGGAACTACCAACAGTCATCACCTCTTCATACATGTGCTGGCTCTCGTGCGTAAGTGCATCAAAATTTATATCCAGCTGGGGCATCAGATCAATAAGGGTATTGATCCGGCCTTCTGTTTGAAAGAATTTATTGATAACGATCACTTTCTTATCCTGCAGTATGCAATAGCCGCTTTGAAAAGTCCCTCTTTCATAACGGATCACATAGCCGCACTCTTCCGCCACCCGTTCTATCTTATCTAATGTGTGTTGTGTGTATTTCATAGTTCAAATTCACGCCCCAACCCCTAAAGGGGCTTTGGCTCTTTTAAATCAACTGCAACTTCCTTTATTCGTGGCTGAATAAAAAATATGGTTTTCAACATTCGTTAGTAAAAAGAATATTTAAAAATTTGTACTCGTACAGTTTCCCTTTAGGGGCGGAGGGGCGGCAGTGTCTTATTTATTCGTCATACGTATCACCGGCACGATCATCTCTTCCAGGCTTACCCCGCCATGCTGAAAGGTATTGCGGTAATAATTGGCAAAATGATTATAGTTATTGGGATAGCAAAGATAAAGATCGCCTTTTGCAAAGATGAAAGAAGAGTTAACGTTGGGTACCGGCAATCCGGCTTCTCTCGGATCCCGGAATGCCAGCACATCCCTTGCTTCATAATTCAGGTTGCGTCCGTGTTTATAACGGAGGTTGGCGGTAGTTTGCTTGTCGCCGATCACTTTCACCGGCGTGTTCACCCGCACGCTTCCGTGATCGGTGGCCATGATCATCGTTAACTTCTTATCTGAAACTTTTTTTAGCGCCTGGTGCAGGGGCGAATGGGTAAACCAGCTTTCTGTAATACTGCGGTAACTGGTTTCATCTCCGGCCAGTTCTTTCAGTACTTCCATTTCGGTACGGGCATGACTGAGCATGTCTACAAAATTGTACACAATAATATTGATATCGTTCTCCATCATGTTATGGATATTATCCACCAGTTTCTGCCCGTCGTTGTTGTTGGTGATCTTGGTATAAGAATATTTCAGGTCGCTTTTACCCATGGCTTTCAATTGCGCCTTAAAGAATTCTTCTTCAAATAAATTCTTTCCACCCTCGTCATCATCATTTTTCCATTGCACCGGGAATTTCTTTTCAATATCCACCGGCATCATACCCGCAAAGATGGCGTTACGGGCATATTGGGTTGCTGTAGGAAGTATGGCATAAAATGTTTCTTCTTCCTGTATGCGGAAACTTTCGGCAAAAATGGGCTGAATCGTTTTCCACTGGTCAAAGCGCAGGTTATCGATCAACACAAAAAAAAGCGGCGTTCCTTTTTCCAGGTGAGGAAAAACCTTAAATTTCATCAGGTTGTGGCTCATGATGGGACCTTCGCTGCTTTTAGGACTAACCCAGGAGGCATAATTCTTTGAAATGAATTTAAAGAATTCTGTATTTGCTTCTGCTTTCTGCGTTTGAAAAACTTCCTGCATCTCCGGGCTGTCGCTCTTCTTCATCTCCAGCTCCCAGTACACCAACTTGCGGTATAATTCCATCCACTCATTATAATCCGGGTTGCTGTTCAGGGCCATGAATAAACTGCGGAATTCCTGTTGATAAGCAGACGTTGTTTTCTCCGCCACCAGCCGTTTATTATCAATGATCTTTTTTAAACTGAGTAAAACCTGGTTGGGATTAACGGGTTTTATAAGGTAATCGCTTATCTGGGAGCCGATGGCTTCGTCCATTAAATTTTCGGCTTCGTTTTTTGTAATGAGTACAACCGGAAGCGTGCTTTTCATCTCCTTTATCTGCTGCAGCGTTTGTAAGCCGGTAATGCCCGGCATGCTTTCATCCAGCAACACCACATCCACAATATTATCCTTCACATATTCCACCGCATCAAACCCGTTTGTTTTGGTATGCACTTCATAGCCCTTGCTTTCGAGGAACATGATCTGCGAAGTAAGACTGTCTATCTCATCATCCACCCAAAGTATTTTTGCTACATTCATAATACGGTTTGTTGTTTATGGCGGTCTGACGTCTCCGCCTGACCGGTAATATGACCTGAAATAAAATGGTCAGACGGGGATGTCAGACCAATCGTACAAATTTAATTTTTTATATCAATGCTGATAAGCTTTATTTAGCTTTGTACATCTTTTAACAAATGCTGGTCGTGTCAACGGCATAACAACAAACGTCAAACAGTCAACTCATTAATGCCTTTCCGAAAAATAATCAACGATCCTGTATATGGTTTTATTACCATTGATGATGAATTAATAAACCAGGTGATCGCCCATCCTTATTTTCAGCGTCTGCGCCGTATCAACCAGATGGCCATGGCCTGCCTTGTTTACCCGGGCGCCGTACACAGCCGCCTGCATCATGCATTGGGCGCCTACCATTTAATGTACAATGCGCTGAATGAACTGAAGAATAAAGGCATTGAAATAACCCCGGCCGAAGAGCAGGCGGCAAAGATCGCCATCCTGCTGCACGATACCGGGCACGGTCCTTTCAGTCATGCACTGGAACATGTGCTGATCGAAGGCATGCAGCATGAAGAGATCTCGTTAAAGATCATGGAAGAACTGAACAAACAGTTCAACGGGCAATTACAGCTTGCGCTGGAGATTTTTACAGGCCGCTATCCGAAAAAATTCCTGTACCAGCTGATCAGCGGACAACTGGATGTGGACCGCATGGATTATTTGACCCGGGATAGTTTTTTTTCCGGTGTGAACGAAGGTGTGATCGGTTACGACCGCATACTGAAAATGCTCACCGTTCATAATGGCGAACTGATGGTGGAAGAAAAAGGAATATATTCCATAGAAAAATTTTTGGTGGCCCGCCGCCTGATGTACTGGCAGGTATACCTTCATAAAACCGTGCTTTGCGCCGAACAGATGCTGAAGCAGATCATCCGCAGGGCAAAATACCTGAAGGCAACCACCCGGCTTCCGTTGAACAATTTTATAAATAAGCCCATTCAGTCGGTAACCCTGGAGGAATTCTGCGACCTGGATGATTACGATCTGCTGGCAGCCATAAAAGGATGGTGTGGGCATGAAGACAAGATCCTCTCTATCCTTTGCCGGGGTATCATCCATCGTCAGCTGCTTAAAGTACAATACGCTGCCGAATCCTTTAACGGTAACCTGCTTGAAGAAAAGAGGAAGGAAACAGGCAACAGGCTTGGCATTACTACCGAAGAGGCTGGCTGGCTGGTATTCACCGGGGAGGTAACCAGCAGCACCTACGATCCCGGCAAAGAACATATTCATATCCTGTTCAAGAACGGTGAAGTAAAAGATATTTCCGAGGTGGATAATGCCCTCATCAATCAAAACCTGATGGGCACCATTAAAAAATATTACATTTGTTATCCAAGAGTATAGCGTATAGATCATGGTTCATAGTTCATATAAAACCACTTGCTGAACCAATGCCATGACTTTGAACCATTAACCAATGAACTATTAACTACTATGCAATTCACTGCCGCACAAATAGCCATGATGATCAATGGCCGGGTAGAAGGCAACCCGGAAACAGCAGTTGGTTCGTTTGGCAAGATAGAAGAAGCACAACCCGGGCAGCTTTCCTTCCTGGCCAATCCCAAGTACGAAGAGTTTTTATACAGTACCGGCGCCAGCATCATCATTCTTAACGAAACACAGGAATTAAAACAACCGATCGCCGCTACACTTATTAAAGTGCCGGACGCTTATTCGGCATTTGCCATATTATTAGATAAATACCAGCAGATACAACGGCAGCAATTAACCGGCATTCAGCAACCGGTATACATTGCCGCAACGGCTAAAACCGGCGAAAATGTTTTTATAGGCGCCTTTGCCTACCTGGGCGAAAAAGTGATCATAGGCAATGGTGTAAAGATATATCCCAACGTTTTTTTAGGCGATAACGTAGTGGTAGGCGAAAACAGCACCATACATCCCGGCGTAAAAATTTACCACGATTGTGTGATCGGGAAAAACGTGACCATTCATGCAGGCACCGTCATTGGTAGTGATGGGTTTGGTTTTGCACCTCAGGCCGACGGCACCTTAAAGAAAGTTCCGCAAATCGGCAATGTGATCATACAGGACGGGGTGGAGATTGGCGCAAATACCACCATTGACCGGGCAACCATCGGAAGCACTTTAATAAAGGCCGGCGCCAAATTAGACAACCTGTTGCAGATTGCACATAATGTGGAAATAGGCAACAATTCAGTTATTGCTGCCCAAAGCGGCATCAGCGGCAGTACCAAAATCGGCAATAACGTTATGATCGGCGGGCAGGTGGGTATTGTGGGCCACATAAAAATTGCCGACGGCACCAAGATCAATGCCCAAAGCGGCGTAAGCAAATCCATAAAAACTCCCAACTCTGCCGTTACCGGCTCTCCCGCCTTTGACTATACTTCGGCCCTGCGCAGCCAGGCCGCCAGCCGTAATTTACCCGAGCTTGAAAAACGGGTGATGGAACTGGAAAAATTGCTCAAAGAAATGATGGCAAACAAAGAATGATTTTTCATCCCGGCATTCATTGGTTACAAATCTGTCGGCCACCTGCTATTATATCAACAGCTTAACATTTTTATAGGTTGATTGGCTGAAAAATAAAATATCTTTGAACGCATCAATGCCTTACCCAACGCATAAAATTAATTGTTTGATCACCCACCGGTTTATTATATCACTGGCACTTATTATTTTTTTATCTGCCCCGGCTTTCAGCCAGTCATTCTCTCTTTCCGGTAAGATCATAGACGGCCATACCAAAGAACCGGTAAGTTATGCATCGGTTTATTTTGCACGGTCAGGGGCCGGAAAGACATCCGACAGTTCGGGTAATTTTTCATTCTATTTCAACAATTTCAGCAAAGACACCCTGGTAGTAAGCTTTATCGGTTACAGTCTTTATAAAATTCCCGTTACAACCCTCGACAATAATAAACCGCTGACAATACAGTTAGAAAGAGGGGGTTTGAATGAAGGCGTAGTGGTAAAACTGAAATTCAACAAGGGCTTGTTCCTGTGGAAGAAGATCATGAGCAAAAAGAAACAGTATAACCGGTACGACCTCGATAACTTCAGCTATGAAGCCTACAATAAACTGGAGATCGATTTGAAGAATTTTAATGCCGACAAAGCCCGCAAGAGTTTTTTGCTGAAGAACTTTTCGTTCATCTTCGATAATATGGACAGTACATCCGAAGCCGTTCCATTCTTACCGATATACCTCACCGAAGTGCTGAGCGATTACGCTTACCAGGGAAAGCCAAAAAAATTCAATGAAACCATCAAGGCCAGTAAGATAGTAGGCGCCGATAACCTGGGTATCAACATCGAAAGCGTGAGCAAGATACTGGGTGTAATGAACCAGAATGTGAGCATCTACAGCAATTTTGTGAATGTGATGGATAAGGATTTTATCAGCCCCTTCAACGACAATGCAGATGCTTATTATAATTTTTTCGTGCCCGACACCCAGTTTGTGAACGGGAAAAAACTATTCCATTTTGTTTTTAATCCAAAAAGGCCGGGACAAAACACCTTCAAAGGAGATGCCTGGGTGCTTGAGCGTACGTTCCAGATAACCAAAATATCGATGTACCTGGGTAAAGATGCCAACATCAATTTCATCGACCGCATCAGTGTGTTCCAGGAATTCATCCCGGTAAATGATTCTGTTTTCTTTTTAAGCAGGGATAAATTCTTTGCCGACTTCAGGTTGTTGGGGAAAAAATCATTGACATTCATCGGGAGAAAAACAACATCGTATAAAGATATTATGATCAATACCGATTCATTGAAAGAGGTGTTCAAAGACCAACGCGTTGAAGAAGTGGTTACCACGCAGAAGGGTGTTACCGAAAAATCCGATTCTGCCTGGAATGCCTTGCGGCACGATACGCTCTCGAAAAATGAAAAAGGCATTTATACAACCATCGACAAACTGACGAGCATGCCCAGCTTTCAGCGCTTTGAACGGAATATCAAATTCCTGGCCGGCGGTTACCGCGATGTTGGCAGGTTTGAGATCGGTCCCTGGTTCAACTGGATCAGCGGAAACCAGTGGGAAGGAACCCGTTTCCGGTTCGACCTGGGTAACAATAAAAAATTAATGAAGAATGTTTATGTGCATACCTACCTGGCATACGGAACCCGTGATAAAAAATTTAAGGGGCAGGCAGAAGTATACTGGATCATCAAAAGAAAGCCCAACTGGCTGCGGTTGCACGCTTCGTATATGAACGATGTGGATAATGGCATAAACCAGTTGGGTGAGGTAAGCCAGGACAATATCTTTTCGCTTGCCATACGCAAACCAAATGTAACCCGGAAGTTCATCCGCAAAAAGGATATCCGCTTTGAAGTATTCAATGAATGGGGCAAAGGATTCTCCACCGAATGGTTTATTGCTCACCGGCAGCATACACCGCTGCAGTACCTGCCGTTGAAATCATATTACACTGTTAATGAAGGAACGGTACTCACCAATTTTGAAGTGGCGCTCAAACTCCGTTTTGCCTACCTGGAACGTTTCATTGAAACAGATTATTTCCGCACTTCCATCGGCACCAAGTACCCGGTTGTGGAACTGATGCTGGCCAAAGGCATTAAAGGCATATTCAACAGCGCTTATAATTATACCAAGTATTCTTTGGTAATAAAAGACTTTATGAAGATATCCCCTTACGGAACACTCCGGTATAAAGTGCATGGAGGCATCATCAACGGCACACTGCCCTTCACCAACCTGGAGAATCACCCCGGTAACGATCTTTTCTATTACAGCCCGGCATCGTTTAACCTGATGAACCGTTTTGAATACCTGAGCGATAAGTACGCCGGTGTTAACCTCGAACACAATATCGGTTCGGGCCTGTTCCGTTTCATTCCGCTTACCCGTAAACTAAAATGGCGGCAGTTCTGGAATGTAAAAACCCTTGGGGGTTCATTGAGTGATGCGAACATTGCCGGCAATTACCTGGTAGACACTTCCGGCGCAAAAATTCCCGCTTTCAAAAACCTGAATAATAAGACCTATATCGAAATAGGTACAGGAATCGACAATATCTTCAAGATATTCCGCATTGATTTTGTATGGCGCTTATCTCCCAACCCCATCTACGCCGGCAAGAAAAACCAGTTTGGGATCTTTGGAAGTTTCCAGATACAGTTTTAGTCATTTTGGCCCCTTTCCGGCTTATAATATCATGGGCATTTTATTTTAAATATCTTTGCCAACAAAATTTTCGGCACTCATGGATAAAAATTTTAATCCGGATAAGCAACACACATTGGCTAGTGCGGTGAGTATATCCGGTACTGGCCTTCATTCGGGTATTAACGTAGACATGACACTGAAGCCTGCCAACCCGGGTTTTGGCTACCAGTTTCAACGGATTGATATGCCCGGAATGCCTATTATTAAAGCCGATTGCGACCTGGTTACCGATACTTCCCGGGGAACCACATTAGTGAAAGGAGACGCCAAAGTAAGCACGGTAGAACACATACTTGCCGCACTGGTTGGTATGGGTATCGACAACTGTTTGATTGAAGTGAACGGCCCTGAGATCCCCATTATTGACGGCAGCAGCGAACCCTTTGTTGAGATTATTGAAGAAGTAGGTGTGCTGGAACAGGATGCTGCCAAAGCATGGTATACCATCGACACCAACATCTCTTACTTTGATGATGTGAAGAAGGTGGAGATGACGGCATTGCCTTCTGTAAATTATCATATCACCACGTTGATAGATTTCAACAGCCCGGTATTGGGAACACAGCATGCCAGCTTAAAGGCCATGAAGGATTTTAAAGCAGAGATAGCCCCCTGCCGTACGTTTTGTTTTTTACATGAACTGGAAATGCTGCTGGACAATAACCTCGTTAAAGGTGGTGATATAAATAATGCCATTGTAGTAGTTGACAAACCGGTCACTGATGAAGAGATGGGCCGGCTGGCAAAAGCGTTTGGAAGAACAAAAGTGGAAGTGAAAAGCGAAGGATACCTGAACAATCTTGAATTGCGTTTTGCCAACGAACCTGCCCGTCATAAGCTATTGGATGTGGTAGGCGACCTGGCCCTGATCGGCTATCCCATTAAAGCGCATATTATTGCCAACAGGCCCGGCCACAGCAGCAACGTGGAGTTTGCAAAAAAGATAAAGCAGTACATCAAAAAAAATAAACACACCCGGGATATTCCTATTTATGATCCCAACCGGGAGCCGGTATATACACAGCAGCAGATAGAAAAAACGCTGCCGCACCGTTTTCCTTTTATTTTAGTGGACAAGATCATTGAGCTGACCGATACCCATATCGTAGGTATTAAGAATGTTACGTTCAATGAATATTTTTTTCAAGGCCACTTCCCCGGTAACCCGGTAATGCCGGGCGTGCTGCAGGTAGAAGCGCTGGCACAAACAGGCGGACTGCTCTGCATCAACGCCATGCCCGATGGACAATACGATACTTATTTTTTGAAGATTGAGAATTGTAAGTTCAAACAGAAAGTGGTGCCGGGTGATACGTTGATCTTAAAGATGGAACTGATTGAACCCATCCGCAGGGGGATCTGCGTAATGCGGGGAAGTGTGTATGTGGGTAACAAGCTTTGCACGGAGGCTGATCTTACCGCACAACTTGTAAAAAGAAATTAATACACCAAACCCCTTCCTTCGGCCTTGCCCAGGAGGGGCTTTTGACTATATTTGATTCTATAACTTTTAAATTCAAGTCCCTTCAGGGATTTAGGGCAAATGATCCATCCACACACATACATTCATCCAAACGCAAAACTGGCAACCAATGTTAAGGTTGATCCATTCAGTGTTATCCATCAAAACGTAGAAATTGGCGAAGGAACCTGGATAGGCAGCAACGTAACCATTATGGAAGGCGCCCGTATCGGTAAGAACTGCCGCATCTTCCCGGGGGCTGTTATCTCGGCCATTCCGCAGGACCTGAAGTTTGAAGGAGAACTGACCACCGTAGAGATCGGCGATAATACCACCATCCGTGAGTTTGTTACCGTTAACCGGGGCAGTAAAGACAAGTGGACCACCAAAGTAGGAAACAACTGCCTCATTATGGCGTACAGCCATATTGCGCACGATTGCATCATTGGCAACAACTGCATCATGAGCAATAATACCCAAATGGCCGGCCACGTGGTATTGGGTGATCATGCGATACTGGCAGGCATGTGTGCCATTCACCAGTTTGTACAGATCGGGCAGTATGCATTTGTTTCAGGCGGTTCCTTGGTAAGCAAAGACGTACCGCCTTATATAAAAGCAGGCCGTACACCCCTTAGCTATGCCGGCGTTAATTCCGTTGGATTGAAACGGAAAGGATTCAGCCTGGACCGCATTAATAAGATACTCGACATCTACCGCATCATTTATAATAAAGGGATGAACACTTCACAGGCGCTTAATTTCATTGAAGAAGAATTACCGGCAACCGATGAGCGGGATGATATTGTAACCTTCATCCGGGAAAGCGGCCGCGGCATCATCAAACGCTTCACCAAAGGAAGCCAGGAAGATGAGTAATGCAGCCCCTCACCTATCCTCTCCCCAAAGGGGAGAGTGAAAAGGAGAAGATTAAAGCGTAGAATATGTTTTGCTATTTTGTAAAATTTAATCTCTCTTTCAAATAATTTATGAATCAAGAAGCTTTAAACTCCCCGATCGGGTTTCCTCTTCTTTGGAGAGGAGTTGGGGTGAGGCTTGACAATGTAGGCAAGCGCTTCAACCGGGAATGGATATTCCGCCACTGCAGTTACGAATTTCAACAAGGAAAAAAATACGCCATCACCGGGCCAAATGGTTCAGGTAAATCAACCTTATTACAGGTTATTGCCGGGGCCACCCTTCATAACGAGGGAATGATCGAGTACAAAAACGATCAACGGTCAACAAACAACGAACAGCATTACACTTATATCTCCATTGCTGCCCCTTACCTGGAATTGATAGAAGAAATGACGGCAACCGAAATGCTGGACTTTCATTCAAAGTTTAAACCGCTTAATGCTGCTTTTGATATACCCGAAATTTTAAAGACTGTTGGATTGGAGAAAGCAGCTAATAAGCAGATCCGTTATTTCAGCAGCGGCATGAAGCAGCGCCTGAAACTGGCACAGGCCTTCTTCAGCGATACACCGGTCCTTTTACTGGATGAACCTACCACAAACTTAGATGCAGATGGTATTGCATTATACCTCTCCCTCATCAATAATTATACAAAAGACCGGCTGCTCATCATTAGCAGCAATGTAATGCAGGAATATGATTTTTGTGAGGAAGTGATCGG
>DAOLIP010000005.1:0-80219 GCA_035328475.1 Ferruginibacter sp.
GCAACCATTCCGCTTATGATCTTCAATTCCACCATCACCCGGGATGGAAGACGCATGATGATCTGCACGCAGCCCATCAGCTTTATGATGAAGCCGGCGCAGGCCGCCCGGGACGCACAGGCAAGTCCGGACGGCGTTGATTTTAATGCCTTATTTGCAAAACAAGACCCGATGAACTTACGCCTGCTTACCGCCTTACGTATGAATGCCACCTTTCCCTACGTGTTGCCTAATGTGTGGTTGCCCAGCGATCCTGTTATTGATGTAATGGATGCCGGGCTGCGGGATAATTTCGGACAGGAAACAACGTTGCGGTTCATTGAAACGTTTAAAGACTGGCTGAAGGAAAATACCAGCGCTGTACTGGTTGTTCAAATGCGTGACCGGATGCTTGACAACTGGCAGGAGCCTTTTGAAACCGGATCCATCACCGATTTTATCATTAAACCCGCCACCATGCTGCAGCACAACTGGCAAAAGCTGCAGGATTATTCAGCCACCGATCAGTACAGTTATTTAAGTGCAGAAAAAGACATCAACATGCACCGCATCACGTTTATGTATGTGCCGCAGGTGAATGATAAAGGCGCAGCACTCAATTTTCATTTAACGGCCACGGAGAAAAGAGATGTGAAAGTGTCGTTTCATAATTCTTTCAACCAGGCATCACTGAAAAAGGTGGTGGAGATGCTGAAATAAAAAGATCAGGGCATTAATAACCGGAAAGCTTTTTCAATAATTTCTATTTCAAAAAGGGAGGCTGTTGTTGCAGGATCTCCGTCAATATGCAGAGGTGCTTCATTTGGATTTTTTATGCTTAGCTTTTTAGCCTGGAAGTAATGAATATCGTTGCGATGGTATTTCTTATCCTCGTACAAACGAACCTGGCCATTGCGTATCTGTTTCAATACCGTCCAGATCATACGCAGTTTACTCATTTTATTCACCACCACAATATCCAGCAACCCGTCGTGCAGGCTGGCCTGCGGGGCGATGGTGAAATTATTTCCAAACTGGTTGCTGTTTGCAATGCTGATGAAGAAAGCTTCGGTATTTATTACAGTGCCATCCATTTCTATTTCAAATGGATAGGGTTTTGCAGAGAAGAAATTCTTAGTGGATTGCTTTACATAGGTTGCCAGTCCTCTTTTTTGCTGTTTTGCAAAGTCATGTGCCACCTGTGCATCAAAGCCCAGGCCACAGAGCATGCAACTGAATTTTTTATTGATGTAGAACCCGTCAACATACTCAGACTTGCCATTGAAGATGATCTCCAATGCCCGGTTGATCCGTTTTGGAATTTTTGCAGCAAAGGCCAATCCGTTTCCACTGCCCATGGGGATGATGCCGATATTAATTGCAATGCCCTGCAGCGCATTGGCAATTTGGTTTACCGTTCCATCGCCCCCGCAAACAATTATATCGGTTATTTTTTCTGCAGTTATTTTTTCAATAAGATAACGATACTCTCCTGCTGCATTGGTGTGAAGTATCTCGAAGGGGATTTCTTTCTCCGTGGTTCTTTTTTTGATCGTTTCCAGCAACAGTATTTTCCCGCCGGTTCCGGAAATGGGATTGATAAAATAAACGAATTTTTTATTCATGCAGGGATCTGTTGGCGGCTAAATTACCTAAATACTTCTGTTATCACCACCTGATCAAAGCGCCGGCCCAGGTAAATCCGCTGCCAAATGCAGCGAGGCAAACCAGGTCGCCCTCTTTTATTTTTCCCTGCTCCCATGCTTCGCAGAGTGCAATGGGAACAGAGGCTGCAGTAGTGTTGCCGTATTTCTGGATATTGTTATAAACCTTGTCGTCGCTTAAATGTAACTTCTGTTGTACAAATTGCGCAATACGCAGGTTAGCCTGGTGTGGTATGAGCATATCAATATCGGCGGTGGTCAACCCGTTTTGTGCCAGCGATTCCTGCACCACTTCGGGGAGTTTGATAACGGCCTTTTTAAAGACAGCCGGTCCGTCCATATAAGGAAAGTTCTGTGCTTCATCGATCATGGCATGGCTCATAAACATCTGCCCGATCTCTGCGTCATCAAATTTCGCATGAGACTCCGGCGTCCAGTGATTGGCATGCGTACCGGGGTTGTACATAGCGAGTATCTCAGCACTTTCGCCATCGCTGTGCAGGTGAGTGCTTAATATGCCCTGAGTGTTCTTGCTTGCAGGTTGAAGAACCACCGCTCCTGCGCCATCACCAAAGATCACACTCACGTTTCTTCCTCTTGTACTGAAGTCGAGGCCGAATGAATGCTTCTCGCTTCCAATAACCAGAATGTTTTTGTACATACCGGTTTTAATGAACTGGTCGGCAACCGACAACGCATACACAAACCCGCTGCACTGGTTACGTACATCCAGTGCGCCGATCTCTTTCATCTTTAATGCCCGTTGAACCAATACGCCGCATCCGGGGAAATAATAATCGGGGCTGAGGGTGGCAAACACAATGAAGTCGATGTCCTGTGGGGTAATGCCGGCTCTTTCAATGGCGATCCTGGCAGCTTCCACACCCATGGTGGTGGTGGTTTCGCCTGTGCGATCGGCATAGCGCCGTTCTTTAATACCTGTACGTTCCTGGATCCATTCGTCGGAAGTATCCATATACTTTTTCAGGTCTTCGTTGGTAAAAACATTTTTGGGAACATAATAGCCAATGCCGGCGATCTTACTTCGTTGCATGCAATCGATTGTTTAGAACAGGCAATTTACAAAATTGCAAAGATTTGCAACTGTTTCATTTGCAACCAAAGCCATCGATGTTTGGGAGAAAGAAGATCGGTTAGTTCGACTTCACCATATCTTTCAGGCAGAAGTCTTCGTCCAGCATGGGATGAACCCGGCTTTTGTAGTGAAAGTCAACTGAATTGCGCAAGGCTTCACTGCTTAATATCATTTTCCCGGTAAAATGTTCTACCAATGGAAGTAAAGAAAGCCGGTCGTCTTTCAGTCTCAACTCGGCAATATAAACCCTCGAGTTAAGATTCACATTCAGAAACTGTCTTCCGCCAACGGTAGACATAAAGGCAGTGCCGGTAACAGAATCTGATTTAAAAATATTGTAACGGCGCAGGGCATTCGGTTCGCCGGTAAATGAGATGTCGTATTCTGTATCACTTCTTCTGTTCAGGTACAGGTGCACCACATCCTGCCTGCTGCTTCCCTGTTTGGTAACAAGGGCTGTCCATTTTCCCAATAAAGCTTCCTCTACATAAATACCGGGTTGTTCATCTAAAGTGTAAGGAGAGCTGTAGGGGCAGGAACAGAGTAAAACAGGCAAAAGAAAGAGTAACGATATTTCGAATACTTTTCTCATTTCAATGCATAAAATTAAATATGAATTTTTAAAAATGCAATAGTAAAACCCCTTTACAGTAAGCGTTCATGTACGTAGCAAAGATGCTTTTTATTTACCCGTTGCTGCCTTTTGTATTGGCATTCATGATTGTTTCGGTTTCCAGGTCATTTTCATTGCTTTGCGGGTATTCTTCTCCGGCCAGCAGAAAATTACTGCAGTTATCACCGTCGCAGCAGGGCAATGCATTCGTTTTGCAAAGCGGACATTGATAATGCCCGTGCACATGAACCAGTACAACATTGGTTCCGCAGAAGATACATGTTGTTTGCATCAGTAACTTTTTACCAGCGATCCCAGCCAGCCGCCGAGTTCCATACACCAGGCAATACCCAGGTGAACCAACAGGCCGCCCCAGATGCTTTTTGTATTATAACTTACAATACCCAGCAATAACCCTCCCCAGAAACTGCTTATGGCCTCACCCATGGGTTTTCCAAAATGGATGGTACAATAAAAACAGGCCACGGGAACGATGCAATGCCGGCCGCAGATTTTCCATAAGGCAAGAATGAGAAAGCCCCGGAAGAAAAATTCGATGCTTATAAAATCAAACCCATAACACAACTCAAACAAAACATATCTCCAGCCCTTTGAAGATAAACTTAATTGTTCAATAACTTTTGCCCGGGGATACATTTCCAAAAAATCTTTTTGGGTGCTGGCCAGGGCAATCAATGGCAGCATGACCAGCAATAATAAGAGATAAGGTTTAATATCCGGCATCGGCCTGCTTCCATAAAAGGGCTGATCTTTTCTGTCTTTAATATACCAGGTGAGCCAAACCGGGATGAGTACTACAAAAACCCGTACCACCCAGTTGCTGCAGTATATCCAGTACCTGCGCTCATCATCTGTTAAGGAATTGCTGATAACCGATTGATGAAAATTAAAGTTCACCCTGCATGCAAAGAGGGCAGGAGCCAGTAAAAGAATGAACCAGAACCACCGGCTTTTGTAATACGAACAGTCTTTATAAAACAATGGCTGCAGAAAAAAAGCAAGCGAAAAGGGAATGAAATATAAAAGATAGTAGCCTGTAAAATCTCCCAATACGGTTGTATGCCCTGCCACATACCTTCTTTCCAATGCATGCCCGTAATTCAGCCAGGTAAGCACAGCAAGCAGCAGCAGCACAATAAGGAAATAAAAAATACGGAACCCGTTACGGTAGTAATCTCCGGTATATTTAAAAACGGGAAACAAGTTTTTAATAAAGATAACTGAACACAGGTATAAAAAACACAGCCCCTGTTTTGCAGGAGCTGTGCTGTTAAAGGAGCGGTTTAATTATTTGTAACCTTCCCATTTACGCTCGGCTATATTGAAGAGCCAGTAAATGCCGTTTGCATAAGCAAAGTTGAAGGAAGATTCCACCACGGCATCGGAAGGCAGCTTGAGCCGCTGTGTCAGAAATCCTGTTTTAATATTATACAGCTCTATCAGTTTGCTGTCTGTGTTCAGCACGCCGATCTCTGCCCCGGCAACGCCGTTGTAAATAATACTGGTATTATTGTAGCCTTCGGGGCTGGTTGGTGCTTCTTCTTCTGTCTCTTTCTTTTCCTCAATGCCCTGCGATTTTGTGCGGCCCCAGTGCAGGGTGATCTTACTGTTCTCTTTTTCTTTTGCATCAGCCGCGTTATATGCCACAATGTCAAAACCGTTTAAAAAGAGTACTTCTTTTGTAAGCGGATTGAATATGCCCACGCTTTGTTCATTCGGCTGGTTTGTTCCTTCAAATTCTATATTGTATTCAGCCGGGATCCCGGTCTTGGCATCAAGGATATAATTGAACCAGCCATTGCTTCCGTAACCATTGCCGGATATCTTTTTGCTTACGGTATTGTACCAAAGCCCCCGGGTATCTACCTGGGTAGTGAGATCATCGGTTGATATTCTTTTGCCGGTTACACTGAATACAGCGTGTGGATATTCAGCATTGCCGGCAAAGGAAGCATAGTATTGTTTTTTAAGCGGATGCCATGCCACGCTGGCTCCCCTGGTTCCGGGCATATCATCATCCACGGTCTTAGGCATTTTAAGTTCCATTACTTTTTTCAGGGAGCGGCCGCCTATCTGTGCACGCAACAGCATGGTGCCACATATAAATACAAGGATCAGCAAGAGGGTCTTTTTCATTTTTTACATTTTAATGCAAGGAACGAAATGTACCGGCGGTAACAATACCGTGTGGAGGGTATTTTCAGCCCCCCCCTTTTACAGGCGAATTGAGTGTATTCCAGAGAAGGTCCTTTAATTCCTGCAGGCCCTGGCCGGTAACAGAAGAAATAAACACATGCGGAATCTTAGCGGGCAGTTCTTTTTTAATGGCAGCCTTCAATTCATCATCCAGCATATCGCTTTTGCTGATGGCGATCACAAAATCCTTCTGCAGCATTTCCGGGTTATATTGTTTCAGTTCGTTGTGCAGAATTTCAAATTCCTGTATATGGCTTTTGCTGTCGGCCGGAATTAAGAACAGCAGGATGGAGTTGCGTTCGATATGGCGGAGAAACCGGTGACCAAGTCCTTTCCCTTCTGCAGCGCCTTCAATGATACCGGGCAGATCGGCGATGCAAAAGCTTTTTCCGTCGCGGTATTCCACCATTCCCAGTTGCGGAACCAGGGTGGTGAATGCATAATCTGCGATCTTTGGTTTTGCAGCCGTGATGCTGGACAGCAGGGTTGATTTACCGGCATTGGGGAAACCTACGAGCCCAACATCAGCCAATACTTTCAGTTCAAGGATCTTCCATCCTTCTACACCGGGCTCGCCGGGTTGTGCATATTCAGGCGCCTGGTTGGTGGCAGTTTTAAAGTTGCTGTTACCCAATCCGCCCCTGCCGCCTTTCAGTAAAATAACTTCCTGGCCGTCTTCCAGTATCTCTACTTCTTTCTCACCCGTTTCTTCGTCACGGGCAATGGTACCCAGCGGAACTTCAATGATGATGTCTTTACCAAACCTGCCGGTGGAATTGTTCTTGCTTCCGTTCTCACCGTTTTCTGCCAGGATATTTTTATAATACCGCAGGTGGAGCAAGGTCCATAACTGGGCATTACCTTTTAAAATGATATGGGCGCCCCGGCCGCCGTCACCACCGTCGGGTCCGCCCATGGCAGTTAGTTTATTGCGCATGAAATGTTTGCTTCCTGCACCCCCGTGGCCGCTGCGGCAAAAGATCCTGATCTGGTCAACAAAATTTGATTTTTCCATCTGGCCGCAAAGGTCTGTAAAATTTAAGGATTAATGGCCTGTTAACTTCATTTATGATTTTATGCAACTGTCTGCATCTAAATCATAGTACATTTGTAACAGATAAAACGAACATAAAATGATCAGACTGTTTTTAATTCCTGCAATTGTAGTACTGAGTTGCGGCTCGGTAAAGCAAAATCAATCTGCTGCGGGAAAAGATACTTTGAATGAAACCGGACTGAGCGAAAAGGCAGGCAAAGACTCCATTCCCCCCTGCATACGGAAAAAGATCGATTCTTTTAAACTGATGCAAAAATACGAGCAACCACAACGGGTAACGGAATACAGCTACAAAGGGAAAAAGGTTTATTATATCAACATGCCCTGCTGCGATTTTTTTAACGAGGTATACGATGATAAATGCAATATGCTGGGCTCACCGGATGGTGGCTTTACCGGGAAAGGAGACGGGAAGATCCCTGATTTTTTTACCGAAGCTAAAAATGAAAAGCTCATCTGGAAGGCGAAGGACTGATCATTTATTCTCATTCCAGGTTTTATAAGAAGCAGGTTGTGGTTTTCTGCCGGTGGGTATTTCTCTTAAAGGTTCACATTCTTTCCAGGTTTCAAACAACTGTTTTGGCAGCCGCTGGTACAAAGCTGTTCCTTCTGTTTTCCATTTGATCATTTCATCGGTAACTTCCTTGATCTTTTTAGCCGGGTTACCAACGATAAGGCTACGGCTTTCGAAAACCTCGTCCGCTTTAATAAAACTTAAAGCGCCTACAATGCATTCGTCTCCCAGGGTCACGTTATCCATGATCACGGCATTCATTCCGATGAGACAATTCTCTCCAATGGTTGCCCCGTGTATGATGGCGCCATGGCCGATGTGGGCACCTTCTTTCAACAAAACCGTTACGCCGGGAAACATATGAATGGTACAGTTCTCCTGCACGTTGCAGCCGTTTTCGATGAGGATCTGCCCCCAGTCGCCACGGATGGCGGCGCCAGGCCCCACATAAACATCTTTGCCGATGATGACATTACCCGTTACAGTTGCATTTGGATGAATGAAGGATGATTCGTGTACTACGGGAATAAAATTATTGAATTGATAAACCATAATCGTGATTTACTCCCTTTAAGGTTGGGGTATTAACTTCTTATCTGTTCTGAAGCATGTTCCCTTAAAAATAGCAACCACATGATCTTTCTGGTTGCTGATGGAGATATGATAAAGGCCGGTGCTTTTACCATTGTGTATTTCTTTTGCTTCTGCCGTTAATACATCGCCAACATGAACCGGCTTTAAAAAATTGATAGCGGTATCCAGGGCAACAGACAAAATATTTCGGTTATTGCAGGCAAAAGCAAAAGCGCTGTCGGCCAAAGAGAATGCAATGCCGCCATGCACAATACCAAAGCCATTGATCATTTCTTCCCGAACCGTCATTTTAATTTTACTGTACCCTTCTTTTACATCCATCACTTGCACGCCCAGCCATTGACTGAACAGATCATTCTTCATCATATGGGCCACTACTTCGTTGGCAAGCCTGTCTTTTTCGGCATTCATTTTACTTTCCTTTAAAAATTGGATTTCTTTTTTCTAAAAACGAATTGATCCCTTCCCGGTAATCCTCAGTGCCCGCAGCTTTTTGCTGGTATTTATCTTCCATTAATAACTGGTCTTCCCAGGTGCTGTGGAAAGATTTATTCAATACATGTTTTGTATAAGCCAGCCCCTTTGTTGGCATCTGCGAAAGCGTAGTGGCGATCTTCCTGCTTTCTTCTTCAAATGTATCGTCGTCAAAAACTTTATAGATCATGCCAAGTCTTTCTGCTTCTGCAGCGCTTGCTTTATCGCCGGTCATCATCAGGGCACTTGCTTTTTGCCAGCCGATCAGCCGGGGTAAAGTAAAAGTGCCGCCGCTGTCCGGTATCAGCCCGATCTTACTAAAGGCCTGTATAAAAGAGGCGGATGCGGATGCGACCGCTACATCACAGCATAAAGCGATATTGGCACCGGCACCCGCAGCCACGCCATTGATTGCTGCTACTACGGGTTTGGGAAGATTTCTTATCCGGCGAACAATGGGATTGTAGTGTTCAGACAGGACCTGGCTTATTTCAATCTTTTTTTCGCCCACCAGTTCGCTGATATCCTGCCCGGCACAAAAAGCTTTGCCGGCACCGGTGATATACACACAACGAACTTCATGCAGCGAAGCGGCTTCGTCGAGTTTTGCCTGCATCAATAAGGCCATTTCCCGGTTAAAGGAATTGAATTTTTCAGGACGGTTGAGTGTTATGTAAGCAACACCGTTCTTTATTTCAAATAGAATAGACGACATCAACAATAAGATTTTAAATGATTGGGTTAAACATCAAAACTTTTTACTTCTTTATGGCCCAGCAGGAATTGGTTCACGAGATCGTAGTTCCGGTCGGGGGAACTGATGCGGTAAAGATAGATGGCATCATTGTTTTCCTTGATGGCTTTCATACAGCGGAAAGAAAGATCATGTAGTTTGAAAAAGTCTTCCAGTTCCGGCTGAAAATTTTTCCCTGATTCCACGGTGCGTATCTTATAATCCTTTACCCGGTGCAGTTTATTGATAAAACGCTGAACGGGTTCCAGCACAAATAATGCGATCACCACCATGCCCGATACCACAATGGCCAGCGGGTAATTGTGATAACCGATTGCCATACCCAGCGCTGCTGTGATCCAGATAAGGGCGGCGGTTGTTAAGCCATTTACCGAAATGCCTTCTTTAAAGATCACACCGGCGCCAATAAAACCGATACCGGTAACAATATTGCTGGCTATCCGGTCGGCACTGCCTTCTGCCGCCACTTCTTTGGAAAGAATGGTATATAAACAGGAACCTACACAAATAAGGATCATGGTTCTGAATCCGGCGGGTTTACTGCGGAATTCCCTCTCCAGGCCGATGATGGCGCCGATCACAAAGGCAATGGAAACCTGGGCAGCTTCTTCAAAATAAACGGAGATGTCCATAACAGCAAGTTGTACTAAGATAAAGTTAAGAAGATTAACGACACCTGATATGCAAATGAGGGATTTATATTCCGGTCTGCTGAGAGAGCGTAATTAAGAAAGGCTGGTCTTATCTTTTTTCCAGCACCTGCATCACAAAATCTTTTTTGCGCTGCGATACCGGGATGGAAAGCCCGCCTTCCAGTACCAGGGCGCCGCCATGTGTTTTATCAAACGATTTTATTTTATCCGGGTTGGCCAGGAAGGAATGATGTGTTCGTAAGAAACCAAGCGGCTCCAGGATCTCTTCGTATTCTTTTAAATTCTTTGATACGAGGATGGGCCCGCCGTTCTGAAGATGAAAACGGGTATAAGTGCCCTCGGCCTCGCAATACAAAACATCGGTTACTTTTATGAACCAGGTATTGTCAATGTCTTTCAAAACAATTTTGCGTTCTTTATTCTGTACGCCTGAAAGCTGCTGTAACAATACCTGAACCTGTTGCTGCAGGTTACTGTTTCGGATATTCAGCATCGCTTTTTGTATGCTTTTCTGTAAAGCCTCCGGGTCAACAGGTTTAAGCAAATAATCGATGGCGCTGAACTTAAATGCTTCAATGGCATATTGATTATAAGCGGTGACAAAGATGAGCTGAAAATCGGGATTGTATACCTGGTTCAGCAGGTCAAAGCCGCTGCCATCGTCCATCTCCACATCCAGCAACAGAATATCCGGCCGGAAGGACCTGATCGCTGCCAGCGCGGACTGAACGCCGCCGGCTTCTTCTACTTCTGTTATTTCAGGACAGAACTGCTGCAGCAACAGCCGCAGGGCTGCACGCTGACCGGGTTCATTATCTGTGATAAGTACTTTCATGAATGGCTGTTGCCTGCAAGGTATTGTTATTTCATATTGTGTTTATACAGCAACGGTAAATAAATTTTGACGGACACTCCTTTGCCATCCGCATTATTATCGATGGAAAAACCAGCTCTTGTTTTTAAGCGGATGTTCAGCAAATAAATACGGTCTTTAATGATCTGGCTTGCCCTTGAAATGTGCTCGCTGCCTTCTTTGGCAACATTGCTGAGTCCTTTTCCGTTATCTATGATATTTATAAATAGATTCTCTGCATCTTTTTTAAAGATTACCGATACCTGCCCGGGGTGATCGATGCCGGTAAACCCATGCTCAATACTGTTTTCAACAAAGGGCTGTAAGATCATGGAAGGTATCAGTACCTCATCCGGCTCCAGGTCTGCAGCAACCGACACCTCGTAATTGAATTTTTGCGGGAAGCGCATTTTTTGCAATTCGAGGTATTCTTTCAGAAAATCGGTTTCCTGTTCAATGGTCACGTATTCCTTATAGGTACTCTCCAGCGTCTCTCTCATGATATGTGAGAACTTGGAAAGATTACTTGCCAGCGATCTGCCATCGTTTCCCTGCAGGGCGAAAGCCTGTAAGGAAGAAAGTGCATTGAAGAAGAAATGAGGATTCATTCTTGCCCGGTTCAGCCGTTGCTCGGCTTCCATTATTTTTTGTTTACTCTTAAGCGATTGCTGACGAATGAAGAATGCCAATGCTATCAAACCAAGCAGGCCGGCGATGGCAAGCAGCAGGTAGATCCTTTTTTGCTGTGCCAGTTCGGTAATCGTTCTTTCGTTCTTTGCCTGGCTGTATTTTCTTTCCAGTTCGGCCACCTGCGTTGCTTTCTCCACGTTGCGTATACTGTCGGTAATGACCCTGCTCATTTCTTTGTACTCGAATGCTTTTTTATAATCACCGGTTTCTTCGCCGATCCTGGCCAGCAGCAGATTGTATACTTCGGCAATATAGGCCGGGTTACCTGCCAGTTTTCGGTAATACAGGGAAGAGTCGGCAAATCTTTTTGCTTCCGCATATTCTTTCATCTCAATCAGTATATCCGCTTTATCGTAATAGTTTGTGCCCAGGTTATCATAGCTGCCTGCATCGGTATATTTAAATGAACTGTCCAGCAGTTCCAGCGCTTTCTTAAATTCTTTTCGTTCATAAGCAATGCCTTCAAGATTAGCGAAGGCGGCGGCTATTGAACTCTTCCTGTTTATTTTTTTTGCAAGGGCCAGTTGCTGGTAGCTGAAGATCTCGGAACTATCAAGGCTTGACCTTGTTTTGGTATCCTGGAAATGCCAGAGATATCTCTTGGATAATTTAAATAACAGGTCAGCTTTTTTTTGCGGGTTCTCTATCTTGTCAAGAAAAGGGATGGATCGCCGGGCATATAGAATACCTTTTTCCGCCTGGCCGGTCTGGTTAAATAACTGGGCAATCATGGTATAAGTAGCGCCTATCTCATGGGGGTTGCCGCCCATTTCTGCCGCCTGCAGTAATTTAAACGTATACTCCTGTGCTTTTGCAAAATCTGCTTTGGTATAATATAATTGCGCCCAATACTTGTATGTGGTTAGCAGGATGCTGTCGCCGCAACCCGACTGCAGGTATAACTTCTCTGCTTGCTGAAAATACATATCAGCCGTATCAAAACTTTGCTCCTCTAAATAATAGACAGCCAGCCATTCATAACTGTTGGCTTTGCAGATCAGGTTACCGGAGGATTGCAGCTTGTCGATGTAGGGTTTAATTGCGGTATCTGCAGATTCCCATTCGGCTTTCAGCAAAGGATATTCCGGGCAATTGCATTTTTGAGAAAAGGAAGGGTTGACAGAAGTGATTAAGGCTGCAGTTAAAATAAACCGGAAATAGGTCAACAGACTTCGCATAATGGGGGTAATGACCTTCTAAAAGTAAGGCAACAAATTCATCTCTTTATGAGAACAGGCTTATTTATTTTAGCCGTGTAGCCTGCATCCGGCAGATATTGATCCGGAAAATACACTTGTTGTTTTGTAGCGGGCGGTTATTCATTCTGCAAGGGAAAGAAAAATAAAAGCAGTATCATACAATGAAGTACCCTCATTATAAATGATTCCGGCAGGACCTGGATAAAAGAATACTGCCATGCCGGTGTTTCTAAGTAAAACAGCACCCTGAATTTCCAGGGTGCTGTTTGTTTTATATAAGAAGAGAAGGAACTCTTTATTATTCTGCTATGATCTTCCTGATCCGGTGGTTGGCAAAATCAGCAACATATAGAAGTCCGTTTGTAAAGTCTCCGCAAAGTGCAATGGGGGTATTAAACTGTGCTGCTGATCCAACACCTTCATTTAAACCCTGGCTGCTTCCTGCAATGGTGGTGACCACGCCGGCAGCTGTAATTTTCCGGATGCGGTGATTGAAGGCATCACATACATACAGGTTACCACTGGCATCTGCTGTGATGCCGGAAGGATAGTAAAAAGTAGCTGCAGTGCCTGTACCATCTGCCGATCCGGGTGTGCCTGCCTGCCCGGCTACTACCGAACTAACATTGGCGGTACTGTACTTCATTACCTGGTTAGAACTGTATGTGGTATAATACAGGTTTCCGGCAGCATCTAAAGTCAATCCAAAAACAATTCCTGAATTAACAAGAGTTGTTACCACACCCGCAGGAGTTACTTTGCGTATCAGGCCATTTATATAGTCGGCTACATAAATATTTCCTGCTGCATCGGCTGCTACGCCTAATGGTTCGTTGAACTGTGCAGCAGATCCGGTACCGTTCACACTTCCCGGGTTACCATTGCCAGCCAGGGTGCTAACTACCCCGGCAGGCGTGATCTTTCTGATAGCATGATTCATGCGGTCGCCTACATACAGGTTACCCGATCCGTCGATGGTTATGCAATAAGGCTGGTTGAACTGAGCTGCCGTACCTGTTCCGTTTGTAAAACCCATGGTACTTCCGGCAAAGCTGGTTACTATACCAGCTGCTGTAATTTTCCGGATGCGATGGTTGTCCCGGTCGCATACAAACATATTTCCTGCTGCATCTTTTACAATGCCGGAAGGAATGTTGAACTGCGCTGCTGATCCTGTTCCATCAGCAAAGCCCTGGCTGCTTCCGGCAAAGCTGGTTACGGTTCCGTTTCCCAGGTAGGTAAATACCGGGCCGCTTACCTGCGTACTGTTCTTCTCAACTTTTACGGCACCGGTAGAAGCGCCCGAAGGAACAAGGGCTGTGATCTGGGTATCGGTGGCTGTTTGCACGGTACCCTGTACGCCGTTAAAATATACTTTAAGTGCGCTGCTGTTTGTTCCGAAGTTGGTACCGGTAATGGTTACCACGGTGTTTTTTGGTCCGCTGGCCGGGTTGATGGCGGTTACCGTATGTGCCGGAGCCGGTGGAGAAACAGTGTCATTATCTTTTTTACAGGAAGAAAAGATAATGCTGCTGCATAGTGCAGCCGTTACGAATTGTTTGAATTTCATAAAATTGGTTTTTAAAGAGTGGTTGAAAATGATTGGTTATTTGATTTTTTGAGATGCTGTAATAACGGAGGTTTTAAGTATGCATTGGGCAGGATAGATAAGTGCAGGCGACTAACCAGCAGCTGAACAGGATAGCTGCATAGTTGCATCCCGGTTTCCAGGAAGGAATTTGAACAGAGTAAATAAAGAGGATATTACCTGGGCTTACATACCAGGCGCATGAAACATAATCCCATCAATGACATTTGAAATAATCAAAAGGTTCTTTGCAATCATTGCATTGATATAAAGCTTTGCAGGCTGTGCTGCCAAACTCGCTGATGAGCCTGGTGTTGGAGGAATGACATTGGGGACATTCAATTGAAAGGTCAGACGGAACGCCAGACCTGGTGGCCGGTGGAGCAATGCCGTATTCTTTCAGTTTTCTTTTTCCTTCTTCACTTATCCAGTCGGTTGTCCAGGCAGGAGAAAGAACAGAAGTGATCTTAATGTTTTTGTACCCGTGTTCCAGCAAGGTCAGCCGGATGTTCATGGCGATCATGTCCATGGCCGGACAGCCATTGTAGGTAGGAGTGATGATGACATTGATCCCGTCATTGCTTATCTCCACATCTCTTAATATGCCCAGGTCGGCAATGGTAAGAACGGGAATTTCGGGGTCGGTAACTTCCCGCAAAATGGTTATTATGGTTTCTTTATGATCAGTATCCGGCATACAGGAAAGTTAAAGCGATGGTATCAAAAACGGCATGAGGAATTATAACAACGAGGGCAATGGCCAGCAGGCTGAAAACTATTTTTTTAATTTTTTTCATGGTCAGGTTACCATTCAGCCCCCGGGTATGTTCGTTGCAGGTATTGCAGTTCTGTGAGAAGATAACCGAGTTGTTCAGTGTGTGTGCCTTTTTTCCCGCCACTTTGCATAAACACTTTTTCAGGAACCGGTAACGAGGCCTCCGCAAAAACTGCCTTTACTTTTTCGTCCCAAACGTTTTTGATCGATGTAAGGTCGATGCCGGAAGAAGTTTCATACTCAGCAGGTATGAACATTTCGCCGGTATAAGGCCATAGCTCTTCAATGGCCTGAAGCATACGGGCATGGCTTTCTTCTGTTCCATCGCCAAGACGGATCACCCACTCACTGCTCCAGCGAACGTGGTATCTTGTTTCTTTGATTGATTTGGCGGCAATGGCGGATAGCTGTTCCTCACTGCTTTGCTGTAATTTCTCAAACAGTAAGTATTGATACTGACTGAAAAGGTATTGCCGTAAAATAGTTTGTGCCCAATCGCCATTCGGCTGTTCAACAAGAAGAAGGTTTTTGAATTCTCTTTCTTTCCGCAGGTAAGCCAGGCTGTCTTCTGTGACCTCGCCCCCAACCCCTTCTCCAAAGGGAGCGGGAGCTTTGGCGCCCTGCAATCTTTTGGAGTCATTCATTAATTGTGCAGCATACTGGTAAAAAAGTCTCGATTGTCCGAGCAGGTCAAGCGAAATATTGGTGATGGCGATATCCTGTTCCAGGATAGGTCCGTGACCGCACCATTCGCTGTTTCGTTGCGACAGAATCAAGGTCGTGTCGGCAAGATGTAAGTTATGATCAATGAGGTTGTTTATCATGGTAACGGTTTACATGTGATTTACTTCATCAGGCAGTTGGTAAAAGGTCGGGTGGCGATAAATTTTATCCACCGCCGGTTCGTATAATTCACCGGCTTCATCAGGATTAGAAGCAGTGATGTATTTACTTTCTACTACCCAGATACTGATGCCTTCCTGCCGGCGTGTATACACATCCCTTGCATTTTCGATGGCCATGGCTGCATCGGCGGCGTGCAGGCTGCCCACGTGTTTATGATCAAGGCCCTGTTTGCTGCGGATGAAAATTTCCCAGAGCGGCCAGGCATTTGTTGATCCGGCGGTACTCATATTGGTTGAGCCGCCTGCATTGTCTTCCGGTATATCGCCGTAGTAAAATTTCTTAACAAATGAATGGAACATGATTCGTGTATTTAATTTTTTACTTCAATGGTATATGTCTGAGATCTTGCTGAATCTTCTTTAGCTGTTTCGGGCGACAAGAATTTATATAGTTTCATCTTTGTGCTTCCTGCTTTAACCGGAACCAGTACCAGTTCTTTTCCAACATTGCCGCCTTCCACATCACGGTGGTTATTATCATGGGTATTAACGGCGTGCAATTTTACAACGGCTGCACTATCTGCTATTTCAAAACGAACAGACCCTTCATACTTACAACTGCGGCAGATGCTTTCATAGATCAGCATCGTGTCGGAAAGCGTTATGATATTTACGCTGTCGGTTCTCAAAACGATCCTGTTATCTTTCTCTTTAGCCGGCTCTTCTTTATTATTATTGCAGGCGGTAAAACCTGCAAGCAGGATAAAAAGCCCTAAAAGTGATTTCATGGTCAGGCGGCTTTTGTTTTAACAGTCTTCTTTTTATTGGCATAAGCAAGGGCGGCTTCTCTTACCCAGGCGCCGTCTTCGTGGGCTTTGCGTCTTGCGGTAAGCCGTTGTTTGTTGCAGGGGCCGTTTCCTTTTACTACCTGCCAGAATTCATCCCAGTTTATTTCGCCAAAATCATAATGCTTTCTTTCTTCATTCCATTTCAGTTTATCATCGGGCAATTTCATGCCCAGCACTTTTATCTGTTCGGCGATCATGTCAACAAATTGCTGCCGCAGTTCATCGTTTGTTTTTCTCTTTATTTTCCATTTCATGCTCTGGTCGCTGTTGGTGCTTTCGCTGTCTTTGGGTCCAAACATCATCAGGCTTGGCCACCACCAGCGGTTGATGGCATCCTGGCACATGGCTTTCTGTTCTGCTGAACCCCTGCTTAATACCAGCAGTGTTTCAAATCCCTGGCGTTGGTGAAAACTTTCTTCTTTACAAATACGAACCATGGCTCTTGCATATGGCCCATAAGAAGTGCGGCATAACATCACCTGGTTTAAGATAGCTGCGCCGTCAACCAGCCAGCCAATAGCGCCCATATCGGCCCATGTTAATGAAGGGTAATTGAAAATAGAAGAATATTTTGCTTTGCCGCTGTGGAGGTCGTTGATCATCTCATCTCGGCTCATGCCTAATGTTTCAGCTGCGGAGTATAAATACAACCCATGACCCGCTTCATCCTGCACTTTGGCAAGCAGGATGGCTTTTCGTTTTAATGAAGGCGCTCTCGATATCCAGTTCCCCTCCGGCAGCATACCAACGATCTCGCTATGTGCATGCTGACTTATCTGCCGCAGGTTTGTTTTACGGTATGCATCGGGCATCCAGTCTTTAGGTTCGATCTTTATTTCTCCATCGATCTTATCCTGGAATATTTTTTCAAAATCCTGTACGGTCATAGTGATCGTTATTTAATGCGTAAAGATAGTAAAAAAACTAACACCCGTTAGTATGCGGCCGGGTACAGGGAAAGGCAGTAGCAGTAAGGTTAAACCCAGTTATTCTTGTGGGCAAGACTGATGACCTGGGCCTTGCTGTTCACGTGCAGTTTCTGGTAAATATTGGCAATATGTTTCCGTACGGTGAGTACGCTGATATCAAGTATGGATGCAATCCGTTTTGCATCGTGGCCATTGATGGTATGAATTAATATTTCTTTTTCTCTTTCGCTCACCAATGCATCAAGCAAATGAGGTTCGGTGGCTTTTGTTCCGGTTTGAAGCTGCGCTTTACCCAGCATTTCAAACGCTTTCCGGGCAATGGCAGCGCTCATCGGGGCGCCACCGCTTTCTACCACGTTGGTAATGGCATTGTGCAGGGCAACGGCACTTTCATCTTTAAGTAAATAACCATGAGCCCCCGCTTTTATGGCTTCAAAGATCTTATCATCATCATCAAAAACGGTCAGTACAATAAAAAAGATATCCGGGTACATTAAGCGGGCCAGGCTGATCGTTTGCACCCCGTCCATCTCCGGCATTTCCAGGTCCATGAAAATAACTTGAGGTACTTTATCTACCGGCAGGCCCTTTAGCTGTTCCAGGCAATCGTTTCCGTTTACAGCCATGAAGCAGAAATTCAGGTCTTCGAACTGTTTTATCTTATCTGCAATGCTGCTGCGGTTCACCGCTTTGTCATCAACCAGTCCTATTCGTAAAGAGGTATTCATTTTTTATTTTATTATGCAATGTGTTGATTTCCCTGTTTTCTTTATATACTCAATTTATAGTAGTATTTGTTAAAAGCAATACAGTGCCTTCATTGGTGGCGGATGTTATGGATAGCTGCATACCAATTTCCCTGGCTCTTGCCTGCATATTCCTCAGGCCATTGCCATTGAATGTATAGGTATTTTGTATTCCTTTGCCATCGTCGGAAATCTTTACCCGGAACGTTTCATCGCTGCCTATATAAACACTGATATTAGAAGCCTGGCTGTGTTTTAGTGCATTGTGCAGCGCCTCCTGCACGATCCTGAAAATATTCAGGGCATTTTGTGAATTTATTCGAACATCGTTGTTTATCTCTTCGTGGATATGGAACTGGATGTTATTATAACTGGGCCGTAGCTTGTTGATGTAGTTCTTTATCCGGTCGCCAATACCGGTAATGGTAATATTGTCTTTATTGAGAACCCAGATCGTATCCCTTAAGGAATTAATTATTTCCTGCGAATGCTGTTGCAGGTTCTGAAGGGAAATTTTGTTTTTTTCAAGCCCGTTATCGGTGATCTTTTCCACATCGGCACGTATGGCGGATGCATAGGCGCCGATGTTATCGTGCAGGTCGGCAGCGATCCGTTTGCGTTCCTGTTCTTCCGCATCAATAATAGATTGGGCGGCAATCCGTTTTTCTTCCTGTAAAGCCAGTTGCATTTTGATATTCTGTTTGCGCCGGTAATTTTTGAACGACAGCCAGATAATAACAGCAACCATTGCTGCAAAGAGTGCAGAGCCAAACAGCCAGTAATTTTTTACCGTAAGGTTTAATTTTTGTTCGGCAATGGTTCTTTCTTTTTTCATCACATCGCTGCCTGCCTGCATATCGGCCAAAAGCCTGGCAGAGTTGATATTGTTGAATGAATCCTTTAATGCGATGATATGCTCGAGGGTTTTGCCGTATTCGATCATATTACCCGCTGCTTTATAGTTTTCTGCCAGTGAATGATAGATCATGAGAAGCTGGGAAGATAAGCCGCTTTTTTTTGCAAGGGCGATCCCTTCCTTGCACAGCTCAATACCTTTTTCAGTCTGGTTATTATTCGCATAATAACTGGCCAGGCTGCTCATGTCAAATACCGTATAAAACGGGTCGTTTAATTTTTTTCGTATCGTTACAACTTCATTGAGAGGTATTTCAGCAAGTTTCGACTGTTTACTGTCAATAAGTATTTTGGCCTTCATGCTGAGGGCGGTGGCAAGCCATATCAGGTTGTCATTTTCACGGGCATCTTTTATAGCAATATCTATATAGACTTTTGCCGAGTCTGGCTTTCCCAGGGCATTAAGTGTGGTTGCCATGTTGCTGTACAGTGCACCATAATTTTTATAAAATCTTTGATTCGGGGATGTATACAATGCTTTTTGCAGCCATTTTAGCGCTTCTCCATATTGCTCCATTTCCATCTGTACCCAGCCAATACCCGTTTTGGCCTGGATCTGTATCAGGGTATCTTTCATTATTTCGGCTGTCTCCAGCACCTTAAATAACTGTGTAAGTGCCTGGGTATACCGGTTAGCCTTGTCAAAAACTTTTGCTTTAAAGAATAAAAGTTCCAGGTAAAAACTTTGCTGCTGTTTATCATTCTTAATGGCCTGGATCTGCTGGTCGGCAATATACAGGGCGCTGTCAATAAAATTTATGCGCACATAATACACGGCTCGTATAAACGCAGCCCTCGCTGCATCCACGTTGTTTTTTGTTTTGGCAGCAATGTTTTCAGCCATTACAACATAAGGCAGCAGCGTATCGGGGTGATTGCCCTGTTCAGATAATTTGATGATTGCAGCAAGTTTTTCTTTTTCAGTTACGGCCATTTCAATACGCCTGCGCAAACTATCAATAACTTTTGTCTGAGAAAAAGCGGGAGTGGCTGATGAAACGGAAAGGCAAAGGGATAATATAATGCAGCACTTTTTCATTCTTTTTTAAAAGTATTTAATAAATCGTTGCGGTACAAGCCTTATTTGACCTCTACTACAAATTATGTATTGATACAGAGCTGTTAAGTACCCATTTTTGACCTGCTTGGTTATCTGCCATCAGCTCAACTCCAATATCCGGCGTATGAAACCTCCTTTTATACAGGTACAATTTCAAAATACAGCGGATGAAAAGTTTACTACTACTGATTACCGGGATCTTCATTTTACCAGGCATCGCCTGCCAACTGCAGGCACAGCGTAAGCTACCGGTGCTGATCAACAGAAATACAATCCAGGTACCGGCAAACAAAGGAACGCAGCAAACTTCCGGTATCCTTACTTCCTGTACGCAGGATACGATACTGATCACCAGCCAGGCCCAGATCGATAATTTCGCCGTTGATTATCCCACCTGTTCAAATCCGAAATATTTAATTATTGACGGGGCGGGGGCAAGCCCGGCCATTACTAACCTGAATGGTTTTCTTGCGAGCAGCCTGGGTGAGGTTCAGAAGAAACTTAAGATAGTAAACACATCGCTCACCAGCATGGGCGGGTTGAATAACCTGTATTTAATAGACACACTGGACCTGCAGCATAATCCATTACTGACCACGCTTGGTCTATTCAATCTTGATTCCCTTGGGGCCATCAATTTTATTGACCTGCCGGTATTCACCGATATGGATGGTTTGTGCGATGATTTCATAAATATCCGCAATGTAAATATTGATTCTACTGCGCTCACCACGTTAAACGGGTTGAGCAATATCGAGAACATTACAGACGGCCTGTTCATAGCACATACACCGCTTACCAGTTTAAGCGGTATGGCAAGTCTTACCAGCATGGGCGGCTGGATCAATGTGACGGATGACCCAGCCCTTACCTCCATAGGTCTACATAATCTTACAAGATGCAATGGTTTTCTTTTTTGGGGCCTGCCCAACCTAACCAGCCTGGAAGATATAAGTCACCATCTTGTTAATACCAGTATCAGCACTTTTTGGATGATCCAGACCGGTATCACGGACCTGTCGGGTCTCGACAGCCTTACCTCGGTTCCGAATTTTTATTTATGGAGTAACCCAAACCTGGTATCTGCACATGGCCTTGAAAAAGTACAGGGAAATGTGGCGGAGGGGATATCCATTCATGATAATCCGTTGCTGACAGATATTACGGCGTTAAGCGGAATCACCGCCGTGAGTAACGGTACACTTGAAATCGACAGCAATCCATTACTGACCAGCCTTACGGGGCTGGGTAACATCACAGATATAGGTAAGGGACTTTGGATCGTGAATAACCCGGGGCTTACTACCCTGGCCGGTCTGGATAGTACGCTTGTTGTTCATAATATAGATGACCAGAAGATGAAGATCAATGATAATTCACAGTTGGCGGTTTGTAATTTTCCCCCTGTTTGTAATTACATTGCTTCGGGTGAATCAATTGAGATAAACAACAATGCGCCGGGCTGCGCCAGTTTAGCGGAAGTAACCACTGCCTGCAACCTCAACTGCAGCAGTGGTGATGAGAAAACCTGGAACGGACAAAACAGTAACGATTGGAATGACCCGGATAACTGGACCCCGGCAGGCGTACCGGCTCTATGCACCAAAGTTATTATCCCTTCTTATGACGATGTACCCAATACCCCGCTTGCAGCCGGTAATATTTCCATTGGCGGATTGGTAATGGAATCCGGAGCAGTACTGAACATGGATGGGTATGAGCTAACCGTAACCAAGACATTTAACTTACATAATTCCACTATTTTTTCCGGCAGCAGTATTACGGCAACAAGGATTTTTGAACCCGTTGTAAACAGCAGTTACCTCGAAGGCAATTTTACCTGTGAAGATTACGGTGGCCATGCTGAATTCTTTTATAATACTTTTTATGGCAATACGGTTTTAAGTGACAGTACCGGCCGCACCGAAAGCAGCAGCACTTCTTTCAACACGTTCCACGGAAATTTAACTTTCATCAACAACAGTGATTATGGTAATAATTATTTAAGCAATGCCTCGCCATTGTTCGATTATATAGAGGGCGATCTGCTCATAACCAATAATTCTGCTGCAGATATTTCCGTAGGTCTCGGCGCCGGCCGGCCCCTTAAAGTACAGGGAAATTTTATTGTGAATGCAAGCAACGGTCTTGTTGATATCAATAACCTCACGTTTGTTGGAGGAACGTTTAATCCCCATACCACGCAACTCGGGAGCAATCCCATACGGATAAATAATTTATTCATGGAGGCCGGCGCTGAAACGAGGCTGGATCAAAGTATAGAAATAAATAACAGTCTGGTATTTGATAACGGCAGCAATAAGATAAACACTACCTCTGCAAACCTGCTGATATTAAACAGCGGGACAACCGTTACCAGGGACCCTGCCAATAACCGCGGATTTGTTAATGGCCCGATGAAAAAAAGGGGTAACCAGGCGTTTACATTCCCGGTGGGAAAATATGAGTTCCAGTATGGGGGAGATAATTACGGGCCAATAAGCATTTCTGCACCGGCAAATGCCACGGATGAATTTACGGCAGAATACTTTCACCATAATCCTGGGGATGACGGTTACGATACATCTTTATATACTCCCGGCTTTGGCGGTATTTCCGGAAAAGAATACTGGAAGCTCACAAGGGATAATGGAAATGCCGAAGTGGAAGTAACGCTGAGTTACGACAGTGCAAGAAGCGGAATTGCCTACCTGTTCAACGATATGCAGGTTGCCGGCTGGAACGGAAGTTTATGGAGGAGCTGGGGAACCGGTGGATTCACAGGCACCATTGCATCTGGAACAGTGATCTCTGATAACCCGCTTACCGACTATGGGCCATTAACTCTTTCATTCAAACCGGTGCGTATACCGGTCATTACCTTGGGTGAAGTGGATTCGATCCCTTGCGCAGGTACTTATTTTAGCGTACCATTCAGCCTGGATACTGCTATGATCGCCGGAAATGTTTTTAAGGCAGAAATTTCTGATAGCCTTGGTGTTTTCAGTCCGGTATCTAATAGTGTTCTGGGAACCAAGGCCGGCATTACTTCCGATACCATCCAGGCTTATATGCCATTCACATTGAATTTTGGAAGTCATTATAAAATAAGAGTAACCGGCACATTGCCCAGGGATACCAGTGTGAATTCAAAAACGGTGATACCAGGCAGGGTGCCGCAGCAAACATTTAATATTATCGGAACCACCCCTGCCTGTATCGGGAATGGATTGCAGAAATACTATCCGAGTCTTCATGAACCCAACACGGTTTACACGTGGACGCTTTCAGGAGGAGGTACATTTACAACCAACGGCGATACGGCTATTGTAAACTGGACAACAACCGGCACGTATAATCTCACCTGTAAAAGTTCCAATTATTGCGGAAACGGGCCGCAAAAGATTCTATCGGTTGAAGTGAAGCCTGCAGCACCAACGGCAACAGCCACCATTTATAATACCGGAAGGTGGTTATTCTCTTCACAGGTTCCTTCTTTAGCCGGATACCAATGGTACCGCAATGGCATCATTATTTCCGGGGCGGTCAATTCATCTTATTATGCTTCTTTAGCCGGAATCTATACGGTTAAGTTTGAGAATTACTGTGGCGCAGGTCCGGCATCAAATACGATTTCGTTTGCCGCCAACTCCATTCCACAAACAATTAATTTCCCGGCCATACCCAATAAAACCTACGGGGATGCGCCGTTTGTTCCAAACGCCACGGCAACATCGGGTTTACCGGTTTCGCTTACTTTAATAAGCGGCCCGGCAACGATCAATCCGCAAACAAATCTTTTAACCATTACAGGAACCGGGTTGGTTACCATCAGGGCAAATCAAATTGGTGACGAAGTGTATGATACTGCAGCACCGGTAACAAGAAGTTTTACCATAAATAAGGCAACACAGGTAATAACGTTTCCTGCAATTCCCGAACAGGATATCAGCAGTTCAACCGTTGCGTTACTGGCATCTTCCACATCGGCTTTACCGGTCACTTATACCATTATCGCAGGACCGGCAACCGTTTCAGGAAATATCGTAACGTTTACCGCTTTAGGAACAGTAACCGTAAGGGCTTCGCAAAACGGGGATACGAACTATTTGCCTGCAACAGCAGTTGACCGAAGCTTCTGTATTCGGGTTGCTGACCTGGCCGGCATTTCAGGCTATACTAATTTATGCCCGGGTACGGCCACGTATACTATAAACAATGTACCGGGTGCCACCTACCTGTGGCGAATTGCCGGGGGAGCCACGCTTCCTTCCGGTAGTAACAGCACAAATGTAACATGGACAATCCCCGGCACCTACTCACTCATTGTTTCGGCAAGCGGCCCCTGCGGAGCTGCAAGTAATAACGACACATTGGTTGTTACCGTGATCAGCAGCATACAACCCGATTCGGTGCAAAGCATGCTGCCTCCTAATGGCGCCATCAACCAGCAGTTGCCATTAACGCTCTCATGGGTGCCGGCTCATCCCGGCTCCTTTTATACTTTCGATCTCTATTTGTGGCGGGCTGATCTGCCGCAGCCAGGCACTCCGTATGCGGCTAATTTAACTGCCATAAACTATACCCTTCCGGTAAACAGCGGGTTAACTACAAACCAGCCATACAAATGGATGGTGGTTTCGCACAACGGTTCCTGTACGCAGATCAATACAGGGCCTGTTCAGCAATTTACTTTAATACCATTACCCGACCTGGTGGTACAGAATGTGCAGGCACCCGCAACGGCTTTTTCCGGTCAGACCATTTCTATAAACTGGACGGTAAGAAATCCGGGTCCGGGCAAAACCACCACCAATCAAAACTGGACGGATGGCGTATTCCTTACTTTTGATACACTTCCGAATTTTTCAATACCACCTCAAACAAACCCGGCTGCATGGGGGCAATTGGATTTTCCATCAAGACCACTGCTTATTGCTGCCAAGCCTAATGTAAGCGCCCTGGACAGTGGCCAGCAATACAGTAATTCTGTAAACTTTACTTTGCCTTTAAGTTACAGTTTGCCTTTGTATGCGTATGTAATTACAAATTACCCTTCCGGTAGTAATGCACCACAACAGGTTACTAAAGTGAATGATACGGCAAGGGCCCCGCAACCGATCGTTGTTAGTCTTTCGCCCACCCCGGATCTGCGGGTAGATACTGTATTTACACCAACCACCACTTTTTCCGGCAGCACTATTAATGTTACTTATAAGGTAAAAAACCATGGAGTGCTTACACCGGCGGGAGCTACATGGACAGATAAAGTATATATATCCCAAAGCCCTTTGTTTAATATAAATACAGCAATTCCTGTAAAACTTCCTAAACCCAATGGAACCTATTATGCCAATGCCGTTGATGCCTTTGCAACCAATACCAGTCAATTACCTGCAGACAGCACATACAGCAGGAGTATGCAGGTGGTGGTACCTAATTATATTTTTGGAACCTGGTTTATATATGTTTTCGCCAATACCGGCGATACCCTTTATGAAGGGGCATTGAACAACAACAATGTAAACCGAAGCCAGGTACAGGTGTTCCTTACACCCACCCCTCATTTAAAAGTGAGTTCACTCACATTACCGGCAACCACAGCAAGCACCACCCAGCCCATTGGCGTAAACTGGAATATTACTAATACCGGGTTTAATGATAATATAGAAAAAAACAAGGGGCATTATTTTGTACAAAGCGGAACATGCGTAGTATCCAATACCGGTTTGCCCGGTATATTAATCACAGATAGCTTAGGATTTGGTTCCAGCTATTGGGCCGACCGGGTCTATTTAAGTACCGACGCAGGCGGACTGAACATTGCCAATGCTGTTTTGGTAAGCGAAACAATTCAGGGGGTGCCAAACTCAGGATCAAATTCGGGTGAGACTCTTCTCACATATCCCTGCCAGCCCGGCGGTACAAATCCGGGCCAGCTCAATGTGAATACCTTCAATGTAATTAAGCCGGGATCCAATCATCCCCAAACCGGCAACTTTACTGTTCCATCCACCTTACCACAGGGCAGCTATTATGTGTATGTTCTGGCCAATGCTTCCAGGTCTGTGTTTGAATATCCCGGTACGCCCGAAACAAGAAGAAGTACACTGCCCATTACTGTTCAGCGCCCCGATGCAACCGTATCAACTATTACGGTGCCTGCCAATAGTACGGGAGGACAAGCCCTTGCCATTAATTACAGTATTCTTAATAGCGGCCCCGGTACGGTGTTTAATCATGTGCGAAGGGATAAGATCTATGTAAGTGCGTCTCCGGTATTTAACGGCAGTGCACAATTAATAGATTCTGCGATTTTTACAGAAGACCTGCCTGTTGGAACTGCTGTATCGCACACCCTTAATTATACATTCCCGGTATCAACATCCGGCACCCGGTATTTTTATGTGCATACCAATTTTGACAGTGCGTTCAGGGAAAATAATGCAAATAATAATATCAGTATAGCTGCAGCCACCCTTGTTACACCCGCTGCACCATGCGACCTGGTTGTTTCAAATATTCAGATGGGCGATACGGTGTATGCCGTTTTTCCGTCAGGTATAAAATATACCGTGACTAATAACGGCACTGCCGCCGCTGCCGGCACCTGGACGGACAGTATTTATATCAGTTGCAGCCCCACATTTAACCCGGCTACCAGCTATTATATTGCCAAAAGAAGCCATGGCGGAATAGTGTCTGCAGGAAGCGGCTATACCGATTCGTTCAATGTGAATATGCCGTTCGCCTTTTACATCAACAACTGTTTCCCGCAGATAAACAGCAACACGGCTTATTTCTTCATAAAAACAAATGCCGGCTATACGGTGTATGAAGGAAGCAATGGAAATAATAACCTGGCAGGAACAGGCGCCAGGGTTTTAATTAATCCATCTGTTGATCATATGGTAACATCGGTAACCGGTCCGGATACAGCAACCGTTGCACGGCCATACCCGGCCGGCTGGACGGTAAAGAACATAGGGTATAATCCCGGTCCGGGTTATTACAGCGGATGGTATGATGCCATTTACTTTTCTCCTGACTCTGTATTTAATAGTAATGCAGTACTTGCTTCGGGTTATTTTGAAACCACCCCGTTAAATACGAACCAGGTTTACAACGAAACCAGGAATGCAATACCCCCTAATATACCCACCGGAGATTATTATGTATTTGCCAGAACAAATTACTATCCTCCTTATGGAATAGCACATGAAACAATAGTGAGCAATAATGGCAACCTGATACGTAACGGAGGCGGGGCAGCTAAAAAAATTCATGTGATACAACCGCTGCTACCCGATCTTACAGACAGCATCATATCCGGCCCATCATTGATCGCTGTTGGCCAGCCAGTAACGATCGTACACAGGGTTACCAATAATGGATCCGGAATTACCTACCCGGCTAACTGGAGCGATGACCTGTGGCTATCCACCGATTTCTTTCCCGGTAATAACGGAAGCGATATCCTCCTGGCTGGCAGAAACCACGCAGGGGCACTGCAGCCCGGTCAGTGGTACACCGATACCGTTACAGCAACCATTCCTATGAATGTTGCCCCAGGGAATTATATTTTAATAAGCCGGGTAAATGCAACGAATAATCTATTTGAAAGCAGCAATACCAACAACCTCGCATTTAAATACGTAACCGTTTACAGCCCTGCGCCTGCTGACCTGGTTGTTGAAAATATATTGAAACCCGATTCGGTCTTCCTGGGCTATACACTTGATACGGCTAAGTGGGTAGTAAAGAATATTTCTCCAAATGCAGCTATCGGGGCTTCTTCAGATGGCATTTATTTATCAGCCAGCGGCCAACTGGATTCAACCGCTGTGTTACTGGGTATAAAAAACAAGATCATTAATATGGGGCCTTTTGCCATGGATACCATCAGCATGTCGCCACTGGTTACCAATGTAACCGAAGGGAATTACCATGTAATTGTGAAAACAGACCTGCTGAATAATATAGTGGAGAGCAATAAGGACAACAATACCGGGGTAGCAACCACACCGATTTATGTAAAAGTAAAAGAATTGCCGCTTGCTGTTCTTACTCCGAATACACTTCATACCATCAGCCGGTTTTATAAACTGGTGATACCCGATTCGCTCAGCGGTGCCACAATCCAGGTAATACTTAAATCAGGCGATTCGCTCACCATGAAGAACCAGATGTTTATTGGTAAAGGATATATTCCATCGCCTGCGCATTTTGATTATACGTACAGTACACCTAATTACGGCAACCAGGAAATTGTGATGGCATCTGTTACAACCGGAGTGTACTACATCACTATCCGCTGTGCATCTGCAAACCCGGTGGTACAGAATATTACATTAAAAGCAGTAAAGCTGCCGTTTGCCATACTTAATGTGCATACTTCATCCGGGGGCAACTCAGGCAATGTAACGGTTAAGGTCAGCGGATCTTTGTTTGTCAATAGTATGACAGCTGTGCTCAGCAAGCCAGGTACTACCATTAATGCATCGGCAGTTTATTTCATTAACAGCACAACAGTGTATGCCACATTTAACCTGCAGGGTAAGCCATTGGGTATTTACGATGTAACCTTAACAAAGCCAGATAGCAGCATGGCAACCCTGGTCAATGGATTTTCTGTGGTAACTCCTAATAACGGCGGACTCATTACGGGCGGCGGTGTAAATACGGGTCCGGGCAATGGAAATGCACCGGGTTGTGCACCGGGTGCCGCCAGCGGCTTAAACTCACAACTTGTTACAGAAATTGTAGCGCCGGAAAGGGTATTAATAGGCTGGCCATTTGTAATACAGATCAATTACAGCAATCCAACCAATGTGGATATTCCTGCACAGGCAAGAACCTTATACAGCGATCATAATGTATTAATGGCGCTTACACCGGCGGGGGTTGCCACGGGTACCACTTCATTGTATTTAGAGTTGACGGAGCAGGATGGTCCTCCGGGCATCATACGTGCCGGTGGCTCGGGCTCTATACTGGTTTACTCTAAAATGCACCTCAGTTTGCCAAGAGGCACCGTTATTCTGTTTAACCTGAAATAAAAATAGTTGACAATAAAAGATATAACACATGTACGCATTAATGAATAAATATTATATCGCTGTTACACAACAAACAGGTAAACTGTTGTTGCAAATATTAATGATCGTTTCAACAACTACGGCCAACGCTCAAAATATAAACAAGCCCAATAAAATGGGCCCGATGGGGACACAGGTAAATACTTATACAGGCAATCTTTTTATATCACGAAATGATATTTATATACCGGCAAGAGGCTTTGACCTGAATATTTCTTTTAACTACAACAGTTTTAACTATGAGCAGAATAATGGGTTTGGAAATGGCTGGAGTTCTGGGTATTCTATAAGATATATAAACGATACAGCCGGCAGCAAAACAATTGTCTGGGGCGACGGAAGAGAGGATAACTATACCTTGCTTTCAGGCAGCACATTCCGGTCACCAAAAGGTTTTTTTTCTGTGTTCTCGCAATACCAACCCAATAAATACCTACTTACTGAACCCGACGGCACTAAATTTTATTTTGATAACAGCACCCATAAAAGGGTTACCAGGAAGGAAGACCCCAATGGCAATTATATAAACTTTAATTACACGGATACTTTATTGACTTCTTTGATTAATACGGCGGGACAAACTATTTCATTTACTTATAATAGTAATGGAGATCTGGCAACTGTGGTAGATGCCATAGCAGCGCCCGCCCGTACCTATACCTATACTTATGAGAGCAATGGCAATCTTAAACAGGTCACCGATCCCATGGGCGGTACAAATAAATACAGCTACCTTATTAACGGTCCGATGAAAACCATGACCGACAAAAACAACAATACGGTTGATATCATTTACTTCAGCGATTTTTCCATAAGCGAAATAATAGGTTGTAACAAACGGATAAGTTTTTCTTACGATACCTCCACTAACATAACAATAGTAACGGATCATTTAGCCAGCGGAAACAACCAGGTGACAAAATACGGGTACAAAAAATCGGGAAGCCAGGTTTGGCTTAGTTCCATATCCGGCAATTGCTGTGGTTTTAATATGAGTTTTGAATATGATGATAATGGTAACAAAATTAAAGAGACAGATGCCAATGGTAATGTATATAATTATACTTATGACAGCAGTGGAAATATGCTTACGATGAAAGACCCGTTAAGCCGGATAAGCACTTTTACTTATTCAGCTACCTATAACCAGGTAACCAGCTTTACCGACCCGAAAGGGCATGTTTATATTATGATCTATGATGCTGCCGGTAACTTAACCCAATTAACCGAACCCGGCAATAATATTTACACAGCTGCTTATAATGCCAATGGAGATATTATAAGCAGTACCGATCCCAAAGGGAATGTGTATGCTTACAGTTATGATGCTTATGGCAATCCTGTGTCAGTATCGGGACCCAATGGTTACCACGCCAGCCTGGCAAATGATGCCAGGGGTAATTTATTGGCATTTACCGATGCAAGGAATAATACGCACACGGCAGAGTATGATATTTTAAACAGACTCAAAAAGATCATTGACCCGGTTAATAACAGCGTAAAGCTGAATTATGATGCAGAAGGGAATGTCATTTCATTGATCAATAAAAACAATGAAACAAGCTTGCTCGGTTATGATGCATCCAACAGAATCGTTCAGCTTACCGATGTGATGGGTAAAAAAACCTATGCAGTATACGATGGCATGAACAACTTAACCGGCATCATCAATGCACTCGGTCATTCAGTGAAATTCAGTTATGATACAAGAAACAGGCTGACGGGTATTACGGATCCCCAGGGGAATAACAGCAGCCTGAATTACGATGCCAATGGCAATATTACTTCTATCAGTTTACCCGATGGCGAAACAATCAATTATACCTACGACCCGTTAAACCGGCTTACTTCCATGCATGATATCAACGGGGCTATTGCAAACTTCAGTTACGACAGAAACAATAATATAACCAGATATACAAACGGAGCCGGCGCTGATATTACCGCAGAATACGATAGTCTGGACAGGCTAAAAAAAATTACCGATCCGCTGGGTAATTCATATTTGCTTTTGTATGACAGGAACAGCAACATTACGTCAGTTACCGACCGGAATGGATTTACCAGTAATTATACTTACGACAGTCTTGATCGTGTTAAAACCATGACGGATAATAATGGATTTACAGTAACCAGGACTTATGACGCAGCCGGAAATATCATTTCATTAAAAGACCAGAATAATAATATCACCAGTTACGTATATGATAATTTGAACAGAGTGAATAGAGTCACTTATCCCGATTCCCGGTATATGGAATACACCTATAACAACAAAGGGAATATTATTGTCAAACGACTTACTGACGGCACCTCTATTAATTTCACATATGATTCCCTGAACCGGGTTATTTCAAAAACATTGCCTGACGGCCATGTATATAGTTATACCTATGATGGGTTGGGAAGGGTGCTGTCGGCTGCCAACAATACAGGTACCGTTACGATAGCCTATGATGCGTTGAACCGTGTTGTTTCCGAAACATATAATGGCCGAACAGTAAATTATGCGTATAATATTGCCGGCCGTACACAAACCACCATCTATCCCGACAGCACGGCGGTTACAAAAAATTTTGATACCAGGAACCGCTTGTTAAGTCTTTCCAGGAACAATACCATATTGGTGAGCTACCAGTACAATAACCTCAACAAGGTAATTGCTAAAACATTTTCAAATGGCATAACAACCAATATGCAGTATGATTTTGCAGGCAGGTTGTCTAATTTTTCAACAGCAGGAGGCACTGTTCAGAACACAAACCTTTCCTATAACAACGAACAGAATAAGACAGCCATCGAACGATTGAATAACCCAGCTAAGTCAGAACAGTTCACTTATGATAATGGCCGCAGGCTTACCAATTATAAGAGAGGGGTTATCGGCGGCGCCCCAACCCTACAGAACACGTACGCCTATGATGCGCTGGGAAACAGAACGGCCGCAAACTTAAATGGCGTAAACACCCTTTATACAGGCAATAACCTGAACCAGCTTACCAGCAGCAACAACGGGTCACAGAATATAAACTTTACTTATGACAACAACGGGAACCTTACTTACGACGGCTTTTTTTATAAAACGTATGATGCAGAAAAAAGACTATTAAAGGACTCCTCATCGCCTGCCAATGTTTTGACCTATCAGTATGATGCATTCAACAGAAGGGTACAAAAGAACATGAACGGAAATATACTGAACTATACGTATTCCGGGATGAAGCAAATAGAGGAAAGGGATAATGCAACAAATATCATCCTGAATAAAACCATTTTCTCGAATTTTCTTACGCCATTGGCTAATGAAAAAAATAATACCACATTTTATTACCACCAAAATGAAATCAACTCTGTAGAGGCCATTACCAACCAGCAGGGAAGGCTGCTGGAAAAATATGAATATGATGCTTATGGCAAAATGAGTATTTATGATTCACTCAACAATCTTCTCCCAGGTTCATTAACAGGCAACCGTTTTGGTTTTACCGGCCAGGTGTATGACAGCGCCACCGGCAATTATAAATTTTTCTTCAGGGAATATAATCCTTCAACAGGATTGTTTAACCAGCGGGACCTTATTGGCTATGCTGATGGTATGGGTATGTACCAGTATGTACATGATAATCCGGCGAACGGAATTGATATTTTTGGGTTGAATGATTGTCCGGATGAGGAAAAAGAAACAAGCACCCGTGACAAAATTGAAACTGCAGAAAGTTGGTTAAATGGAATTAGTGGTTGGGTTGAAAAAGCTGTTGGATTACCCATGAGCGATCTTATGGGCCGTGAAAAATACCTTGAAGAACTTGCTGATTTTTATTGGAAGACAGGGAATCTTAAAGCAGAAAAAGCGGTTGTAAAAGAATTAAAACAGGTTGTAAATGGAATAGATGCCCTTAAAGATGGCAAACTGGCTAAAACAGGAAGTGGTTTAGGAAAACTGGGATTTGGTTTAAACGTTGCCGATGCGGCCATTAAAGGAAACAAATTTGGAGAGGCTATAAACGATTACAATAGCGGCAAAATTGATGGGTACCAACTAACAAAATCCGGTGCTAACCTGGCTCAAAGTGGCCTTGGGTTTACACCAGCCGGGGGAATTTACAACCTGTTTGATTTTGCACAGGAAAAAGCAACAAGTGCGCTCACTGGTGGCAATGGTCAAAGTATGAATGATAATGCCGAGTATGCCGGCAAATTTTATGGAGATCCGTTTTGGAGTTGGTGGGATAGCCAGGATAGTAAAGTCATTCCTGAAGAAAGATCCGAATCAGGAATGTCATGGCAACGCAACCAAAGATTTATGCGTATCAGAAAAAGACTTGAAAACAAAGTCTTCACTAATCCTCGTCCCAAACCCAACTGCCCTCAAAATGGTGGACCTGGAGGCACTTTAAAAAACAACCCTAAATCTCCGGGCACAACTAAACCTGTAATTGCCGTAGGTCCTAAAGATCCCAATGCAATCATTGGTCCTGATGGAAAACCAGACAAACACTGGGTGAGTATAAAGGACAGGCTGGCTTATACTGTTTTATATGAAAATGACAGCACAGCAAGCGCACCGGCAAAATTCGTACGTATTACTTCTCCCATTGAACCTAAACAGGATGCGGCTACATTCCAATTGGGGAATTTTGGATTCAATAATCAAACATTTTCTGTGCCGCCGAGCCTTGCTTCTTATTATCAACGCTTAGATTGCAGGGATTCGTTAGGTTTGTATGTAGACATTACCGCGGGATACGATCAGATCAATCATGTTGCTTTCTGGGAATTTCAATCCATTGATCCTATTACACTGCTGCCACCCACTGATCCCTTAAAAGGATTCTTATTATTGCAGGACAGCACCCAACCGTTTTACGGACACGGTTTTGTAAACTTCAGTATTAAACCAATACAAACAGCTATTACATTAGATACCATTGGCGCAAGGGCAGCTATTGTTTTTGATCTTAACGATACCATCGCCACCAATATCCACACCAACACCATTGATGCATTTGCTCCCACCAGCCATATGAATGCCCTTCCGGCCAATAGTTCAAACCCCATACACCTGAGCTGGACCGGTGCAGACGATACAGGTGGTTGCGGCATAGATTATTATACTATTTATGTTTCAACCGACCAGGTGAATTTCAGTGTGCTTATTCCTAAGATAAGCAGTACCGACACCATCATTAGTCTGCCACCGGATTCCAACTACTGCTTCTTTGTGCTGGCAACAGACAGGGTGGGTAATAAAGAAACACTAAGGCCCGGCGAGATAAAATGCAGTTATGTGGGACCGCCACTACCGGTAACCTGGCTTTACTTCAGGGGAAAAACTGTTGCTAAAGACAATATTCTCGACTGGGCAACTGCCAATGAACAAAATGCAAAACGGTTTGATGTGGAACGCAGCCTGAATGGTACCAGCTTCAGTAAGATAGGCGATGTAAATGCCCATGGAAACAGTAACCAGGCAAATACCTATCAGTACACGGATCATAATATAAACAGGCTGGGAAGCGAAGTGATGTTCTACCGGTTGAAGCAAATTGATATTGACGGAAATTATAAATACAGCAATATCGTGCGGTTACGTTACAGCGAAAAGAATACGGCGAACTCGATCATCTACCCCAATCCTACACAGGGTTCGGCAACAGTACTGGTGGGAGATAATTCGCTGGTAGGCACCATCGCCATCCTGTATGATATGAATGGCCGGTTACTGGAAAGTATAAAGATTTCAGCAAACAGTCAGCCGGTTAATCTTACTAAATATGTGAACGGGATATATTTTATAAAACTCAGCAATAATGAAGTGCTTAAAATAGTAAAGCAATAACCGGGCTTTAAAAGCCAAGTCATGTATAAAAAAGATCTGCTGATTATTCTGATCCTGGTTCTTTTGATCGTTGTTAGCTAAACGGCGCATACAAGCCTGTAAATTCTTTTGAAAGCCCTGCTGAAATAATGCAGGGCTTTTATGGTATTACTTGATATCAAAATCAACCACTACTTTCTCTGTCTTTGGATGCGACTGGCAGGTGAGGATGAATCCTTGTTCCACTTCTTCATGTTCCAGTCCCCAGTTAACATCCATTTCTACTTCTCCTTCCAAAAGTTTTGCTTTGCAGGTGCAGCATACGCCGCCTTTACAGGCAAAAGGAAGGTCGGCACCCTGTTTCAGTGCTCCATCTAAAATACTGTCGTTATCAAATCCCAGGTCAAAATCAAAACTTCTGCCATCCAGCTTTATGGTGATTTTGCTTTTTGGCCCTGTATTATTAATGTGCTGCACGTTACGAGCTTTACCATTCTTTTGCCCGGGGGTAGTGAACAGCTCGAAATGTATTTTCTTTTTATCGATGCCTGCACCTTCCAGGAAATCTTTTATACAAAAGATCATTTCCTCAGGACCGCAGATAAAAATGTCGTCTGCACTTTTATAATCAACCAGTTTATTAAGGTCGTTGAGTTTCTGGTTGTTTATCCTTCCCGAGTTAATGGGGGCATCGGTTTTTTCCCGGCTGAGTATATTGATGAAATTAAAGCGGTTGAGGTATCTGTTCTTTAAACCTTCCAGTTCCTCAAAGAAAATGATAGAGTTGCGGCCCTTATTTCCAAACACAAGCGTAAAACTGCTGCCGGGTTCGGTCAGCAATGTTGTTTTAATAATGGAAATAACGGGTGTGATGCCGCTGCCTGCAGCAAAAGCCAGGTATTGTTTTTTGTTATCTGCACTGAGTTTTGTGTTGAACCTGCCGGTGGGTGGGAGTACATCCAGTTGATCATTCACTTTCAGCATATCATTGGCAAAACATGAAAATTTTCCTCCTTCCACTTTTTTTACAGCGATGCGTAATTCGTTTTCAAAAGGTGCTGTACAGATGGAATAGGAACGCCGCAGTTCTTCGCCGTCGATTATCTTTTTGATGGTGATGTTTTGCCCATGATCAAAAGAAAAGGCTGTCTTCAGTTCAGCGGGTATCTCAAAGGAAACGGATACACAATCCGGTGTTTCCTTTTTTATGTCTTTTACTTTTAACGAGTGAAAATGAACTGCCATAAATATTAGTTTGCTATTCCGTTCAATAAATGATTTACCATGTCGTTCTCCAGTGTTTCAGCACTGATATTTTTTTTGTGATGCTGCCAGAATTCGAGCCCCCTTACAGCCGATAATATGGTTAACCCCATGACATAAGGGTCTGATCTTTTTAATTCGCCTGCTTTTATCCCGTCCTCGATCAATTGTACAAATCGTTTCTCATATGCCCTTCTTTGGTTTAAAAAATCACTGAGGTACGGCTCTTCCAGGTGTTTCCATTCGTGGTTTGCCACGTATACTTCATCAAAATCGTTCAGCATCATTACAATATGAAACCGGATGATGTTCTCGGCCTTTGCCAGGATGCTTTCGTTGTTTTTTTCAATTGCCGCCAGCTGGGATGTAAAGGCATTGGCAACTTTAAAACAAATGATTTGCAGTAATTCGCTTTTTGAACCAATGTGATTGTAAAGACTGGGTGCTTCAACGCCAATTGTTTCTGCCAGTTCTCTCATCGAAGCAGCCGAATATCCTTTGGTTTTAAAAAGAGCAGCAGCTTTTTGTGTAATGGCCTCTTTCTTTGAATTGTTTTTTTCCGGCTTTATCTTGGCCATCCCGTTTTTAAACAAAACTAACACTTATTAGTTTTTTGGCAGATTTTTTGTGATTAAAATTATGCAGGAGCGTTGGCGAAAATCAGGTAGGAGGGCTATTGACTGGCAGGAATCAGTTGTTTATTATGTATTTATAAGTACCTGTTTTTCTGACTTTAAGGGTAAAATATGGAAAAAAGAGAAGAATAGGAGTATGGTAGAAACCGGGAGATTTAAAAAGATAAGCAGATTCTGGAAAATAAATTATGATAATATTAAAAAAATACTAATTTTACAGCCTGCTCAGTTATCTAACTCTCTCCAATCTTATTTAAAAACCGTTCCATAATATCATTTATGTAAGGCGAGCCAATTACCTAAACTATTTAAACAGTCAGTTTAACTATATATTATTTTACCTTTTTTCTTGTGGTTTCAGAGGTAAGCAAGGCCGGAGATTTTTATCTCTGGCCATCTTTTTTATAATACCTGCCGGTTTAAGCTTAACAGACAGCCCGGCATGAGAATTGTTAACAATAAGCTGCAAAACTGAAGAAATAACCTTCAGGAAACTTAAAACCAAAACCATGATACCTCAAACATTAAATGCAGCATTACTTATTGGCATGCCGGGTGGCAGCGAATGGATCCTGATCTTCATAGCTGTACTATTGCTTTTTGGCGGAAAGAAGATCCCTGAATTAATGCGGGGTGTTGGCAAAGGCATCCGGGAATTCAAAGATGCAAAAGACAATGTAAAGAATGAACTGGATACCGGCCTCAACGGGGAGAGTAAAAATAAATAAGATATCCCCTGATAAAACAGAAACCGCAGAATACCTATGGATCGTTCTAATATAACGGAAAGGCTGACGCCGATCTTCCGGAAAACATTTAATGATGATAATATTGTCGTTAATGAAGGGCTTACCGCCGATGATGTTGCCAACTGGGATTCCCTTACTCATATGCTGTTGATCGGTGAAGTAGAGAATTCTTTTGCCGTAAAATTCAAATTGAAAGAACTGGGCAGGCTGGATAATGTAGGAAGTCTTGTAGCTCTTATAGAATCCAAGCTGTCTAAATAGCGAAACCTCGTTTACCCGGCCGCCGTATTTAAAAAACCGATCAATGGTTTCATTGCCTGGAATTTTTTAGACAGCTCTTTGACGAAATTCTTATTCTGAATATCTGCATCGGTAAAAGAGCATGTTACAATAAAACTCTTTCTTTTTATGTATTCAATAGCCGGGTTGGTATCGTCGTAGCTTTTAGGAGGCCTGGTCAGCGAGTCCCCCTGTAATCCTTCGGTAAATATTTTTTTAAAGGCCTTGCTTTCCACGATCTTTTTCCAGTCGTCAAAATTATAGTCAATTTCCTGGCGTATGCCGGCCAATACAGCAGGCTCCGGCATCCAGATGCCACCGGCTGCAAAACTTTTACCGGGTTCAATATGCAGATAATATCCGGCCCCCAGGCCTTTCTTGCCGTCTTTATTAAAATAGGCAGCCATGTTACTTTTGTAGGGATCTTTATTCTTACTGAAACGTACGTCGCGGTTTATACGGAACGTGCAGTTCTTTGCTTCCAGGTTTGCAACAGAAGGATCGAATGCCCCGATCTCTTTTATGACCTGCGACACCATCAAAAGAAAATCTGCTTTTGCAGCTTCGTATTGTTTCCGGTTCTTATCAAACCAGGGTTTATTATTATTCTTCTTGAGGTCTTTCAGAAATTTGAGGGTAGATGACTGAAGCATTTGATTGATAAATTTGGAGAACGAATGTACAGAAAATAAAAAAGGAATTGATTGTAAAACCAATTCCTGGATTGTCAATTACATTATACATATCATCTTATTCTTCCCCAATTCTCTCCGCTTCGTATCCGGTACAGGGTCATCTCGCTTACTTTATACCGGGACGCAAGCTGCTTGTATGTTATATTACGCTTGGGATCATTCAGAATGTGTTTGATGGTTTTTACCTGGCCGGCATTCAGTTTTAGCCCAACTGTTCTGTTGGCCTGCCGGATCTTGTAAGCGATCTTTTCCGGGCTTTTCTGCTGATGTGTACTTACCATATCCAGCGTGGCCCATTGCAGATTCTTGGAATGATTGTCTTTCTTTTTATGATTTACATGGATCACATATTTATAACGCGGCGAAGGTTTTTTACAAAACAGCCTGGCCACTTCCCGGTGAATGTAAATAGTACCGTTGCCTCCCTTTATGTGAAGGTTTAATGTTCGGTATCCTGAAGTAAGAGAACCGCTGAGCAGTTTGCCGTCTGTTTCAATATCGGTACTATAGCTTGCCGCCCGGCCAAGTGAAGAAACAGCGTATTTTTTCCGGAACTGTTTATGGCCACTGAAGAGTACCTGTTTCCAGGTTTCGCCGGAATGTTTTTTAATCATAACACGACGATTTAAGATGATACCGGGCCAGCCCGTTAGCCCGTAATAATAAAGGCTTCCTCTTAAATATAATACATTTTTTCGCTAATCAGGAAGCATTTTAACGAATTCTTCTTCGGTAATGATCTTAACTGTAGCCAGTTTTTTCGCCTTTTCCAGTTTGCTTCCGGCATCTTCACCCACCACCAGGTAGTTGAGTTTGCTGCTTACGCCTGAAACAATGCTGCCGCCATTCTTTTCTACCAATGCTTCGGCCTCACTTCTTTTCAGTTTTGAAAGTGTGCCGGTAAATAAAAAGGACTGACCGCTCAGGTTGCCGCCGGTAGCCAGTTCTTTTTTCTCATTCTTTAACTGAACGCCTAGTTTTTCTAATTGTTCAAGCAATTGAAGATTGCTCTTATTATGAAAGAAATCATATACGGTCTTGCCCACTTTAACGCCCACGTCTTCCAGCTCCTTCAATTGATCTTCGGTAAAATCAGCAAACTGCAGCAGGTGGTCTACAGCGTTTGCTAAGGTTTTAGCCGTGGTTTCTCCCACATAACGAATGCCCAGTGCATAAATGATGCGGTGCAATGGCTGCTTCTTCGAATCTTCAATGGCCTGCTGCAGTTTGGTTATTGACCTCTCACCAAATCCATCCAGTTTTTTTATTTCCTCCCAGGGTAACGTGTATACACCCGGAATATCTTTTAAAAAACCCAGCTCGTAAAATTTTCGGACATTGGCTTCGCCAAAACTGCGGATGTCCATCGCATCTTTACTTACAAAATGAATGATGCCTTCCACGATCTGTGCCGGGCAGCTTACATTGATACAACGCCATACCGCATCTTCTTCCGGCTTAAACAATTCGCTGTTGCAAACGGGGCATTGCTTCGGGAATTTTATCTTCTTCTCTGTTCCCTTTCTTAACTCGGCAAATGATTTTACGATCTGCGGAATAACATCGCCGCTTCTTTCAATAAGAATGGTATCGCCCAGCATCAGGTCTTTTTCTTTGATATAATCTTCGTTGTGGATGGAAATACTGCTTACCGTAACGCCGCCCACCTGCACCGGTTCAATTTTGGCAACAGGGGTAACAGCGCCGGTTCGTCCTACCTGGAATTCAACTGCCAGCAACTTACTGGTTCCCTGCCTTGCTTTGAATTTAAACGCAACCGCCCAGCGGGGATGATGAGAGGTCATGCCCAGTTTGTCCTGCAGCTTCAGGTCGTTCACTTTAATCACCATGCCGTCGATCTCGTAACCCAGGTTATCTCTTTCTTTTTCAAATTCGTTCACCTGTTTTATTACCGCATCAATTCCTTTCAGCACTTTCATTTCTTTTTTTGGACTGCGAAAGCCCAGGTTCCATAACATTTCCAGCATGCCTGAATGGGTTGTTGGTTGATCGCTGACCGTTGATCGTTGTGCTTCCTTTCGGCCAACGATAAAACTGACATGGTAAAGGAATGCTTCCAGGTTCCTTCGTTTCACTTCGGACGTATCTTTTATCCTCAGCGAGCCGGCGGCAGCATTGCGGGGATTGGCTAACGGGGGAATGCCTTCTTCGATCAAAGCATCGTTATAGGCTTTGAAATTATTTTTATTCATCAATACTTCTCCCCGTATTTCCACCTGCTCAATTCCATACTCACTGAATTTAGCAGAAAGAGGAACAGACCTGATCTGTTTTATGTTGGGTGTTATGTCATCGCCCACTTCTCCATCACCCCGGGTAGCGCCGCGGCCAAGATGATCGCTCTCATAAATAACAGAAATGCTGGCGCCATCAAACTTTGGCTCTACACAGTACTCGATCTTATCAAGCCCGGAGAGCTCTCTCACTTTCCGGTCAAAGTCCAGCAGGTCGTCTGCATTGTACGAATTATCTAACGAAAGCATCGGCACCAAATGCTGTACTTTCGGAAACTCTTTTATAAGCCCTTTGCCCACCCGCTGGGTAGGAGAATCTTTTGTAACGGCACCGGGATTTTCCTTCTCAAACCTTTCCAGCAGTTTAAAAATGGAATCGTACTCAAAATCGCTGATCAGCGGATCATTCTGCACGTAATAGCGGTACTCATGAAAACGAAGGCAGTTGCGTAGCTCTTCCACATTCTTTTTGTTTACATCTGCACCTTTTGCATTCTTTGCAGCAGCAATCCATTCCTCTGTTCTCCTTTGTAATTCTTTTGTTTGTTTGGGATCGTACATAAAAAATATCTTCTTAAAGATAAAAAACCTTCGACAAGTTCAGGATAACACCTTGTTTTATCAGGAAGGATTGATCTGTTCCAGGTATTCCTTTAAAACAATCTTCAGTTGCCTTTTCACAATTGCGCCCATGGTCTGGCTCCGGGAAAAATAATGCGTATTGAAATGTGCATTCAGTTCTTCCTTCAGCATTTTTATCTTGTAGTTGTCGGATATCTCGTCTCTTGCCATGATATTAAGCAGCTCCAGCAATTGTTTGCGGCTGGCAAATACCCGGTGGGCCATGGCCGTTCGTTCTTCGGCCTGGTATTGCTCTATCACTTCAGGACTGAGAATTTTTAATACCAATTCCACATACTCGAAATTCTCTTTGTAAAACTGCGGCAGGTACAGGTTCTTTCTTCCTTCATAACTCTGCTGATCAAAATCAATGGAGCGGATGCGGTACTGGTAATCTTCAATGTCGGGCGTAATGTCTATCACAAAATTATAACTCCGCATATCGCCCAGCAGGCGGGCAAAGCAACGTTCATTGAATTTCACAAACTCTTTCGCAATACGGATCTTGTTCGTTTCCGGCTCGTTCAGGTATTCTTCCAGGAAGATGTCGCCGGGTATGCCGGGAATATGTTCTTCTACCAGGGTGTTCTTATGATACAGGAAGGTGATGCGGTTGGGACTGAGCAGGTGTTCCAGCTCCAGGCCATAGATACGGGAGGCATCGGCTGCCTTCACATAATAATGATCGTAGTTATCGTTGATGCGGTTGATGATTCGGATGCGGAAAGGCATGCTGTTGCCGAATTCGCAGAAGTCGATCCGCTCCACATCCAGATGATTGATAAAACTGAGATTGCCTTCTGTTTTTAGTGCCGCGTATGTTTTAATAAGGCCTTCTTTTAAAAACTCCATTTCCTTCAGATCGTACACCGCCGTTTCCCAATGGGTAAGTTTGCCTTTTTTATTCCGAAGGGCCGTGGTGTGCCGGTAATTAAGCAGATCTCGGTAAGCAACGGGCAGGGCAATATCTCTTCCGTATTGGTGCAGGTATCTTTGCAGGCGTTCGTTCACCGGGAAGAGGTCTTTCTTCATCATCGGCTTATCCGACTCGTTTTTTATCCTGGCATTGATGATCTTATCGAACTGCATGCTGTAAAGATACGCTCCAAAATGGTTGCGTTACATGACTTCATTTGGCCTATTTTTGAGAAACAATCTACTGTCATGACTTTTAAAAACACCTACAGCCGGTCATTTTTAATTTTTAATTTTTCATTTTTAATTCTCCTCTTCGCTTCCTGCAAATTCCGCCAGAAGGCAGATATGATCATTCACCATGCGAAGATCTACACGGTAGATGAAAAATTTTCAACAGCAGAAGCCATGGTGGTAAGAGATGGAAAGATCATTGCCACCGGAACCAATGAAGAGATACTGAAAGAATACGAATCGGATGTGACGGAAGATGCAAAGGGTAAAACGGTATTTCCCGGCTTTATTGATGCACACGCTCATTTTGTGGGATACGGTTTCAGTCTGCAACGGGTGAACCTGGTGGGAACAGAAAGCTGGGATGATGTACTGAACCGTTGCAGTGAATTTGCAAGGGGATTGCAGGCAGGGCAGTGGTTAACCGGAAGAGGATGGGATCAGAATGACTGGATGGTAAAGGAATTTCCTGCGAATGATAAACTGAATGAATTGTTTCCGGATCGCCCCGTACTTATAACAAGGATCGATGGTCATGCGGCCATTGCCAACAATAAAGCGCTGGAGATGGCCGGAGTAAAACCAGGCGACAAACTGGAAGGCGGAGAGATAGAAGTAAAGAACGGAAAGCTTACCGGCATATTGGTGGATAATGCGGTGGACCTGGTTTCGGCAAAAATTCCTGCTGCCGGTGAAGCGCAGGCAAAAGAGGCATTGCTGCTTGCACAAAAGAATTGTTTTGCCACTGGCCTCACCAGCATACACGATTGCGGGCTGGATTATGATGCAGCGGAAAAAATTCAAAAGCTTCAGCAAAGCGGCGACCTGAAAATGAGGATGTACATTATGCTGAGCGATGCTAAAAAGAATTTTGAATGGGCCTTTACAAATGGAAAAATAAAAACAGACCGGTTAACCGTGAGTGGTTTTAAAGTGTATGCCGATGGAGCCCTGGGTTCAAGAGGTGCCTGCCTGTTGCAGCCATACAGCGATAAGCCAGGATGGCCGGGGTTTTTATTAAGCGCACCCGAAAATTTTGATTCGGTGGCAAATATCATTCATCAAAAAGGATGGCAGATGTGTACGCATGCTATTGGCGACAGTGGTAACCGTACCATTCTGAACATCTATGCAAAATATTTAAAAGGCAAGAACGACCTGCGCTGGCGCATTGAGCACGCACAGGTGGTGAATAAAGATGATTTTAAACTCTTTGGCGAAAACAACATCATTCCTTCTGTACAGCCAACGCATGGTACTTCCGATATGTATTGGGCCGGAGACCGTTTGGGCAGTGAAAGGGTGAAAGGAGCTTATGCCTACCAGCAATTATTAAAGGAGAATAACTGGATACCGTTGGGCACCGATTTCCCCGTGGAAGACATCAGTACTTTTAAAACTTTTTTTGCCGCCGTGGTAAGGCAGGATGCCAAAGGATTTCCTGCCGGCGGCTATCAAATGGAAAATGCACTCACAAGAGAACAAGCCATCCGGGGCATGACGATATGGGGAGCCAAGGCAGCTTTTGAAGAAAAACAAAAAGGAAGCCTGGAAAAAGGAAAGTTTGCCGACTTTATTATTCTCGATACCGACCTGCTGAAATGTAAAGAAGCAGAAATTTTAAAAACGAAGGTATTGGCTACCTACGTTAATGGAGAGAAGGTCTATAAACAGTAACCCCTTTGCGTTCTTTGCGGTTTTTTATCCTGAGCGGAGCCGAAGGGTTAACCGCAAAGAACGACCCGCAAAGCGCATAAAGCAAAACTACACATTAACAATCCCGTTCCTGATCGCATACATCACCAGGCCCACCCTTGTCTTTACATGCAGTTTTTCAAACAGTGCATCCCGGTACCCATCGATGGTACGGGGGCTGACAAACATCTTATCGGCAATTTCCTTATAAGTAAGTTCGGTACAACTGTATTTTAAAAAATCGGTTTCCCGGTCGTTGAGTGGTACCAGGCTTTTCAATCCTTCAGTTTCATCATCCATTTTATTAATGGCGTGCATCAGTTTGCCGCTCACCAGGTCGCTGTAGTAAAAGCCTTTTTCCATTACGGCATTGATGGCTGCTCTTAATTCTGCCGGCTCGCTGTCTTTTAGTATATATCCCCGGGCGCCACACTTGAGCATACGGATGATGGAGGTTTCGTTGTCGTACATGCTGAGGGCGAGTACTTTGATGCCGGGGTGGTTGGTTTTTAGCCATTGGGTTGCCTGGAAACCATCCATTTCGGGCATGTTGATATCCATGAGAACGATGTCGGGGAGATTTACCGGGTCCAGTTTATCCAACAGCTCTTTGCCGTTATCTGCCTCAAACAATATGGTATTACCCAGGCTTTCCACTAATTGGGCAAGGCCGATGCGGAGGAGAGAGTGATCGTCTGCCAAAACAATGGATGCCATGCTTGCCGGTTTACAAAATACAAGTTGAATATAGTGTAATTCGGGTGAAAAAGGGTGAAAACACGGTAGGAAAATTTTGTTGATGATTATAGCTTAGATATTTCGGGAAAGGTTTGGATTTGTGAGAGAGATGGTTTAAAATTACTGATAAATATTTTTTAACCTGATAAAACTTTAAATTATGTCTAAAATGCCTGACAAATTCGGTTTTGAAGTCAGAGAAATCATTGACTTGAAAGAAAGTGGAATAAGTCCTAAAACAATTATGGTAGGTAGTGAGAAAACAATTGTTGAACTAACCACCATGGTTTCTGAGTTTATTTTTGGAAATATAAAGATAAGTCTCGAGAAAGAGGGAAGCGATGTATTGATAATTGAAGACATGAGTCTTGATTCAAAGGGCTTGAAAGATGCTGGAATTGAAAATAAGATATTGGCTGTTGGGCCACCCCCAGAAAAAGGGAAACCCGGTGGTCCTGCAGGATCCAACCCTCCACCAAAAGTAATTGTTAAACCAAAGCCAAGGTAGCCAAAACGTCAGGTGTTCTTTTGTCTTGTTTTATCTAAGAATTTCATGCTTGCCGGTATCTTGTAAATAAGACTTAAAAAGTCGGGCCAAAAGCTTAGGTAAGCAAAAGCATCCCTGTCGTTAGTGCCTACCATATTATAAATCTTGAAAAAGGGATGAGATTCAAGTTCATCTATGTCCGTGGGCATAGTTACTGATAATCCTCTAAAATTTTTTCTGAATTCACCCTCGCCTGGTTTTAGGGATATTATTGCTGAGCTTATCAACAGGAGAAGCTCAGTTATTAATTTAACTGTAGCAGGAAATTTCTTAGCAGGAACCTTTTCTGAAAAGCGTTCAAGTATATATAACAGGTCAAAATTACATAGGTCAAAACAGAACCCACGTTCGCTTGGTATTGGGCTTTCAGGATCATTTCCCCAACTGTTACTTGTGTCATCTTTTTTTGATAATTCACCTGCAACGTCAAGGAAAGCACGCCTTAAATCGTCCGAAGAGATGATGTCAAGAAGTAACCGGTTGAGAGTTTCAAAGATTTGGTCAAACTTCTTGGTATCAATTGCGGAAATAACTGTCCTGTTAACATATTCTTTTTGAATATCATCAAAACTTATGTAAGCATTTTTGAATTCTTCAGTAATGTTTTGGCATAGGTTTACCCAGGTGGTTTCATTGTGTAGATAATTTATATTAGTATTGATAAATTCCAATAAAGCAGCATAATTATATCCAATAAAGGAAATTGGCGTTTGTGGACCGACTATATATTTTATACTCATTGCTAGATCATAAACGGTATCTAATCTCATCATATCACAATTCATGAAGAGCAAAAGATCGATTTTATTATTTGGATCATCGGGATTATTGCTCCTGTAACTTATCTTAAGTGCATCATTGAGCTCTGTATTAGTTAACATATCTGTCAGGTCTACACGTCCCATATCAAAATTACTTTCAGGGTCATCTTGGGAAGAGCTTGCTATTGAATCGAATAAATGCCTTTTATTGAAAGTATAATCTGCTGCAAATAGTTTTTCTGTATTAAAAGAAAAACTTCTGTTTTTGAAAAGCCCGACTCCAAAGCCATGCCCCCAGGTAATAAGTATCGTATGACTGGATATGTATACAGTTCTGATATATTGAAATAATAAACCCAAAAAAATTGGCTCTGTAAATTTTACATTGCCAAAATCCTGTTGGTTTGAAATGGTTTGTTCCATTAGTTCTCCATCAGGGGTTAATTCTAATAATCTTAGCCGCCTGTTCTTTGCTTTTTCATCTAAAGAGTATCTCAATATTAGTATTCTGTGATCGTCATGAAAACCCTTCTGCAGACCTCTTTTCAGGTGCTCATAGGCTTCCGTTACTATAGGATCATCTTCCCGATCTGAAGGATTATTGATAAGGAAAATGATATTTAATTTCTTAGTACCTTGTTTAAGCATCGTGTATATTTTATGAAATTAACAATCAGGATATGTGCTTATATTTTTTTGTTGTCTATTTTTAATTTTGCAAATGGACAACGATACCAATTGTTTGCGTTTACAGAGAGAGACGGATTAAGCAGTTATAATGTACAAAGTATTTGCCAGGACAAAAATGGATACATATGGATTGGTACCCAGGACGGACTTAATAAATTTAATGGTAAAGATTTTACAATATACAACAAAACCACTACTCCTGCTTTAAGTGGGAATGATATCAGGTTTGTAAGTTATGATAGTCTTCGTAAATGCATCTGGGTTTGCAGCTCTAACGGTGGGGTAGATGCGGTTGATCCGGTTAGCGACAGTATTGTTTTCAGGCTAACTATGGACACCTTAAAAAAATACCTTCCCGACCCAAGTGTTCAAAAAATAGAGATTCTCGGTAATGATGTTTTATGTTTTAATACTCCAAGCGGCCTGCTATTTTACAATTTAAAGGCAAAAAGGGTAATTACAAATGTATTGCAGCCTTTTAGTACGTCCAGCGTACAAACAAGGTTTGTAAATGGAGTTTTTTTGTCAAATAAGTCTTTTTACACAGTAACAAGTGGATTAGGAATAACAGTATATGAGGATAAAACCTTAAAACTGCTAAGAGAATATCGGTTTGATAATGACATTTCCGGGGCTTTAATATATAGCTGTAGTTTTGATGTTTTTTCACGTAGCATTTTTATCTGTTGCAATAAAGGGCTTTTTAAATTTTCTATACGGGATAACAAGATTGAAAAGATTACCTCACTAAAAGATGATTTTCTTGTTTATAATATCTGTAGGCAACAATCCGGGAATGTGATACTTGCAACTACTAAAGGTATATTTAAGGTAAGTGACAGCTTAACTCAACCTGAACCAATCCGGTTTACAAATGAAGTGGGAATTGATAATTGGGATATTAATGTAAATACAGTATATATCGGGAAAGACGGTGAAACATGGTATGGCGCAAGAAAAGGGCTTATGTTGCAATTGCAACATGTAAGCCCTTTTGAAAAATACAGCCTTGATTTAGTATCAAATATCAAATTAAACCATTTGTACTATTTGAAATTTATTGACAATGAAAACGTTTTAGCATGCGACCTTAGTTCAGTAAGTAAGATTAATCTTAAATCAGGAAAAATTTCTCAACATAAACCTACGGGCTTCTATTATTACTTTTTTGAGGATAACCTTAATAGAAAATTCATAAGTAAGGATAATGGACTTTTTTTTGGGACAAGATTTGACGACCCTGGATTAATAAATGCCGATAAAATCTGCCCTGAATTGGCCAAGCTTAGCAAGTATAAATTTAATTCTCATCTCATTTTGAATGATTCTGTGGTTGTTCTGTGTGCCGAAGAAGATAAGGGTGTTTTTGTCTGGAATACAAAATCCAAAAAAATTTACGGGCTGCTTGAAGGGGCTAATACTTTTGAAAGCAAATACTGCAATGGAATAGCTAAAATATCTTCTTCAGCATTTTTAATTGTTACTGACAGTGAATTGGCTCTTTATGATATCCACCAGAAAGAGATAAGGAAGATAAACATACGGAATGAGAGAAATGAAGACCAACGGTTGTTCCTTGATGTTTCAAAAGTAAATAACGAGTATTGGATTGCAAGTTATGGTTCCGGGATTTTTATACTTGATTCAGCATTTAAACAGACCGGAGTGATATCTGTCCCTCAAGGGCTGTCGAATAATTGTGTTTATAAAATGATCCAGGATGGTAAAGGGTACGTGTGGGCGACTACGAATTACGGATTGAACAGGATAAATGAATTGACACATAAAGTCAAAAATTATTTCATAAAAGATGGGTTACACAGCAATGCATTTGAAGAATTCAGTGCAGATATAAAAGATGGGCTAATAGTTGTCGGCGGACCGAATGGATTAACCAGAATCGACCCTTCTAAGTTATATACTTATGCTTCCCCTAAGCTGTGTTTATTTGAGAATTTGGTTTTGGATGATGGACATAAACAAAAAAAAGTGGCATTAATAGGCATAAGTGAAGTAATTATTCCGAATGATATATACAAAGTGGATATTAATACAATATCGATAAATTATGACCTCACTTCAAACAGTAATTATTTTTATAAAATAAAAGAATTGAATGATAGCTGGTTCTCGTTGGGAAGCAAAAATACTGTTTCCTTACTTGGCCTTAACCCTGGAATTTATCATCTCCAGGTTAAAGTTGCAAATGATGATGGAAAAGAGAGTCAGCCCAGCGAACTGATATTGAAATTTTTGCCGCGATGGCATCAAACCTGGTGGTTTTATTTATTAATTGCATTAACAGTTGCTGGGATGCTTTATGCCTTATACCGCTACCGTATAAGCCAGATAAAAAAACAACATGAAATACGCAAAAACATCGCCACCGACCTTCACGACGACCTGGGCAGCACCCTCAACAGCGTAAAAGTATTTACCAACCTGGCCATCAGCGGCGTAAAGCAGGAAGAAAGCCTGCAGCAGGTAAAAGATAATTTAACCGAAGCAACCATGAGCCTGCGGGATATGATTTGGGTGCTGGATGATTCGCTGGATACGGTAGATGAATTGATAACCCGCCTTAAGCAATTTGCCATTCCTGTGGCTGCCGCCAGCAATATAGAAGCTATTATAAAAGCTGATAGCGATGTAAACAGCCGGCAGCTTACCAAAGAAGAAAAACGTAACCTGTTTTTAATTTGTAAGGAAGCTGTTAACAACAGTATTAAATACTCGGGGGGCAGCCGGATAGAAGTTGATATTACAGCCAGTGGAAAAAAAATACAGATCGTTGTGGGCGATAATGGCAAAGGCTTTAATGTGGAGGAAGTAAAGAAAGGCTATGGATTAAAAAATATGCAGTACCGGGCAGGACAGGTAAAGTATAAAGCGGAACTTGTTTCTTCGCCCGGTAAAGGAACGCAGGTAATAATAAAACCAGCCTGATGATTGTTTACAATTCCAGGTTATCGGCCATTAATTCGGCCTGCTTTAAAACCGTATCAATTGCTTTTTGCTGTTTATCGGGTGGGTAACCATATTTGGTAAGCGTTCGTTTTACCAATACCATCAGCTTAGCTCTTGCACTTTCACGGATGGCCCAGTCAATGGTAGTATTCGCTTTTACTTTTTCTGCGATCTCCCTGGCAATTAGCCGCAGCTGGTCATCGCCCAAAACCTGCACGGCGCTGTCATTTACTTCCAGTGCATTGTAAAATGCAACTTCATTTTGTGTAAGGCCCAGGCGCTCTCCTTCGGCATCAGCTTCTTTAATTTCTTTTGCAATATTGATGAGTTCCTGAATGATTTCGGCTGTGGTTAATAAATTATTCTGGTAGCGTTTTATAGCCCCTTCCAGCATCTCCAGCAGCTTTTTACTTTTTACCAGGTTTGTTTTGGCCCTTGCTTTTATTTCATCATTCAGTATCTTCTTTAATAATTCAAGCGCCAGGTTCTTGTGCTGCATGCCTTTTACTTCCTGCAAAAATTCATCAGAGAGGATAGATATATCCGGTTTGCTGATACCGGCTGCTTCAAAAATATCTATCACCTTATCGCTGCTTAATGCTTCGTCTACTATTTGTTTAATGGCCGTTTCAATCTGTATGTCCGATCTCCCCGGCCCGGTTCCCTCAAACTTTGCCAGCCTGGCTTTCATTGCCTGGAAAAAGGCAACTTCGGCTAAATGCGGCTGTACTTCATCTCTTGTAACACATAGCGATAATGCCTGGCTCAGCAGACTCACTTCACGGACAAACCTCTCTTTGCCTTCCTGCAATCCCATAATATGTTCTTCGGCCTGCAGAATGATGGAGAGCTTTTCCCTGGAATCTACTTTAAAAAACCTGCGGTAATTAAACTTAAAACTTTTTTCATAGTATGCTTCCGGCTCTTCAACCAATATATCTTTTTGTGTTTTGCTTTCTTCATTAAACATCTGCTGAATGAGTTCCAGCTTTTCCAGGAACACTTCAACAGCTTTGACAATGTTCTCTGCAGGATCGCCCTTGCCACCGGCTTCGCCATAAAAGGAAAGCGCTTTTTTAAGATCCATGCCAATGCCGAGGTAATCTACCACCAGTCCGCCGGGCTTATCTTTAAAAACACGGTTAACACGGGCAATGGCCTGCATCAGGTTGTGGCCACGCATGGGCTTATCTACATACATGGTATTTAAACAGGGGGCATCAAAACCAGTGAGCCACATATCCCTTACAATTACAATCTTCAGTTCATCGGCAGGGTCTTTCATCCGGTCTGATAAATCACGGCGCTGTTGTTTGGTAGTGTAGTGTTTTGCAATTTCGGGCCCATCGGCACTGTTGGTTGTCATTACCGCTTTAATAACACCCTTTGTTATATCATCGCTATGCCACTGCGGCCGCAATGCAATGATCGCTGCGTAAATATCTGCCGCAATCCGGCGGCTCATTGCTACAATCATAGCCTTGCCTTCAAAAACAGTCTGCCGCTTTTCAAAATGAGTAACAATGTCATTTGCCAGGTTTTTAACCCGGTCTTTATTACCAACAATGGCTTCCAGTTTTGTCCACTTGGCTTTTGCTTTTTGTTTTTCAGTGATTTCTTCATCCTGTTCCAACTCTTCGTCAAACTCTTCTATCAGGCGCTTACCATCTTCATCTAAATTTACTTTTGCCAGGCGGCTTTCGTAATAAATTCTTACAGTGGCACCATCGGTTACTGCATCTTTAATATCGTACCGGTCAATATAATTTCCAAAAACCTGCGGCGTGTTTACATCAGTGCCTTCAATGGGTGTGCCGGTGAAACCGATGTAAGTGGCATTGGGCAGGGCATCCCGCATGTACTTGGCAAAGCCATAGGCAATGCGTTTGCCAATCACTTCTTTGGTTGCAGCATCTTTTTCATCAACCAGCCTGGCTTCAAAACCATATTGTGTGCGGTGAGCTTCATCGGCAATAACCACTATGTTTTTTCTACTGCTCAACTGGTCGTACACCGATTTGTTGCCATCGGGCATAAATTTTTGAATGGTGGTAAATACAATGCCGCCACTGGCCACCTGCAGCAGTTGTTTTAAATGTTCCCGGCTTTGCGCCTGCACCGGCTCCTGCCGAAGCAACTGAACAGATGCTGCAAAACTGTCGAACAACTGATCGTCCAGGTCATTTCTATCTGTAATTACCACAATGGTTGGGTTGCTCATTTCGGGTGCAGTAATGAGCTTGCCGGAATAAAAGACCATGCTCAAACTTTTACCAGAGCCCTGTGTATGCCAAACCACACCACCCCGTTTGTCGCCATTAACGCCCGATGCATTAATGGAAGACTGCACCGCTTTATTTACAGCATAATACTGGTGATAGGCTGCTAGTTTCTTTTCAGTTTGTATTTGTATCAGCCCTGTTTTTGCGTCTTCCTTTTTTGTTTTTTCAAATACAATAAAATTCCGAACCAGGTCCAACAGGGTAGCAGGTTGCATCATGCCCTGCAATAAAATCTGCAACTGCGGTTTAAACCGGGAAGCTTCTTTAATACCATCGGCTGTTTTCCAGGTCATGTAACGGCTAAAGTCTGCCGACACACTGCCGGCCTTGCATTCCAGTCCATCAGAAATAATACAGACGGCATTGTACGTAAACAGGCCGGGTATGATGGCTTTGTAGGTTTGCAGTTGTTTGTATGCACTCAGTAAACCGGCATTTTCATCGGCCGCATTTTTAAGTTCTATCACCACCAGCGGCAAACCATTTACAAACAGCAGCACATCGGGCCGTTTGTTCTGGTTGTTTTCGATGATGGTATATTGATTAACCACCAGGAACTGGTTGTTGCCTGTGTTTTCAAAATCGATCAATGCCACTTCATGGCTGCGTTCGTACCCGTTTTGCTGGTACGGGATCTTTACTTTCTCAACCAGCAGCTTGTGAAACTCTTCGTTATTGTGCAGCAATACCGGCGAATAGATACGCAATACTTTCTGCACAGCTGCCTCCTGTGCATCGGCCGGTATGTGGGGGTTTATTTTTGCAATGGCGGTACGTAACCGGTTGGTAAGAATGATCTGCTGGTAATTTTCCCGTTCGCAAAAAAGGCCCTCGGGCGAAAGCTCTTTACCATTGGCATAATCCCATCCCTGCGATTGCAGCAGCTCAATGGCCGACTGCTCAATGATATTTTCGGTGATGGGTTTCATTCTGAATTAAATATAATATAAAAGCCGTTAGCAGGGGCTAACGGCTTTTTAAAACTGCAAAATACAGTAGATTTTATTATTCTTTAATGTTGTGAGGATATCGATATTTCAACAGTGGCCTGTCCCTCGGAAGGTTTAACAATACTCAAAGTTATAAGCCAGTTTTTTGCAGAATCTTCATAACTACTTTTAAACCCATTGTCAATCAAAACAGGCGTTGGGGGGGATCCGAATGGTTGAAGGTTTAACGAATTAATCTCTGAAATGTATTTACTATACAAAGCATCTGTGTAGCCAAATTTATACAATACCTTTTTTATTGTAACAAACCTTTTAAATGTAAAGAAATTGTAACGAACATACTTATAAGATATAAAGTCGGAGTTTGATGAAATTTCACCAAGGCTGTATTCCTTTTGAATAAGAGTTTGATTAATTGTTAACAAATCGGCCTGGGCAAGATTTATCAGTAAGCTTAATTTTAAAAATTTTTCATCATCTTTTGATATATCAGTTGATTGCCCCCATACTGTGATGCCAAAGAGCATCACTACAATTATTGGGATAATTTTTTTCATAACATCAAATTTAGAAAAATTAATTAGTTGGTTTTGTTTCTGGCAAACACTTCCATTCTGCACGACCGTTTGTAATTACTAAAGTCCGGATTTGCCAGCTATGAGGGCATCCATCAGCAGTCCCGGCCACGCTAGTTAAAGCGCTAATGGTTTTGGGCTGAAGTTGAATTTCTGTGATCTTTTGCCCGGGGAAATCGTGTTCTTTAAGTAATTTATTCATGGCCGACAGCAACTTTTTTGTTTGTGCGGCTGTTGCCATCGTTGTAGGTTTTTTTGGCATGGCTTATTGATTTACGGTTAATAATAAAGCGTCAGTAATGTTGGTTTTATTTCCATTTTCATCAAGTAAAGTTGCCCTTATCTTTATCTGTGTTCCAACAAGATGTGCAAATGCTGAATAGTAGGTACTCAAAATTGAACTATCGCCGGTAGTTGTGATAGGTTGCCTGTATTGCCCGCTTGCGGGACCGGTTAATACAGAATCCTGAAACAAAACGGTATAACCTTCTGAAACAAATTTACCCGAAGCATTCAATAGCTTTCCTGTTATAAAAACCTCATTCAGATGGTTTGATGCAATACCAAATGATGACGTAGACAGTTTTATTGAAAAAGGAATAGATTTTTTGGCAGGTATCGAATCTGAGAGAATAAATTCACCTACAGGGCTGTTGAATTCAGGCTTTACCGAAACTACAATATTGCCTGGCTTTGTTGAAGCCTTTAAAGTTGCTTTTGCTACCAGGATACCGTTTTCATATTCGGCTTTGGCGGTGTATTTATTATTGCCACTTGCAGTAAAAACACCTGATAAAGTTGAAAAAACAACCGTTCTCCTGTCGTCACTGCTTTTATCTGAAAGTTCAACACTTATATTTACAGTTGACTGCCCGTCTGCCGGAATTTCGGGCTGACTGAATTTAAGATTTTTAATAACCTTATCAACCGGAACTTTTTTACAATTGGTTAATGTTATTACGGCCAGTAAAAAAAGAGTTAAGTATCTCATTTGAATAAAATGTTTGTTATATCTTTTAAACTCTGGATAAAATCCATATCAACAGATGCAGACAAATAGGCACCGGGAACTACTTTCTTTTCTGAAATCAAAGGATTGTTGGAGGTCCTTTTTAACAATGCTACCCCTGCACTTACTTTAAAACCACGGGCAAAACGGTATGCCGGACCTATCAATAATGATGTGCCATTGTAAAAATTATCAAAATCTTTATTCTGCATGGTACCTAGTGTAATGCCTACATTGAGGCATAAATGCTGCCATATAGACCATTTGGTTACAATCCCATAGTCTGGCCCATACATATTACCAGACATTTCTTTAACCGAGCCATCGGCGTTTCGGGAAAGCACTTCTTTGTGGCAGCCGCAATATTTTTTAGGGTTAAGCTTCTTTTTACAGGGAAAATGACCCCTACGGGTATTTTTATCAATAGGCCTGAAGTAAATGCTGGCGCCAAAATATAGTTTAGGGATGTAAACAGCTTTGTTGGTAACACCCGGTACAATAATATTGGTAATGCCTGCGTCTAGAAACAGCACATTTCCTCCGGCGGTCTTTAAATCACTTGATAGTGTGTTTCCTGCAAGATAAAATCCCTCCCTTATTCTTGTATCATCATTAATTTCACTGTTGATTGCACCCATTTTTTCACTAAGAAAACTGTAATTAGATTTCAGATTATTTTTTATTGTGTTTACAGCTTTTCTTAAATCATTAACATCAATAGGAAGGGCACCAGGTGTAATGGTAACTATACCATCGGTTTTTGAAATTACCCTGTCTAAACGTTTAAATACCGAGTCGAAGAAAGCGATGCTCGATTCCATATTCTTTAACCTGGTTTGCCCGGAGTGTATATTGGTCAATGATTCTTCATCGGTTAAAAAAACACTGTTTATATCTATCAGCCCGTTTTGTATTTGAGGCCACAGTTTGCGTTTTGATGCTTCCATTAAAATATCGCCATGCATGAAATCGGAAACGGAACGGCTTGTTGCAATGTCAATTGCCCTAACCTCATCTTCGGTAAGGGTGCCTGCGGTAGCAAATTTTGAAGCATCGGCAATATTGGTATAATGGGTTGCCAGCTTTGCAGTATAAAATTCTTTATAAGCCTCAAAGCTTGTAAAGGCAAACACAGTTCTGTTATGAATTTTATCAATTAAACTGATTAGTAAAGTATTAAAAGCATTATGGGCTGCAACATCATTTGAAGCCGATATAAGTGAATTGATTTTTAAAAGCGAATTACGGTTTGCAGGCTGCAGATAGGAGAACACCATTATATCGAAATCTATATTAGGCCGCAGCGGCGGAAAAAATACCTGCAGGGTATCGCTGTAGGGGCTGAATTTTAACTCCATATCAACAATGGCATCATTCTTTTTCCGCCCATCACAATCAGTGTATTTATTTGTGCAAAGCTCCCTTTTGCCCTGTTTGTATGCCGCTTCAAAGGCTTCTACTTTTTCAACACTTTTTGATGATATTTTTTCAACAACAAGTGTAAATGAATGGTCAAAAGGTATTGGTTTATCGGTTTTATGTGTAGCCAGATCATATTTAATTAAGTAATCGGAATGGAACGGTGTTTGGCTTAACAGGGGATGAGTAAAAAATAGGCAGATAATTGAAAGTAATATGCTTAAAGTAATTTTATTCATAAGTAGTTAGTGTTTGATTTATCCCCGTTCTAAAAAAAGCAGCCTGGCAAAATACGTAACAAAGAAAACAACTGTTTTGCATTATTGCAACCGCAATTTAACCCTTTTGTGTACCGTTAAATCACCCTTACCTCCCCGCTCATAAGCTTGGGCAACAGCGTATCCCGCAGTTGGGTGAGGGTGCGGATTTGAATTTGATTGTAATTTATTTTATTCCAGAATTCTTTTGCCTGAAAATCAAAAGCAAATATTTTTTCTTTTGGGGGAATAATTATTTCTATAGAGTTTAAAAGCGTTTGGGTTAGCAGCGGATGACTTGATCCCTCTGCCATTGAATTTAAATGCAAACTCTTTAAAAGATAAAACAGAAAATATGGACAATCATCATGCCTGGGTTTTGTAAGAAGGGCATTATCTGAAACCCATATTTCCCTATTTTCTAAATAGAGGCTTCCGCAATAAGCTCCAACTCTTCCTATGATGATTGAGACACCGCTGTAATTTGACTTATCCGTAAAACCCAAAATTCCGTTTCCTCCATAAACAGGAATGCTTCCGTTTACAACTTCTTTAGGTCTCGATTTGCCATTAAATAAAGCGGCAATATCTCCTAGTTTTCCAACCTCCCAACTTTCCTCCACTTCCTCCAGAAACCACTGCCTGAAAAGCGTTTCGGCTAATTGCTCCAGGGTTTTGTTTTGGCGCTGCAGTAAGTCTATTTTATCATCTAAGCTGCTGAGGATGGAGGCGATTTGGATTTGTTCGGGTTTTTCAGGGATTGTTACATTTAATTCATGAATGTGGTTTCTATTCAACGTTGGTACAGCACTACCTGCATTAAATTGAGAAAAGTCAAAAGTATTCAGGAAGTAGTAAATAAATTTTGGAGAAGAATCTTTAAAATCCTTTATGTACAATACAGTATTGTGAGCCCAATAATCTTTTGAATAAAAGACAGGAGTACCAATATTTCCACTTCTCCCTATTGTAACTCCCGGGCCTTTTGTTGTTGCTTTGTTATGAAAACCGATTATTCCATTTGAACCAGCAACAGGGAATGTTCCAATTACCATTTTGGTTTTTGGTAAATCATGCCCTCTTTGAAAAGTGATAACATCTCCTAGTTTGCATTTTTTCCATTCAGACATCAGCTTCTCATTTAAAATTAATTTTAGCAAGGTTATTTTTAATCTGCTTGTTCAAATCATCCTCCTCGGCAATCTGCTTTTCCAGCTCGGTTTTCAATGCGGTAAACCGTTCTTCAAAATTAAAATCATCTTCATCATCGGGCAGGCCCACAAAGCGACCGGGTGTAACCACATAGTTTAAGGCGGCTACTTCTGCAATGGGTACGCTTTTGCAAAAGCCCTGTATGTCTATATAGTCTGAACTGTGATTTGTTTGATTGCTGGGATTGGTATGATTTGTTTCATCTGTGGTTGCAGACTGTTTTAAATCATGCTTATCATGTAAATCAACAGAATCATTGTTCAGACAATTTTTCCAGTTATGGTAAGTATTGGCAATCCTGGCTATGTCATCATCTGTAAACTCCAGTGTTTTACGGTTAATTAAATGACCCAGGTTGCGGGCATCAATAAACAGTATCTCTTTTTTGCGTTGCTGTTTATTGCGGCGCAAAAACCAAAGGCATGCCGGTATTTGTGTATTTAAAAATAATTTGGCCGGCAGGTTTACAATGCAATCCAGCAAATCGTTTTCAATTAATGCTTTGCGTATTTCGCCTTCGTTGCTTGTTTTGGTAGTTAAAGAGCCTTTACTTAAAACAAAACCTGCCTGCCCGTTGGGCGCCAGGTGGTACAAAAAATGTTGTATCCATGCATAGTTGGCATTGCCGGCAGGTGGTATACCGTATTGCCAGCGGGCATCTTTCTGCAGCAGTTCGCCGCTCCAGTCGCTGTCGTTAAAGGGCGGGTTGGCAATGATGAAATCGGCTTTCAGGTCTTTGTGAGCATCGTTTAAAAAACTGCCTTCGTTGTTCCATTTTACATTGCTGCTGTCGATACCACGTATGGCCAAATTCATTTTTGCCAGGCGCCAGGTGGTTTGGTTGCTTTCCTGTCCGTAAATACTTATGTGGTCTGCACCCCCTCCAACTCCCCCTGAAGGGGGAGAGTTGCGACCAGCTTTTTTCTTTCGGTAATGATCCTGGTGATGCCTAATAAATTTTTCGCTTTGCACAAACATCCCTCCGCTGCCGCAGCAGGGGTCAAACACACGGCCTTCGTAAGGTTCCAGCATTTCTACCAATAGTTTTACCACGCTGCCGGGGGTATAAAACTGTCCGCCTTTTTTGCCTTCGGCTAAAGCAAACTCGCCGAGAAAATATTCAAACACACGGCCCAGCAGGTCTTTGCTTTGTGCTTCTTTGGTGCCAAGTGTTGCGGTGCTAACCAGGTCAACCAATCCACCCAGGCTTGCTTTATCTAATTTTTCCTGTGCAAAAACTTTGGGCAGTACGCCTTTTAGGGATGGGTTGTCTTTTTCAATGGCATCCATGGCATCGTCAATATCCTTACCAATGCTGGGCAGTTTAGCCCGGCCCTGTATCCATTTCCAGCGGGAGGAAGGGGGCACGTAAAAAACTTTTTCGGCCAGGTATTCATTTTTGTCTTCGGGGTCGGCGCCTTCGCTTTTTTGTGCCAGCAGTTTTTGATGCAGCTCTTCAAAAGCATCCGAAATATATTTAAGAAAGATAAGGCCCAGTGCCACGTGTTTGTATTCGGCAGCGTCCATGTTTTTGCGGAGCTTGTCGGCCGCTTTCCAGAGTTTTTTCTCTAAGGGTTCTTCTGCTTCTGTTTTTTTTGCTTTTGCCATGCTGCAATATTACCGTTTACTTATGTAAAGCGGGGTTTACAATGGGCGGGTAGTATTATTCAAATATAAATATTAGAGCCGATAAATATAAAAGGGCAGGCGGCCTGAACAGGGAAGGGTGTTTTTGCTATGTAAATTCAGTGTTTTACACCCTTGTTTTTATTTAGCGGTATTTGCATTTTTGGCCTGGGGTACAGATAAAAGCAGGTTTATAAAAAAATAAACAAATCAATAAGCAGCACATCTTTTAAAACTTGCGGCAAAAGGGTATAGTTTTCCCTTTCTATAACATCTATATTTACTCATTCCTTTTCATTAATTATTAAACCAAACTAAGCATGAAAAAATTATCTCTGTTGCTGGCGGCAACCATCTGTTGTGCCACACTGCTTGCACAAAAAGAAAAGGACAGTAAAGAACCTCCTGCTCCTTTAAAGAACATGATAAAGCTGAACCTGCCGGCGCTGGCATTAAAGAACATCAGCATCCAGTACGAAAGAGCGGTAGCCCGTAAAGTGACCGTGGCCGGAACATTCCGTTACATGCCCACCGGAAGCATTCCTTTAAAAAGTGTTTTCGTTGACCTGGCCGATGACCCGGATACCGAACGGCAGTTGAATAACCTGAAAGTGGGCAATATCGCTTTTATGCCCGAAGTAAGATATTACTTCAGCAAAAAGGGCGCCTTCCGTGGATTTTACCTGGGGCTGTTTGCCAATATCGCCCGGTATAATGCCGACCTGCTCTTTGAATACGACGATGCCTCGGTTACTAAAACAATCCCATTGAGCGGAAATGTAACCAGTATAACCGGCGGATTAATGATCGGTGCACAGTTTAAATTGGGCGGCAGGGTATACCTCGATTGGTGGATACTGGGCCCCAATTACGGCAGCTCCAACGGAAGCCTGAGCGGAAAAAAATCAATGAGTCCTTCCGAACAACAGTCGTTACGGGATGAATTGAATGACCTGGATATTCCGCTTACAAAGTTTACCTATACCGTTGATGCCAATGGCGCCAACATGGATATTAAAGGTCCCTGGGCGGGCATACGTGCCGGTATTAATATCGGTTTCCGGTTTTAACCTTTTAACGCAAACAGGAGATGACATCATTGTAAAAGATGTCATCTCTTTTTATTCACTTCATCTTTTCTCAGCCGGGCCCGCCATCACATGAATCTTCTTACCCAACAAGTGTAGAAAAAATTCTACCCCCCGCCCGTTTCTTTTTACCGATATTATTAGTTAGGTTAGCTGTATTATCCACTGCCTTCGAAATAACCGCTTGGCATTATCTCTCCCACACCTTCTCAGCAATTCCCTGTTCAGGCATAATTTATTGATGGGTGATGTATACATCATCAAACTATCACCAGGCACGCTTTTAGTAAAAGAGTGTGCAGGTGCAAACAAGTGTTTTAACGGCGCAAATACCGCGGAAACACGGATTGAATAGTTGTATGCAGTTGGCAATTTTACAGCGATGATGATTCATCTGTTGTTTTTGAAAGCGGCAACTGCTGTAAATGCCCGGCAAAATGTAAAGCCTCTCTTAATTAAGATCCTTACCAATTGTGAAGAACTGAACCGGGTAGTTCCGGGAATTGCCTTTGACAAACAGTACCATAAGAAGCGATCGGAATTTTCTACTAAAACTTAATCTATGCGCAACAAAGCATCAAATGGAAACCTGGAAGTATACGCCGTGGCTGGTACCCATACCGTTGTTCTGTCGTTCGACTATGTGAACAAGCCACAGGGGTTACTGGGTTTTGCCGTGGAAAGAAAAGACCTGGGAACCGGTAAACGTACCTGGCTCATGGGTCAAAAATGTTTCAAAACCGTTATTCCCGACCCTGTAAAAGGGCAGCAGTATCCAACACACCTGCATCCTGTTCAGAGTTTCATGTGGAAGGATTTTACGGTTCAGCCCGGCAGCAGCTATTCGTTTAAGATCACGCCGGTGCTTGGTAAACCAAATCAGTTACAATACGGGGTACCCGTTGAAGTTACCGTAACTGCAGAAAAAGAATGGGATGGTAAACAAGGCGTGTATTTTAACCGGGGTGTTTCGGGAAGCCAGTCTTATTCAGAAAATTTTCCGAAAGGAAAGATCTCTGATATGAATGAAGCCACCAGAGAACGTGCACTTACGTGGTTGTCTCGTGGTTTGTTTGAAGGACTCAGAGACTACATCGAAAGAGCCAAACCCGGCGAATACCTGTACGGATGTTTTTATGAATTTAAAGAAGACCGCACCCTGGGGTTATTAAAAGAAGCAAAGAACAGGGGAGTGAATGTGCTTCTTATTGCTGATGGAAAGCAATACGGCGATGAGAACCTGGAAGCCGTACGCCGCGTTGGAATAACCAGGCTGGTAAAAAAATGGAGAACAAAAGCGAAGATCCCTCATAATAAATTCCTGGTGCACTGCAGCAAAACCGGCAAAGCAACAAAAGTGTGGACAGGGTCCACCAATATTTCTGAAAAAGGAATCTTTGGCCAGTGCAATACCGGGCATATTGTAACAGACGCAGCCATTGCGGATAAATACCTGAAATTCTGGAATGTTCTTTTGCAGGACCCCACCAAGGCGCCACTGGTAACTGAAGTGATGAAGCTGCAGGCTGATGTGGCGGCCGGTAATCTTCCGGATAACAGCATTACCGCTTTTTTCAGTCCCCGGAGTTCGCTTACCATGCTGGATGTATATGCGAAGCTTGTGGCAACAGCCGGTGAACTGGCCTGCGGCATATTTCCTTTCAATATTGATATGCGTTTTCAGAATGCATTCAATGCTCCTAAGAATTTTCCGCGTTACGTGATTGTAGACAAAGGGCATAACAAATTTGAGCCCAACGATTCAGATCTTGATGTGGCTGTTGGCGCAGCTATAAAAAATCCCGTCGATCAATGGCTGGCTGAAAAATCTTCCGGAAGTTTATTTTATGGCGGAACCGATTATGTGCACAATAAACTGCTGGTGATTGATCCGTTGGGTAAAAAGCCCGTGGTGGTAGTGGGCTCTGCAAATTTATCAGAGCCGTCCACCAATGCCAATGACGAAAACATGCTGGTGATAAAAGGTATGAATTACCGCCGGGAGATGGATATTTACCTCACCGAATTCATACGGCTGTTCGATCATTTCAATTTCAGGGAATGGCTCAATTCTCCCGATGGAGGTGCGTTTAAACCTTTCCTGGAAGAAGCGCCTGCAGCAAACGGATTCAGCTGGGTTGATAAATATTTTGATAACCCCGAGTACCTGAGTTACAAAAGAAAGATTGCATTTAAGAACATGATCATCTGAGGAAGCCTTCGCTTAAAACAGAAACACTTAAAGATATGTACCTGAGATATTCAAAAGCCTGGTTGCAATTCCTGTCGGAGGTAGACAATGCCAAGGCTGATATTGGTTTTAAAACAAATGAGGAATGCTTTTACCGGGGACATACACAAGAATCGTACAAACTGATTCCCGGATTATACAGGGGATTAACCAAAACAACAAAACGGATACCGGATGATCTGTGGGACCGGGAATCGGATATGTTTTATGAATTCCGGTCAAAGGCAAAAGAACTCCATAACCAGAATTTAAACGACTGGGACCTGTTGTTTTTTATGCAGCATCATGGTGTGCGAACCAGGTTGCTTGACTGGACAGAAAGCCTGGCCGTAGCCATTCATTTTGCCTTGCTGAATTACGATTCCGCAAAAAGTAATCCCTGCATCTGGATCATGAATCCATATAAATTCAATGAAAAATTTCATAATTCAAGGGATCTTTGGGATCCTCCCCTGTTGAATTTTTATGCAGACTACGACGAGGAAGGAGAATCGTACTCGGAATTAATGCTGTATGAGAATACGGGAGACATTATGCCATGGGACGAGCCGATTGCCTTGTACCCCATCCGCCGGGCAAACCGGCTGGTTACACAAAGCGGCTACTTCACCATTCACGGAAATGATTCCCGGCCAATTGAGGAAATTGTTACACAGCCCAAAACAATGCTGCGGAAAGTAGTGCTCCCGCGGGATGCCGTTAAAAGTGCTTTTGCTTTTTTAGAGCATGCAGGCATCAATCATTTTACGCTTTTCCCGGACCTCGAAGGACTGTCAAGACAAATCAATTATCAATATTTTGAAGCAGAAGCGTTCAGGAAATTAATCAACCAGTTATGATCACTTAAAAGATGCTTTATGGCAAACAACCCTCCCAAAAAATGGGTCACCATTACTATTCTTATTCTGTTTATGGCCCTGTGTGTTTTCCTGGTCAGCGCCATCACATCCGGCTGGCCCCCATCAAAGGGATTTCCATTCAGGAAATTTAATCTTGGAAGTGAGCAGCAGCTGATACTGCTTGTTGCTATTGGTGGGGCACTTGGTGCATTTGTGCACGTAGCTACTTCTTTTACCGATTACCTGGGGTCGCAGCAATTTGAAAAATCCTGGATCTCCTGGTATTTGATGCGGCCATTTATAGGAGCCACCCTTGCTTTGGCCTTTTATTTTCTTTTACGTGGAGGTCTTATTAATATCAATGTAGACTCACCGCAGGTTGCCAGCGAGTATGCCTCCGTACAGGATAGCGTTACCTACCTGTATGTTGATACGGCAGCGAATGTTTCTAAAACGCCCATCCGTTCGACATCGGATACGCTGGCCGGTTTCCGGAAAATAGGGGTGGAACGGATGCCGGTAAGGCAGGACCGGATGCCCATCAATCCTTTCGGGGTAACGGCTGTTTCCATCCTGGCCGGTCTGTTTTCGCGGCAGGCTGTGGATAAGCTGCGTGAGATCTTTGAAAATCTTTTCCTTACAAAAGAGAAAGTGGAAAGAGCCAATCCGCTTGTTGAAAAAAAGAATACGGATGCAGCAACAGCAACAGAGGATGCGGATGATGAACAGCCGGTAGGATAAAATGATTCACATAAATACATTACTATATGTCTGTTGTATTCAAAAATAAATTTTCGATAACCCCCGGTTATATACCGGCCCCTTCTAAAAGAAGATCGGGCCTGGCTATTACAAAAGTGCGGTTCCTGGTGGCGCATGATACCGGTAACCCAAAATCAACGGCATCGCAGAATGTGCGGTATTATATCAATTCCCGTAATGAGATCAGTGCCTCTGCTCATCTTTTTGTGGATGATAAGGAGATCATTGAATGCGTGCCTGCATTAACCGCTCCGCCCGAAAAGGCATGGCATGTGCTGTATGGTGTTCCGAAGGATAATGAACTGTATGGAGTAAATGCCAACGACGCAGCCATTGGGGTTGAATATTGCTACGGGGGAACCATTGATGCCGATAAAGCGTACCAGAAATATGTATGGGTACTGGCAAAACTTTGTTTTGAATTTGAACTGGATCCTGCAAAAGATATTGTAGGGCATTTTTTTCTTGACCCCAAACGGAAAACCGACCCGGTTACCGGGTTGGCAAACAGCCGCAGAACCTATGAACAGTTATTGCGTGACGTGGTGGCAGAATATAATGAGTGCACAGGTACTGCGGTTTCGCCGGTACCGGTAAACGCCGCCGCACAGGCCGGAACAGTTACGGTAACAGTAAAACTAAACGTGAGAAAGCAACCCAATACAAGGGCTGAGATCGTTCAGGTGGTATCGCCGGGAACGGCAATGAATTATATTGCAGTTGTTAATAACGGACAGGCCATCAATAATAACCCGGTTTGGTACAAGGATGCTAATGATCATTATTTCTGGAGCGGTGGGGTAAAGTAAAATAGATAACAACAAAACCCGGTATGCCGAAAACGGGATTTTAGAGTAGGCAGTAAAAGTATTTTATGGCTAAGGTAAAAGTTAAGCTCACACTTAAAGACAGTGAAGGCTGTCAGCTGGTAATTAAAATTGGCGGTCAAACGTTGGATTTTCAGCGGGGCGGAACGAAGACGGTGGAATTAGATCCAAAACGATATACCGCATTGATTGCGGGGTTCCAGGATCCAGGCAGTTCTGCTCCAATAGCAAAGATCGAATTTTTGCAAGAGCAGCAGTTATTAAATGAGCTCACGATCACCGAATCTTCTTTTATCAAGCCATTAAGGGTTGTTGTAAAATAACAGAAACTGTATGAAAAAAATTGTTTTAATAGAAATCCTTTTATTCGCCTTCTGGCAGAATATATATAGCCAGGACTTTGGAAAAAAATTTGAAGAGAAAAAGGCGGAGGCGAAAGCAATTGCAAAAGATGCGGTTGATAACCCGAATAAAAATTTCAAATCGATCTTTACCGATATTTTCCTTGGAGGAAATGGCTACTACCAGGCATTGATAAAAAACGGAATTCTAAAACAAGGTGATGGGGAAGTTAAAGTCAATTCCACTATCTACGGGTTGATACGCATTTTCGATTCAACCAAACGGGAAGACCAGTTCTTTAAAAAACTTCGCTGGGCAAGGAATATCCAAATAGGTGCAGGCGCTGTTTTTGATGATGATAATAAAATAAAAGCGGTTAACTCTTCATTGAGTGTTGCTGTCATAAATAAACGGGTGACCAACTGGAGAATTTTCTATAAAAAATTTACACCAGCTTCTATTGCTAAGGCCACCGCAAATGTAGAAAAGGCTTTTGGAGTTGTGGAAGCATTGGATAATAAGGAAAATAAAACCAAGGCTGATAGCGCAGCGTATGACAAAGCGGCAAAGCAAATAGAAGCTTTTGGGAAAAATAACGATTTTAGCCTGCTCAAAGGCCTGATAACCGACGAGGAGATTGAAGAAGCGAAGACACAATGGGAATCTTTAACCAAAGAATACAATGACTATAAGAAGAAATTGACCGGCGCACCCTTGCTGACTTTTGGCTACGAAGGAGATTATGGAAATAATAAATGGTCAAAAGTGAATGCGAAAATTGAATTTTTGGTTGGGTTTGGGGCAAAAAAAGATTCGGTAAGAAACTATGATTTTTATACCGGGGTGTTTTATAATATGAACCAGGATACGCTTAATAAAACCGGGAGCTTGAACAGAAAGGTTTTACTGGCTAAAGTGGGATTTAATAAGGTGCTGATAAAAGCGAAAACAGACGGGTCCTCTGTACTGGAAGTATTTGGAGGGGGCGAATATCAAAACATAAACAGCGGTATTTATGTCAATGAAGTGAAAAGTGCATTCAAATTCAATGCTTCTCTTAGTTTCAGACTGGCGCCCAACCTCTATTTACCAATTCAGGTAAAGTGGAATACGAACACCGGAAGATTTGAAGGGTACCTTGATTTAAAGTTTGATATACTCACTCTTTTTAAATAGATGAGCCGAACCGCAGTTTTTTTCTTAATTGCCGGTTGAGGGTTTATCTACTTGCTCTCCTTGTCCTTCAAAAACAAAAACTCCGCCTTGGTTATCCAGGAAATGCCAAAGGATACCAGGGCCAGCGATTCGAACCAGAATACCAGGTTAAAATTGGCGCAGAGTTCCTCGAGCCAGATCATACCAATAGCAATGGCGGCGATACAGCCGATCATCACCAGGCCACATACCAGGTAAACCTTGTTACGGCTTTCTTTTTGGCGGGTTACGTGTTTGCCGGGATCGGTTCTCCGGAAAAGAAAGATGGAAAAGATGATGAATACCGTAAAAAGAAGCAGGGCAAATACAAAGTGCAGGATATGAACAAACTCATTACTGCTGGTGGTTGGGCATAACGCAACGCCCAATGCAAATACACAGCCCAGGTTGGCAGTAAGGCTGTCGGCCTTATCATATCCTTTATAAGCCATCAGAAAAAAACCAAGTACAAATAATACACCCACCAGTATATCGCCGGCGGTTCCGTTATCGTAATAGTCGCTTACGGAAAATTCGATCTTCAATGTTTCATTGGCAATGAGGTTGCCAATGATCAGCAGTACAGGCAATAACACACCGGTGGCGCCAATTAGAATACGCAAGGCATAGTAAGAGATTACCTGGTCGTTTTTTTCAGGCGTTTTTACGCCGGGTAAAAGATCGTTGTTCATTGTATCTTTTTAGAGTGGGGAATGAATGCCGTTCGCTAAAATACACATTTCTGTTGTGGTTAAGAGGCCATGGCAGATGGTTCATGATAAATATAGAATCCTCAAGCCCGAAACCTTCTATACCGTTATTTCACCCTGTTCATTCTCCGTTAATATACCCTTGATACCCTTTTATACCCGGCGCATATTTGTACTAACAGGCATGGTACACAAAAGGGGTATTGATTGGGGTAGGCACATGGGCTAATTTTAAACTTTAAGCAGATGAGAAAAACAGAAACTCCGCTAACCAGGCGTGAACAGGAAGTACTGGCAGCATTGGCCAAAGGATTTTTGTACAAAGAGATCGCTCTGCGGCTTTCAATATCCCTCGATACGGTAAAGAAACACTGTAAGAATATTTACCAAAAACTGAATGTACGCAACCGTACAGAAGCAAGCAATCATTTCAATTCCAGGAAAGCCGCATAACACAACCGTGTTATGAAAACCATTTTTAATTACAAATTCATCAAGTATGAAAAGAATTCTGCTTACGCCTGTTATTGTATTAAGTGTATTTTTTGCCGTTGCGCAGCCTACAACCACCGGTTTAATCGGTTACTGGCCTTTTAGCGGGAACTACACAAACGCCGGACCTGCTGCTGCAACGGCAAGTGGAGTAAATACCAGTTTTACAACAGGCTATAACAATGCTCCAAATACGGCTGTTCAATTCCAGGGGAATGTGAATTCGTATATCGATTTTATTGATAACGGAAATTTTGACTTCACCGGCACCAATAATTTCACCGTGGGATTCAGTTTTTATTTTAACGGAAGCACCACATCCGGACTGGTTGATAATTGCCTTAATTATGGTGGTTGGGGAGTTTGGCTATGGTCTACAGTAGCAGGAACCTGGAACCTGCAATTCAATTATAAAAATAATTCTGTGGGGAGTGCTGCAGCAACAAATTTCTCCATTGGCGCATGGCACCATGCAACAGCAGTAAGGAATAACGGTACTATATCACTATATATAGACGGTATTTTCCGGCTTTCTGCCACAGAAGGCACACAAACACCATCTTACCCCCTTACGATGCAGGCGGGGGCAATGTGTTATGGGGGCTTTAGCCCGCCGAGGTATAATCCCTTTGGAGGTAAAATTGATGAACTGAGAATCTACAACCGGGCCCTTACTGCTGCAGAAATAGGCGGGCTGAGCGGCGGAGCACTGCCGGTGAAACTAACTTCCTTTACCGCTTCAAATAAGAACAACAATGTTACTCTAAAATGGCAAACACAATACGAACAGAACAGCAGTCATTATAATATACAGCGCAGCACAGATGGCGTGAACTTTACCAACGAAGCAAGGGTAACAGCCGCCGGAAACTCAAACCTGCCGCTTAATTATTCGCATAACGATCTGCTGCCTGCATCCATTCAGTCTAAGAAAGCTGTTTTTTACCGGCTTCAATCGGTTGATAAAGACGGAAAGTTTGCGTACAGCCAGGTAGTGATGCTGCGCCTGGATATAAAAGAAATGGAACTGCTGGTTTCTCCCAACCCGGCCAAAGACATATTGCAGGTGCAAACAGGAAGTACCGTGGCTGGAGAAGCTGCCCTGGTTATTTCAGATGCTGCAGGCCGGCAGTTGTATCAACGGAATATTGTATTGCAGCAGGGAACCAACAGCATACCCGTTAATATCTCTATGCTGGCCAAAGGAAACTACTTTGTCCGGATCATTGCGGGAACAGAATCATATACAAAGCAATTTGTAAAGATCGAGTGATCCCCGGTGATCAAACAGTGAAACTTTAATTGTCAGATAGCCTTACCAGGCGTCCACCTTATGGAGAAATGCAGCCCCGCCAGGGGCTGTTTTTTTAAATAAACCCTGTTTAGGGTGATGTATGAAAAATACCAGTCAAAAATTTTACTGAAAATCAGTGGTTTATAAAAGCATGATTAAAAATACTTCCTGTTTTCTTTGGAAGGTAAACAGTATTGGGCTTACCTTCGCCGTCCAAAATTTAAAGCCACGGGGATAGCTGTGGTTCCTTCGACTCCGCTCAGGATTTCAAAGGACAAGCATAATTAAAAAACAAAAATAAAAAGATGAGCAAATTACATTTCACTACCAAACATGCGAACGAGGCTACCGTTACACACAACTGGTACGTTGTGGATGGTACTAATCAAACCGTAGGCCGCATGTGTTCAAAGATCGCTGCGATACTGCGTGGAAAGAACAAAGCCTACTACACCCCACACGTTGACTGTGGCGATTTTATCATTGTTATCAATTGCGAGAAGATAAAACTTACCGGCAATAAAATGGATGACAAGATCTATGACAACTACAGTGGTTACCCGGGTGGCCGCAAAGAAGAAACCGCTAAAACCCTGTTGAAGCGCAGGCCCGAAGTGATCATCGAAAGAGCCGTAAAAGGGATGCTTCCTAAAAACAGGCTGGGCCGCAAGATGTACAAAAAACTTTTTGTGTACCAGGGAACCAATCATCCGCATGGTGCTCAGCAACCAAAAGAACTGAAATTCTAAATTCTAAATTCCAAATAATAAATAATGGAGAAGCAAAAAAATGCAGTTGGCCGTAGAAAAGAAGCGGTAACCCGTATCTTCCTTTCAAAGGGCGACGGAAAGATCACCGTTAACGGTAAAGATTATAAAACATATTTCCCGCTGGTATATTTACAAAACCAGGTGGAAGCGCCGTTAAAAACGGTTGAATCTTCTGATAAATTCGATGTGGTCGTTAATGCAACCGGTGGTGGCGTAAAAGGCCAGGCAGAAGCTGCAAAGCTGGGTATTGCCCGTGCTTTGTTAGAAGTGAATGCTGAATACCGCCCGGCGTTAAAAGCGGCCGGCTTACTTAAGCGTGACCCGCGTTCTGTTGAGCGTAAAAAACCAGGTCGCAAAAAAGCAAGAAGGAGCTACCAGTTCAGCAAACGTTAATAAGGATTGCAGATACTGGATACAAGATGCTGGATTTACCAGTATCCAGGATCAAGTATCGGTTTTTGGAATAAATATTTAAAAATTACTTTAATAACATACAATGGAAAATAATACTTCCTTACAACAGCAACTTTTAGAAGCAGGTGTTCACTTTGGTCACTTAAAGAAAAAATGGAACCCTAAGATGCTGCCTTACATCTTTGCTGAAAAGAAAGGCATTCACATCATTGACCTGAACAAAACCGTGGAAGGGTTGCAGGAATCTGCCGCTGCATTGAAAGCCATTGCACGCAGCGGAAAAAAGATCATGTTTGTGGCTACTAAAAAGCAAGCCAAGGAAATTGTGAGCGAATGCGCCAGGCGTGTGAACATGCCTTTTGTAACCGAGCGTTGGCTGGGTGGTATGCTTACCAACTTCAACACCGTTCGTAAAAGCGTGAAGAAGATGCAGAGCATTGAAAAGATGCTGGCAGACGGCAGTGCTGAAAGCCTGACCAAGAAAGAACGCCTCACGCTGAGCCGTGATAAAGACAAGATGGAGAAAGTACTGGGCGGTATCTCACAGATCAGCCGTGTACCTGCTGCCTTGTTCCTGGTAGATATTGGCCACGAGCACATTGCACTTGCCGAAGCAAAAAAATTAGGCATTACAACCTTTGGTATGGTGGATACCAACTGCGACCCGAATAAAGTAGAGTTCTCTATTCCTGCCAATGACGACGCAACCAAATCAATTTCTATTGTGGTTAATTACCTCACCGCAGCTATTGCTGAAGGGTTACAGGAGCGCCAGGCAGATAAAGACGAAGAAGACAGTCACGATGTGGAAGAAAGCGCCGAAGCAAAAGCAGCACGTTTTGAACAAAAGGTTGACGGCAGTGAAGAAAGGGGCAAACGCGGAGGCGGACGGGGAGTATCTTCTCAACCTAAGCGCCGTATTGCCGGCCCGGGTGCCGGCGGAAGAAAACCGGCAGCAAAATAATTGCGGCTACCAAAACAGACCTGTGGAGAGCGGTATTTTAATTTTTAATTTTTAATTTTTAATTGATCATGAGTGTTACTATAACAGCAGCAGACATTAATAAATTACGCCAGACCACCGGTGCCGGTATGCTGGATTGCCGTAAAGCACTGACAGAAAGCAACGGCGATTTTGAAGCAGCCATCGACTGGTTGCGTAAACAAGGACAGAAAGTTGCCGCAAAGCGCAGCGACCGGGAAGCAAAAGAAGGAGTGGTGATTGCTCAAACAACAGCCGATAACAAAAGCGGTATCGTTCTTTGCATCAGCTGCGAAACGGACTTTGTTAGTAAAAATGCAGACTTTGTTGCCTTTGCACAAAGCATTGCAGATGCAGCGATCACAAACAATGTAAAAACAGCAGAAGAACTGAACGCTGTTTCTGTGAATGGGTCAACGGTTGCTGAACTGATCAACGATAAACTGGCAGCCATCGGCGAAAAGATCGCTGTATCAAAATTTGAACGGGTAGACGCCCCTTATGTTGCATCCTATATACACGGCGCAAACCGCATGGGCGTATTAGTTGCTATGACCAAAACTGCAGCAGAAGCAGGCAAGGATGTGGCCATGCAGATCGCTGCCATGAATCCACTGGCAGTTGATGAAACGTCTATTTCACCAGAAACGATCGCCCGGGAAAAAGAGATCGCTATCGAGCAGATCAAAGCAGAAGGCAAACCCGCAGAAATGGCTGAAAAGATCGCTGTGGGTAAAGTGAACAAATTCTTTAAGGAAAATACCTTACTGGCCCAGGCTTTTGTAAAAGACAACAGCAAGTCAGTAGCCGATTACCTGAAGAGTGTGGATGCAGACCTGAAGGTTACAGATTTTAAAAGAGTAGCCCTGGGATAATAACCAGGAATTAATGATATCCGGCAGCCTTGCAATTGATTTTGCAGGGCTGTTTTCTTTTTAGCAGTAATTTTACCCCATGGAAATGTACCAATCTTATTTTGAAGAAAACAGGCAGAGCTGGAATAAACGTACGGGTGTTCATAAAGACTCTGCATTTTATGACCTGGCGGGATTTAAAAAAGGGACTTCTTCCCTGACAAAAATTGAATTGAATGAGCTGGGTGATGTAAAAGGAAAAACACTCCTGCACCTGCAGTGTCATTTTGGAATGGATACCATGAGCTGGGAAAGGGAAGGAGCCATTGTTACCGGCGTTGACCTGAGCGACGAGGCGATAAAACTTGCCAATGAAATAAAAGCGGAACTTAACCTGAATGCGGAATTCATTTGCAGTAATGTGTACGATCTAAAGGATCACCTTGATAAAAAATTCGATATTGTCTTTACTTCCTACGGTACCATAGGCTGGCTGCCCGATCTTAACAAATGGGCAGCCATCGTTTCTAATTTTCTGAAACCAGGCGGCACGTTTTATATCGTTGATTTTCATCCGGCATTATGGATGATGGACGATAACTTTGGATACATTAAATACAGTTACTTCAACAGGCAGGTGATCACAGAAGAAATATCCGGTTCTTATTCCGACCGCAATGCTCCGATACGGTCCATTGAACACAGCTGGAATCATCCCTTTACTGAAATAATAAATTCGCTGCTGAAGCATGGATTGCAGGTACAACAGTTTAATGAGTTTCCTTATTCTGCATATAATTGTTTCAATAACCTGGAGCAGGGCGAAGATGGAATGTGGCGTATAAAAGGCATGCAGGAGAAACTGCCAATGATGTACTCCATAAAAGCCATTAAAGAAACCCGGTAGCTGTCGGGATAAAAATATATCTTCGCAAAAATTTTACACCTGATGCTTCCCAAGTACAAAAGAATATTGTTAAAGCTTTCCGGCGAATCATTGATGGGCGACAAGAATTTCGGCATCGACAGCGAAGTGATCGCCCGGTATGCACAGGATATAAAATCCATTATAGAACTGGGTGTACAGGTGGCCATTGTTATCGGCGGCGGTAATATTTACCGGGGTATGAACGAGGCCACCAGCGGTATTGAAAGAGCGCAGGGAGATTATATGGGAATGCTGGCCACGGTAATAAATGGGATGGCGGTTCAGAGTGGATTGGAAAAAGCCGGAATCTACACCCGCCTGCAAAGCGCTATAAAAATGGAACAGATCGCAGAGCCGTACATCCGCCGAAGGGCCATGCGTCACCTGGAAAAAGGAAGGGTTGTTATTTTTGGTGCCGGAACCGGTAACCCTTACTTTACCACCGATACCGCAGGTTCATTGCGGGCCATTGAAATAAAGGCCGATGTGATCCTGAAAGGAACAAGGGTAAACGGTATCTATACAGCCGACCCTGAAAAAGATCCTGCGGCTACAAAATATGAGACCATTTCTTTTGCCGAGTGCATTCAAAAGAATCTGAAGGTGATGGATATGACCGCTTTTACTTTATGTATGGAAAATAATTTACCCATTGTTGTTTTTGATATGAATAAGGAGGGCAACCTGCTTAAAGTGGTAACCGGCGAAAAAGTAGGAACGCTGGTAACCTGATCATCATTATATGATACTATTAAAGAAAAAGGCTGCATGATTTCATGCAGCCTTTTTCATCTTGTTTGGTCTGAGGGTTAAAGGGTACTTAAATAGGCGATTATTTCGGGTAAAGATCTTTTAACGGGCCTGACAGGTACAACCTGGTTAATGGTTCCGGCGGTGGGTGTAATGGTAACGGCGCTTTCGTAACCTAAGTAATAATCATTTGCCTGTTTGGATATCACAACAACGGTTATAGCTTTACCAACGGGCAGGGTAGGGCTAACGAATTTCTTTGCAACATAATCTCCCCGCATGCCGGCTACAGAGCGGAGGTCCTTAAATACGGTAAATGCAACGGTATTGGCATTGGTAAAGTAAGGAGCAAGGTCGGCAGCAACATGTACGGTAGCAGAACTTGCCGTGTTGAAACCATAGGCAATGTTTATCCAGCGAAGGTGATTGGTATATATCTCATACACCTGTGTACCGGGGTTCACAAAATTATTCGCCAGGTCCTGGTTGGGAAGCCAGGTAAAAAACTGGGCATTTGTTTCATCACCAAAAAACAATTTCATTGCCTGGTTGGTAGGAAGGTCGGTGTAGCGGATATTGATTTTTGCATTGGGAGCAAGGGATACCGGCGCTCCTTCTTTTTTCAGGCGGATGAATAGTTCGCCTGCAGTAACCAGTAAGCTGTCAAAACTGGTGGTGGGCCTGTTCATCCGTATCATGTCTCCTTTCTTTTTCAGTACCATCAGTTCTACCTGTACTTTGCCGGCTATGGGAATTCCTGCTGCACTTACACAACTGTTGGGAGGAAAATTAACCTGTACGCCAAAGGGAGTGTTGATGGTTGCGATATTACTGTTTACTTCTATACTGTCGAAGTAAGGAGTGAACAGTAAACTGTTCTTAAGATCAGCAACCGGCATGCCGGGGGTAATAGTAACCTGCCATGAGGTATCCGGGCCATTCAGTTGCCCGGGATCGGGTACAAACACATCCGTGTTTTTCCGGCAGGCGCTTAATACAAGCAGCCCCGCAGCTAAAAACGATATGATTATTTTCTTATTCATTCCATTCTGTTTTTAATAAAGCCGTTCATTATCCAGATACCTCATGATGATCTTGTGCTGCCTGTTACTTCAGGTCAATACGGATTCCTAATCTAAGTCCGGCTGTTTGGTATTTTTGTTTCAGGGTTATATTGTCTTTGTTAATGGGTGAAAAATTGTACCGGAAGTAAGGCTCTGCCATCAGGTGAAGCCGGTCGTTCAGTTTATAATAAACAGAAACGCCGCCCATAAAACCTACTCCTGCGTTTGTTTTAAACTGGTATGGCGAAGAATTTTTTCCGGTAGTGATGCTTACCGGATTATAAGCAGTATCCAGTACATCGCCTTTTTGCCAGCTGTAAATATTTACCACCACACCGGCATTGATGTTGGCATGCCATTTACCATTGCCCACTTCGTAACCAATGGCGATCGGGATGTCGAGGCTCCGGTAATTATTGATCGTGGTCTTATAGCGTGTGCCGGTGGTGGTATAACTTCCCAATGTATCGCCGTTGGAACCGATGATATACGTTACCTGCACGAGGTTACCCTGGTTAAACGTGAACTTTTCGTTTATCTGGCTGTAATTGGCGCCGGCACGTACACTCATGGCATTATTGAAAACCCTTGTGTACCGTACACCGGCACTGTATGCAGAACTGAATTTGGTGCTTTCTTTTCTTCTTCTCAGGTATTCAGAATTACCGGTATCGCTGAAACTGCGGAATGCATAATCGGGGCCGGCATATACTTCCAGGTATTTTTTATTTCCCGAAGCGTTCTTTTCAATAGAAGGACAATCGGGCAAAAATGCGATCTGCTGGAAGGTTAGCGACAAAGGATTCTTCGCTCTTTTTTTAGCAGAGATCATTTCGGCATCATAGGTGAGCCTTCCCAGCAATGATCCGCCAATAGCGTATTCGTTGTCCTCTTCTTCTTTTTCTTCCGCAGCAGGGGCTGTGGAATTCAAGCGAAACATACCAGCATTGCCTTTTTGTTTTTTCCCGGAACCGGGATAATTACCAGGTACAACATTTGCCTCATCCTGCATAGAAGGATCATAAATGACCATCTTACCGGCGCCTTTTGTTGAGCGGTTGGTAGTTGAATTTTTTAATTCATTGCTTCCCGGTGTGGTGGTTGCAGAAGTTGCGGAATTTAAAATAGTTTCTGCGGTTTGTTCCGCAGCAAGATCTTCCGGCTTCGTTATTGTTTGTTCTTCTGAAACACCTGTTCCCCGGTTATTTTCTTTATCATTCTTTTCAGCACTTACATGCTGTGTGTTTATTGATGCAGTGTTCCTGGTAAAATACCACCAACCGGCTCCTGTACTTAATGTAAGCAACAGGGCTGCCAGTAAAAGCCTGTTCTTATTGCCGTAAAGAGATTGCCAGAAACCTACGGGCTTTCTTCTTTCACGGCGTGCGGCAATATTCTCCCAGATGCGTGGGTGTACATCGGGAGCATAGTCGTTGAACTGCTCTTTTACGTATTTATCAAATTGCTGGCTATTGCTCATACCGCCACTTTTTGTAATTGTAAAATCTGTTTCTGCAGCATGCTCCGGGCTTTTACCAGTTGGCTTCGGCTGGTGCCCGGCTGTATGCCCAGCATTTCGGCTATCTCATCATGCTGAAATCCTTCTATCACATATAAGTTAAAGATCACCCGGTAACCGTCGGGCAGGCTGTTGATAAGATCAAGCAGGTCTTTTTCGCTCAGGTGGCTGTAGGCCGAAGGTTCCATACTGCTTTCGTCCCTGTCCTTGATCTCGTAGCCTACCACTTCTTTTTCATATCGCCTTAAGGAGTACTTCTTTAAGGCGGTATTTACAACGATCCTTCGTATCCATCCTTCAAAAGAGCCTTCAAATTTAAACTGGTGTATCTTATCAAAAACCTTAATAAATGCATCCTGTAAAATGTCTTCTGCATCTGCTCCGTTACGGGCATAGCGGTTGCAAACGCCCAGCATCCGGCTGGCGAAACGATGGAAAATCTCCTTCTGGCAGGAAGATTCGCCCTTTAAACATCCTCGTATGAGTTCGTCTTCCGTCAATTATTGGTAAGTTTACGCCGGGCATTTAAACAGGAAGATACCCGGACATTTCTATACGCTGCCCCGCAGAAAATTATTGCTTAAAAGGTACAAAAAAGGGCTGGTTTTCTTGTTTTTAGGGGGCAAATCCTATAATTTGGAAATGTGTCGGTTTAAATCACTTAATGGGTATGCTTACAGAAGAACAGATAAAGCGGTTGGTTTCGGCAAACGACAGTTTACAGGTGCAGATCGCCGATATAAATCTTGTCCTATCCGAAAGGGAGATGGAGCTGGAAAAACTGAGGGCCGAACTGGCTAATGCTACTGCATTGCGTAGCGAACTGGAAGGGCAATCGGCGGAGATCGAAAGCATGCAGGATAAGCTGGGTCAGAAACAAATGCAGGCAAGAGGGGCCGAGGAAAGGGAACTGGAGCTGAAGCAGGAATTAAATGAGGCAAACAGGCTGCAGGTGAAGTACGACGAACTGGTACAGCAATATGCCTATTTGCAAACACAATACGAGGATGTGCGACAGCAACTGGCCGAAGTAAATGAACGCAATTTTCAGTTGCAGCAGCTGGCGGGCAGGGTGGGTGAGCTGGAAAGCAGGCTTGAGAATACCCTAATCGAAAGAGAAGACCTGAAAGAACGGATAAAAGCACTGGAATCGCAGAAATACCTGAAAGAATTCAACCTGTAGGGTTACCATATAATTATAACATAAAGGCCTGTTTATGATCCAGGCCTTTTTTATTTGTGTTAATTGGAAGAACTTTGTTCAACAATTGTCAACTATGCAGAATGCCGCCGATATACGCACCGATTATAAAAAGCAAACCCTGCTTGAAGCCGATGTGGATGCTGATCCCATTAAACAATTTGAAACCTGGTGGAACGAGGCGTTGAAAAGCGATATATATGAAGTGAATGCCATGACGCTTGCAACAGCCGATACAAACGGAGTTCCCTCAGCAAGAATCGTATTGCTGAAAGGCTTTGATGAAAAGGGGTTTGTGTTTTTCACGAATTATAACAGCCAGAAAGGGAATGAGCTGGCGCAAAACGATAAAGCCTGCCTGGTTTTTTTCTGGAAAGAACTGGAGCGCCAGGTACGGGTGACCGGGGTAGCTGAAAAAATAACTCCGGAAGAAAGCATTGCATACTTCAACAGCCGGCCCGATGGAAGCAAAATAGGGGCCTGGGCTTCGCCGCAAAGCCTGGTGGTGGCTGGCAAAGCATGGTTAAAGGAAACCTTCGATTATTATATAGAGCGGTTCAAACACGGAGAAATTCCCAAGCCACCGCACTGGGGCGGGTACCGGGTTAAGCCGTATAAGATCGAATTCTGGCAGGGCCGGCCAAACCGGCTGCACGACCGGATCATGTATACTTCAGAAACTGATCATTCCTGGAAGATAGAACGGCTGGCTCCCTAGCTAAAAGAACAGGAATTGGGAATTTGGAATTGGGTTTTGAGGGCAGAATACCTGTATACCAATTCCAAATTCCCAATTCCAAAAAATTATGCCTTTTTCTTGGCTGCCTTCTTTTTTGGTGCAGCTGCTGTTGCAGCTTTTGTTACTTTTTTTGCAGGCCTTGATTTACCAAATGATCCTTTGGCAATTTTTCCTTTTTTGGTTTTGATGTCTCCACGTCCCATGATAACAGATATTTTAATGGATGAATAAAAAATTTACAAAAAAAGCAAGGTGCAGAGCGCCTTGCTTTTTAAAGTGGTTGACACAAAATTACAATTTAGCTGATAACTCTTTACCGGCTTTAAACTTAGCAACTTTTTTTGCTTTAATTTTGATAACAGCACCAGTTTGAGGATTGCGTCCGTTACGGGCAGCTCTTTTTGATACAGAGAAAGTACCAAATCCAACCAATGTTACTTTACCGCCACCTTTCAAAGTTTTGGTTACTGCTTCTACAAAAGAATCTAAAGCATCGTTTGCCTGAGTTTTTGTAATACCTGCATCGTCAGCAAGTTTAGAAATCAATTCAGCTTTGTTCATGATAATTTTTTTTGAATTTTAATGTGCGACAAATATATACGGTTTTTGATTGCAACAAAATTTTTTTTCTGATTTTTCTTTTTTATTAAGAACTGCTGAAATCCGCATTTGACAAGGATTTTACCCCATATCTGCTCTTTTAAAATGTACAGGCAACAGAATAAATATTGCTGAAATCCTTTGCTGTAGCGTGTTTCAGGGTAATGCCTCCTGAAATCCTTTGCCCATGCGGTTTTGAAGGGATTAAAAAAAGCGGCGTTTATTTAAAAAAACAATGGGCAATTGTTTTGCACATTTAGTTAACAACCTGCATTACGGAGCGGAAAGCAATGAATTTATCGCCCCATTTGTCAAAGCTTTTCTGGCGCATAAGGGGTGCATGGTTCTCTATGTAATTATTGTATAGCCCCTTGCTTTGGGCGTGGTACTGGATGGCATAGGTGGGTCCTTCCGAAATATCAACTTCCAGTAATTGCAAAATAACGGCATGGGTAAAACAACCGGTGCCGATCACTTCAGGAATATGTTCATCCTTTAACCAGGCAAGCCATTTGTCTTTAACAGACTCCTGTACTTTGATGGTAACATTGTAAATGATCATTGGGTGAAATTATTTTTCTTTTATTTCAACATATATCGGGCAATGATCGCTGTGCTTTACATCCGGAAAGATATCGGCATCTTTTAACTGCTTCTTCAATGGTTCAGTCACGGTGATATAGTCGATGCGCCAGCCTTTGTTATTAAGCCGCACAGAAGGAAAGCGCTGGCTCCACCAGCTGTAGCGATGTGGTTCCTGGTGAAACTCCCGGAACGTATCCACCCAACCGCTGTCTAAAAATCTGGTCAGCCATTCCCGTTCCTCCGGTAAAAAACCGCTGCTGTTCTTATTGCCTTTGGGATCATGGATATCAATTTCCCGGTGGGCTATATTGTAATCACCTACCAAAACGATCTTGGGAAATTTCTTTTTCAGGTTATTCAGGTATGCATGGAATTCATCCAGCCAGCCGTATTTGAATTGCTGCCGTTCATCGCCGCTGGTGCCCGACGGGAAGTACGCATTTATAAGACGGATATCGCCAAAGTCGAGCTGAATCACCCGTCCTTCATCATCGCTGGGCGCATGGCCGTTTCCATATACCACGTTATCGGGTTTCTTTTTGGAGAAAACAGCTACACCGCTGTACCCCTTTTTTTGTGCGCTGTACCAGTAATGATGAAAACCAAGCGCTTCGAGTTGTTTGATATCCACATCATCTTTGGTGGCCTTGGTTTCCTGCAG
>DAOLIP010000006.1:0-49835 GCA_035328475.1 Ferruginibacter sp.
CTTTACCGTAAACTGGATGAGTATAAAATAGGATAACCCTCTCAAAATACTATGCCGGCCCTTTCAAAATGAAAGGGTTTTTTATTTCCCCCATTCCTGCTGTTTATGCAAGAAGCTCATTTCAAGTCGATTAGCCAAACGTAAACAATTGGGAGCAAATTTTGGTAATCATGCCTGTGCTGATAGTGGTCCTGTGTTTTACAGAAATTGAATTTTAGAACCAAACCGTATAAAATGGAAACATCGACGAAAATAATGTTGCTGCTGGCTATTTATATGATGCCCTTATGCCTGGCAGTTTTGTACCGGGTAAATAAAAGTATTAAGCTGAAACACAAAAGGCGAAACTGAATTAATGACAGGTTGCTATCCTTGCTTACTATTTTTCATCACAGAAGATTGGATTTCCCGGGCATGAGGCTGCCTGCTGTAAAATTCCATATATGCCGATACTCATACTATTGAGTGATAGCGATCACCGGTTTCCTGTATTTATTAACTTATTATAATCAGATAGAAATTTAAAAATTTGACAAACAAAAAATAAAACTATGCTTACTGTAATTCTTTGCCTGGCGGGAGTAGCCAGCTTTGCACTTTTCTTCAAATTTATAGACTGGTTCGAAAAAATTTAAAACGTATGACACTATTGTTTATCATTTCCATCCTGGTCTTTATCTACCTGTGTTATGTATTGATAAAACCGGAAAAATTTTAACCACCATCCCCTGGAAGGGGCAGTAAAAAAATAAAAATGAATACAGAAATCTTAGGCATCCTGTTAATGTACCTGCTTACTGTGGCACTGGCGATACCATTAGGGCGGTATATCGGAAAAGTATTTGAAGCCGACAGAACCTGGCTGGATCGTTTGTTCAACCCGGTAGATAAAGCATTCTTTAAGCTTGGCGGGATTGATTCCCAAAAAGAAATGAACTGGAAGCAGCATCTTAAGGCTTTGCTGACGATCAACCTGGTTTGGTTCATTCTTTCCATGCTTACTTTAATGAATATGGGCTGGTTGCCCTTGAACCCAGACGGCAATCCATCAATGCCGGCTGACCTGGCTTTCAATACAACAATTAGTTTTGTATCCAATACAAACCTTCAGCACTATTCAGGAGAAACCGGTGTTTCTTACCTCGGCCAATTGACATTGATGTTATTCCAATTCATCAGTGCGGGAACCGGCATAGCAGCATGTGCGGCGGTGTTCAGGGCGATGAAAGAGCGAACAACAGAAAAGCTGGGGAATTTTTATATTTTTTTTGTAAGATCCTGCACCAGGGTGTTGTTGCCGCTGGCCATTGTAGTTGCATTGATACTGGCTTTTAACGGCACACCCATGAACTTTGAGGGCAAGGCACAATATATTTCTATGCAAGGCGATACAGTGAATGTAAGCCGTGGCCCCGCAGCAGCAATGGTTGCTATTAAGCAGCTGGGAACAAATGGAGGAGGATACTATGGCCCCAACTCGGCTAACCCTTTAGAGAACCCAAACTATTTCACCAACATAGTTGAGAACCTGAGTATCCTGCTGATTCCTATTGCAATGGTATTTGCATTAGGCTATGTTATCAAAAGGAAAAAATTTGCCTGGATGATATTTGGAGTTATGACGCTTGGATTTATACTCCTGCTTTTTAATGCAGTATATTTTGAGATGAACGGAAATCCTGCCATTGCAAAAATGGGGATTTCACAGCCGCTTGGAAGCATGGAAGGAAAGGAGGTAAGGTTTGGGCCGGCAGCATCTGCGTATTGGGGCGTTACTACAACGGTCACTTCAAACGGCTCGGTAAACTCCATGCACGACAGTTTTACCCCACTTGCAGGAATGAGCGCTTTGCTGGGTATGATGATCAATTCATTTTATGGCGGTGTTGGTGTTGGTTTCCTCAACTTTTACATCTTCATCATCATTGCTGTTTTTATAAGCGGACTGATGGTAGGCCGAACACCCGAGTTCTTAGGTAAGAAGATAGAAGCAAAGGAAATGAAGATAGCAGCCATCATTGCCTTGCTGCATCCGTTGCTGATACTTGCAGGCACGGCATTGTCATCATATTTATATGCACACAATCCCGGGGCCTATGCAGGATGGCTTAACAACCCGGGCAACCATGGCTTCAGCGAAATGCTGTACGAGTTCACTTCTTCCTCTGCCAATAATGGCAGTGGGTTTGAAGGATTGGGCGATAATACCCCATTCTGGAACATTGCCTGCGGCATTGTGATGCTGCTGGCAAGATTCTTACCCATCATCGGCCCGGTTGCCATTGCCGGCATACTGGCTAAAAAGAAGTACATACCTGAAAGTGCAGGCACATTAAAAACAGATACAGGCACATTTGGTATGATGGTATTTGTGGTGATATTCATAGTAGCTGCCCTTGGTTTTTTCCCTGCACTGGCATTGGGCCCTATTGCAGAATATTTTGGAATGAAATAATTAAAAGTAAGAACATGTCAGTACATAGAAGAACAAATAAATTATTTGAAGGCGCTTTGGTTAAAGAAGCACTGAAACAGTCCTTTATAAAACTGGATCCACGTACCCAGTTCCGAAACCCGGTGATGTTCACCGTAGAGATCTGCACATTCTTCATGATCGGGGTAAGTATATGGATTGCCGCCGGCGAAGCATCACAGGGTAGTTTGATGTACAACATCATCATTACAGCCATACTTTTATTAACTCTGCTCTTTGCCAATTTCGCCGAGGCGCTTGCCGAGGCCAGGGGAAAAGCACAGGCCAACAGCCTGCGTAAAACAAGGGAGGATACACCGGCTAAAAAAATAGTTGCTGTTGGCGAAATGTATGTGAACGAAATCAAAGTAGTTCCTTCTTCTCAACTCAGGAAAGGCGATATGTTTCTTTGTGAATCCGGCGACACTATACCCATCGACGGTGAGATCATTGAAGGTATTGCTACTATTGATGAATCAGCCATCACCGGCGAATCTGCACCGGTGATACGGGAAAGCGGAGGCGATAAGTCATCGGTAACCGGTGGCACAAAAGTATTAAGCGATAAAATAAAGGTTCGGGTTACCACTGAACCGGGCGAAAGTTTTTTGGATAAGATGATCGCACTGGTGGAAGGCGCCAGCCGCCAGAAAACGCCCAATGAAATTGCGCTTACCATTTTGCTGGCGGGGTTTACACTCATATTCATTATCGTATGCGTAACCTTAAAACCCTTTGGTGATTATGCAAATACACCTATTACCATGGCCGCATTTATCTCTTTATTTGTTTGCCTGATTCCGACAACCATCGGCGGTTTATTATCTGCCATCGGTATTGCGGGAATGGACAGGGCATTACGAGCTAACGTGATCACAAAAAGCGGCAAGGCTGTTGAAACTGCAGGCGACCTGGATACTTTATTATTAGATAAAACCGGTACCATTACCATTGGTAACAGGAAGGCAACACAGTTCTGGCCCGAAAACGAGGTGGATGAAAATATTTTTGCAGAAGCCTGTGTACTTGCATCTATGGCTGATGAAACACCGGAAGGGAAATCTATTATTGAACTGGCTGAAACAAAGCAGATCAAAAGGCCTTCTTTACAGAACGATAAGGTAAGGTTTATTCAATTCACTGCAGAAACAAGGAGCAGCGGAATAGATATAGACGGGATGAGGATACGCAAAGGCGCCTTTGATGCAATCAGGAATGTAGTATTAAAAGCCGGTAACAGTTTTCCTTCGGATACAGAAGAAAGGGTGCGGCTTATTTCTTCGAATGGAGGAACGCCGCTTGTTGTTAGTCAGAATGAAAGGGTACTGGGAGTAATTGAATTGCAGGATATCATTAAACCGGGCATACAGGAACGTTTTGAACGCCTTCGTAAAATGGGAGTGAAGACGGTGATGGTTACAGGTGATAACCCGCTTACCGCAAAGTTCATTGCAGAAAAAGCCGGGGTGGATGATTTTATTGCTGAAGCCAAACCCGAGGATAAAATGAATTACATTAAAAAAGAGCAACAGGGCGGAAAACTGGTGGCTATGATGGGAGACGGAACCAATGATGCACCAGCCCTTGCACAGGCAGATGTTGGGGTTGCCATGAACAGCGGTACTGCCGCTGCCAAGGAAGCAGGGAATATGGTTGACCTGGACAATGACCCTACCAAACTGATTGAGATAGTAGAGATAGGAAAACAATTATTAATGACAAGGGGAACACTTACAACATTTTCAATTGCCAACGATGTGGCAAAATATTTTGCGATCGTTCCGGCATTATTCATTGCTTCCATTCCTGCATTGCAGGGATTGAATATCATGAGACTGCATAGTCCTGAAAGCGCTATACTTTCAGCCATCATTTTCAATGCCATCATCATTCCATTATTAATTCCACTGGCTTTGAGAGGGGTGGCTTATAAACCCATTGGTGCATCCCTGCTGTTAAGAAGGAATTTACTCATCTATGGATTGGGTGGTATCATAGTGCCATTTATAGGTATCAAATTAATTGACCTTTTAGTAAGTGTATGGTTCTGATGCCCTTAACCCCTGAAGGGGAACAGGGAGTTTTAATTTTTTAAATTTATAAAATGAAACAAAATATTCTGCCTTCAATAAGACTCACCCTGGTTTGTATGGTATTCTTTATGGGTATTTATTCTTTACTGATTCTTGCCGGCGCACAGTTGGCACCTGGTAAAGGGAAAGGTGAAACCGTTACGGCCAATAACCGTGTAGTAGGCTGGAAATTGCTGAGCCAGAAATTCACAGAGGATAAATATTTCTGGAGCCGACCTTCGGCTGTTGATTACAATGCGGCAGGTTCAGGAGGCAGTAACAAAGGACCGTCAAACCCGGATTACCTGCAGCAGGTAAAGGACAGGATAGATTCTTTTTTAGTACACAATCCTGGTATAAAAAGAGCCGAAATTCCCTCTGATCTTGTAACCGCATCCGGTGCAGGCCTTGATCCCCATATCTCTGTTCAGGGAGCTTATGTGCAGGTAAAAAGGGTAGCTGCAGTAAGAAATATCCCGGTTGAAAAAGTAAATGCTTTGGTTGAAAAAAGTATTGAAGATCCTTTGGCGGGTTTATTCGGTACTAAAAAAGTAAATGTATTACAACTCAATATTGAACTGGATAAATTAAAATAAACTTTAAAAATATTGGCTCTGCTTGCTCTCTCCTTGGGAGAGGGGCTGGGGTGAGGTCAACACTAAAAAATCAAGTACGATGAAAAAGATATTATTAGGAGTTATGCTTATAGCAGGCTCAGATTTATTCGCCCAGGATTCTGCAAAAGTTGAAGATTCAAAGCCAAACACATTCAGCTTCAGCGGTTATGTGGAAGCGTATTATCAATATGATTTTAATAAGCCTGCAGATAATAACCGGCCGGGCTTTATTTACAGCCATAACCGGCACAATGAATTTAATGTAAACCTTGGATTTCTAAAAGGCAGTTATAATACAGAAAGGGTAAGGGCAAATCTTGCAATAGCAGCGGGTACTTACATGAATGCAAACTATGCAGCAGAACCGGGCGTACAAAAAAACATATTTGAAGCCAATGCAGGAGTAAAAATTTCTAAAAAGAAAAATCTCTGGATAGATGCAGGTATTTTCTCATCTCATATTGGCTTCGAAAGTGCGGTATCAAAAGATTGCTGGACACTTACCAGGAGTATACTGGCTGATAACTCCCCTTACTTTGAAAGCGGCGCCAAACTTACTTATACCAGCGATAATAATGAATGGTTGGTAAGCGGCTTGTTTTTAAATGGATGGCAGCGTATCAAAAGGGTAGACGGCAATTCGCTGATGAGCTTTGGTACACAATTGCAGTACAAGCCCAATGCCGGCATCCTGTTAAACTACAGCACTTTTATCGGTACGGATAAGCCCGACAGTATCCGCCAGATGCGCTACTTTCATAATTTATATGCCATCTTCAATGTAACCGGTAAATTTGGTATAATCGCCGGTTTTGATATCGGATCAGAGCAAAAGGTAAAGGGGAGCAGCCGTATGAATACCTGGTATTCTCCGGTATTATTACTTAAATATGCAGTAACTCCAAAATGGGCAATTGCAGCAAGAGGTGAATATTATTATGATAAGCATGGAGTGATTGTTGCCAGTGGTACACCCAATGGATTTCAAACAACCGGGTTTTCTTTGAACGTGGATTATACACCGATACCTAATGCGATAATAAGGATGGAATTAAGGACATTGAACAGTAAGGATGACGTTTTCACAAAGGGTATCGGAGTCACAACCAATAATACCTTTGTTACAGTTTCTGTAGCAGTAGGTTTTTAGACAATGCCGGAACAGGAAAAAAATAGCGAACATTTTTTAAGTCTCATCCGCAAAAGCCGGAAAGGAAAGTTTAAGATATATATAGGTATGAGTGCAGGGGTGGGCAAAACCTACCGCATGCTTCAGGAAGCGCAAACCCTGCTTCGCAACGGTATTGATGTTAAGATCGGGTATATTGAAACACATGGGAGAAAGGAAACACATGCATTGATAGAAGGCTTACCCCTGATCCCAAGGCGGAAATTGTTTTATAAAGGAAAAGAACTGGAGGAATTTGATGTGCAGGCCGTACTCAACCTGCATCCGGAAGTGGTGATCGTGGATGAACTGGCGCATACCAATATTGAAGGAAGCAAGAATGATAAGCGCTGGCAGGATGTAATGGACATCCTCGATGCCGGCATCAATGTGATAAGCGCCGTAAACATCCAGCATATTGAAAGTTTATACCAGGACGTAAAGGAAATAACGGGCATTGATGTAACGGAGCGTATCCCGGATATTGTGCTTCAACAGGCCGATGAAGTGGTGAACATTGACCTAACGGCCGATGAACTGGTAACCCGGTTAAAAGAAGGGAAGATCTATACAGCGGATAAAATTGAGCGGGCACTGCAGAATTTTTTTCAGAGCGAAAAAATATTACAGCTCCGCGAACTGGCTTTAAAAGAAGTAGCCTCGCAAGTAGAAAGAAAAATTGAGACAGAACTTCCCCGAAACGCCCACCTGAAAGCCGAACGTTTCCTGGCCTGTATCAGCAGTAATCATGAAATAGCCAAAAAGGTGATCCGTAAAACAGCCAGGCTGGCTTCCTATTATAACAGTAACTGGTATCTGCTGTATGTACAAACGCCGAAAGAAGAAGGAGACAAGATAGGACTGGCCGCACAACGGCACCTGATCAACAATTTTAAACTGGCTACAGAACTGGGGGCCGAAATAATAAGAATTAAAAGCAGCAATATAGCGAAGGGAATATTTGAAGCAACCACGCAAAAAGAGATCACTACCATCTGTATCGGCAAACCACACCTGAACCTGTTCAATGTGATCATGAATACGGCTGTATTCAACCAGTTGCTGAAAAAGCTGTCGGCCGCCGACATTGATATTGTAATTTTATCGTGAAATGAAATTAAAAACAAAGTTATCGCTTGGTTTGTCGTTCCTTTTTGCCATCATACTTGTATTCGGCATACTGGGTATTTTTTATATCAACCGCCTGAGTGATGATGCGGAAAAAGTACTCAAGAATAACCACGAATCACTGGTGTACAGCAATAATATGCTAAAGGTACTGGATAACATCCCGTCCCGCCCCGAAGCCATAAGAATATTTGAGGATAATTTAAAAAAGCAGGAAGCCAATATAACCGAACCGGGAGAGTTTGAAGCAACCCGACAGGTAAGGATCAATTTTACAGGGCTGCTTGCTTCGTCGGCCGATTCTTCCATTTACCTGCAGGTACGAAAGGGCCTTCACGTGATCAATGACCTTAATCAGGAAGCGATCCTTACCAAAAACAGCGTGGTACAGAAAAATGCTGCTGATGCAAAACTCTGGCTCTCTGTTATCTTTTCCGTTCTCTTCCTGATCACCATAACGTTCATTTATAATTTTCCGTCGGTCATATCCGGGCCCATTACAACACTGACTGACGGCATCGTGGAGATTGCCGGAAAAAATTACAACAAACGGATCTACCTGAAACAAAAAGATGAGTTTGGTGAATTGGCCAGGGCATTCAACAGCATGGCCGAAAAACTCGACGAATACGAACGCAGCAGCCTTGCTCAGCTGCGTTTTGAAAAAAGCCGTATTGAAACCATTATCAACCAGATGAAAGACGGGATCATTGGATTCGACAAAAAGAAGAACATACTTTTTTTGAATGCAGTGGCTGAAAAACTACTGGGCATTAAACAGGCGGAAGTGCAGGGCAGGTATTCAGCCGATGTGGCGGTAAGGAATGACCTGATGCGTACCCTGTTGCAGGAAAACGGCAAAAAAGAATTAAAAATTTATGCCGATGATAAAGAAAGCTACTTCAGCAAGGACGTACTGAATGTAAAAACGAATAATGAGATCGTTGGCCAGGTGATCGTATTGAGAAATATCACCCCTTTTCATGAACTCAATGAGGCAAAGACAAATTTTATTGCTACGGTATCGCATGAATTGAAAACGCCGATATCTTCCATTAAAATGAGCGCACAGCTACTCAGTGATAACCGGGTTGGAAACCTGAATGAAGAGCAGACCGAACTGATCCGCAGTATCTCAGATGATTCAGATCGTTTGCTAAAGATAACCAGCGAACTGCTGAATATGAGCCAGGTGGAAACAGGGAACATACAACTAAAACTACAGCCGGCAAATCCTGCTGAAATCATACAACAGGCCGTAGAAGCTATACAGTTTAAAGTGCAACAGAAAAAGATCACTATTAAAACGGTGTACTCCGAAAAACTTCCGCTGGTATACGCAGATATAGAGAAAACCTCCTGGGTTTTAATAAATCTCTTAACCAATGCGATCAAGTATTCACCAGAATCCTCGTCAATAGAACTGGAAGTTGGCGTAACCGGAAACCAGGTGGCCTTTGCTGTGCAGGACCACGGAAAAGGAATTGATGAAAAGTACCTTCCCAAACTCTTTGAACGCTATTTTAAAGTACCGGGTACACAGGACCGGACTGGAACAGGGCTTGGGCTTGCCATTTCAAAAGAGTTCATTGAAGCACAGGGCGGAAGCATTATTGTGCAAAGTGAAATCGGGGCTGGAACCCGGTTTTCGTTTTTATTGAATATTGCAGGGTAAAAGGTTTAGTAATGATTAATTGCTCCGGCTCTTTAGGCCGTCGCCATTTTTTTTAATAGGTTTGCAGCACAATAATAATCCGAACCCCCTGGCCGTTTATTAAAAAACCAAAAACTATGCTTTTACTCAGTGGCCCCAACATGGCCGGAAACGAATGGAAATATGTTAAGGACTGTTTGGATACCGGCTGGGTGAGCAGCGTGGGCGCTTATGTTGACCAGTTTGAAAAAATGAGCGCTGAGTTTGCCGGAACCCAATACGCCGTAGCTACCAGCAGCGGAACCACAGCCCTGCACATCTGTTTAATTCTGATGGGGGTTAATGAGAGGGATTACGTCATTACTCCCAACATCACTTTTATTGCTACCTGTAACTCTATTAAATATACCGGTGCCGATCCTGTTTTAATTGATACCGATCCCGGCTCCTGGCAAATGGACCTTAACCTGCTGGAAAAATTCCTGACCGAAGAAACAGAACAGCGGAACGGCGTTTGTCATTATAAAAAAGACGGCCGGCGCATTCCGGTCATCATGCCCGTGCATGTACTGGGCAATATGTGCGATGTAGACAGGTTGCTGGCCCTGGCCAAACAGCATAACTTAACCGTGATTGAAGACAGTACAGAAGCATTGGGTTCTTACTACAAGGGAAAACATGCCGGGAGCTTTGGTTTAATGGGAACCTTCAGTTACAACGGCAATAAAATAATAACCACCGGCGGGGGTGGCATGATCGTTACCAATGATGAAACACTGGCAAAAAAAGCCAAGCATTTAACCACGCAGGCAAAAAGCGATCCTTTTGAATATGTGCATGATGAAATTGGATATAATTACCGCCTGGTAAATGTAGCGGCTGCCATGGGGGTGGCACAAATGGAATTATTGCCCGGCTTTATCAAACGCAAACACGAGGTAATGGCTTTTTATAAAAAAGAACTGGCCGGGGTGGGCGATATAAAATTCCAGCAGGTTAGTGCGGATGTAAACCCGAACTGCTGGCTGCCAACCATTATGACGGAAAAACAAAAAGATGTTTTAAAGATATTGAACGATAACAAAATGCAGAGCCGCCCGTTTTGGGTACCGATGAGCCAGTTGCGGATGTTTAAAGACAATATCTTTTATAATAAAGACAACCGCTCCGATTTTGTTTACCAGCGCTGCCTGAGCATTCCCTGCTCAACAAATATTACCGATGAACAGTTAAAGGCTGTTTGCGAAAAGATAAAAGAAGTGTTTTAATTCAGATACTGGATACTAGGTGCTGAATACTGGCTCGTACTAAAGATCTCCGGTATCCGGTATCCGGTATCCAAAACCCCAGAGAGCATGTATAAATTTCTTAAGAGAGTAATTGATATTTTGATCGCTTCTGTTGCCCTCATCCTCCTTTCCCCCATCCTCATTCCCTCTATCCTCATCTTACTGGTTACCGGCGAGCGGGAGGTCTTTTATTTTCAGAAAAGGATAGGTTATAAAAACCGCCCTTTCAATATCTGGAAATTTGCTACCATGGTGAAGAACAGTCCGAATATGGGTACCGGAGAGATCACGCTGCGTAACGATCCCCGGGTAACGCCCTTCGGTAAGATATTGCGCATGACTAAGGTAAACGAACTGCCGCAGATCTTCAATGTATTCAACGGCGATATGAGTATTGTTGGCCCAAGACCCTTAATGGAAGTAAGTTTTCAATTATACTCCGAAGAAATTCAAAAGCAGATATATAACTGCAAACCCGGGATGACGGGTATTGGCTCCCTCATTTTCCGGGATGAAGAAAAGATCGTTTCAGAAGCGGCTGATCCTAAAGCCATGTATGAAGCCATCTATCCCTACAAAGGAGCCCTGGAACTATGGTACCAGAAAAATGCTTCTCTATATACCGATTTCATGATCATTTTTCTTACTGCCTGGTCCATTCTTTTTCCGGCAAACAACCTGGTGAACAAGGTTTTTAAAGACCTGCCGGTCCGCAGTTTTTAACCCCGTATGCTATCTTTACTGAAATTTTTTTATAGCCGTTAAACAATCTGCCGGGGTATTTGTAATATCAAAAACAAAGCGATGCATTCGTTCACCATTAAAGATCTGGAAAACCTGTCGGGTATAAAGGCTCATACGATACGTATATGGGAGCAACGCTACTCTTTTTTAAAACCCGCCCGTACCGGTACCAATATCCGGTTTTACAGTAACGAAGAGTTAAAGAAGATCCTGAATGTAGCCCTGCTGAATAAATACGGGTTCAAGATATCCCATATAGACCGGATGAATGAAGCGGAGATGAAAGAACGGATACTATCGCTGAATCAACTGGAAGCCCAGCAGGAACGCATTGTAAATGGCCTCATCCAGAATATGGTTGACCTGGATATGGACGGATTTGAAAACACCCTCAATAATTTCATAGCCGTTAAAGGAATTGAAAAGACCATTTTCCAGATCATCTTCCCCTTCCTGGAAAAAATAGGAATACTGTGGATGACCAATCACATCGTTCCGGCGCAGGAACACCTGGTAAGCAATATCATCCGGCAAAAACTGATTGCCGGCATTGATACCATCAGTAACCGGGTACGGCTTAATAAGACCGTATTGCTTTTTTTGCCGGAGGGCGAGTATCATGAACTGGGGCTCCTGTTCATGAACTACCTTCTTAAAAACAGGGGGGTAAATACCATTTATCTCGGATGCAGTGTTCCGGTCAATGATATTGAATACGTATTGAAATTGAAACATCCTGATTATATCTATACCCACTTGACCACGGTTGGCCCTAAATTCAACTTCGATAAATTCATTGCTGCGGTAAATAAAAAATTTGCCGATATCCCCGTGGTCGTTTCCGGCCAGCTTACCCACACGTATGAGAAAAAAATTCACCCCCCCATCCATTTTAAAAAGTCATATTCAGAGGTAATGGAATTCGTATCCGGGCTTTAATTGGCCCGGCCACCTGGTAACGGGTGCACCAACAACCCTTGCTTGTTTATATTTTAACAAAAAAAATTAAACAAAAGACCTGTTTTTCCCAAATACTTTGTTTAGCTTTGTATAGAATATGTTAAACAATATGTTATGTCTACCATCGAATTTGACCAGGTACTGATTCATAACTCAGATTACCTGAAGCCATTTGCAATGACCCTTACCCGGGATTCAGAGTCGGCCAAAGACCTGGTACAGGAAACACTATTCAGGGCGCTTGCCAATAAAGAGAAATACCTGGATGGTACCAATATCAAGGCCTGGCTGTATACCATCATGCGCAATATTTTTATCAATAACTACAGGCGCAGTGCAAAGCAGAACACTATTTTTGATAATACCCCCAATGATTTTTTACTCGATTATAACCAGTTCAGCACTGCAAATGCAGCAGAAACAAATCTTGCCGTAAAGAACATATACCAGGCTATTCACCAGTTACCCGATATTTTTAAATCGCCGTTTCAATTATATTTTGAAGGATATAAATACCACGAGATAGCCCTTATCCTGAAAGAACCGCTGGGAACAATAAAAAGCAGGATCCATTTTGCCCGCAAATTATTAAAGCAGCAACTGGAGCGGTTCTGACCCTTGGTCTGACGCCCCCGTCTGACCAGGGGTGCCAATACCCACCAGTACTGTTTACTATTAAACCCAATAGCCTTATTTTCGCACTTTGAAAAGAGTAGTAATTATAGGAAGTGGCTTTGCCGGCTTATCTGCCGCCGCCTTTATGGCCAAAGCCGGTTGGGATGTTACCGTACTGGAAAAACAAAGTACCCCCGGAGGCAGGGCCAGGCAATTAAAAGCCGATGGCTTCACCTTCGATATGGGGCCCAGCTGGTACTGGATGCCCGATGTGTTTGAACGGTACTTCGGGTGCTTTGGAAAAAAAGTATCCGACTATTATGAGCTGGAACGCCTGGAGCCATCGTACCGCATTTATTGGCAGGAAGGATACTCCGACATTCCCGCCAATTACGAAGAATTAAAAAAGTTATTTGAAAGTATAGAACCCGGCAGTGGAAATAAGCTGGATGCCTTTCTGCAAGAAGCGCTTTATAAGTATGAAGTGGGCATCAATAAACTGGTGTATAAACCCGGACAATCCTTAACCGAATTTTTAGATTGGGATACCATCAAAGGTGTTTTTAAACTGGATGTGTTCACTTCCATTGATAAACACATCGGAAAATACTTCAGGCACCAGAAGCTCAGGCAATTGATGGAATTCCCGGTTTTGTTTTTGGGCGCATTGCCAAAAGACACGCCTGCTTTATACAGCCTGATGAATTATGCCGACATCAAGCTGGGCACCTGGTATCCTAAAAAGGGAATGTATTCAGTAGTGGAAGGAATGCACAAGCTGGCAGAAGAACTGGGTGTTAAGTTTGTATTTGATTGCAATGTAACTGCCATAGATGTGGATCAAGGCAAAGCAAACAAAGTACAGGCAGCAGGAGGAAGAAGCTATGATGCCGATGTGGTAATAGGAGGAGCGGACTATCATTTTATAGAAAGCAAACTGTTGCCCCAAAACTACCGTAGGTACAGTGAGCAGTACTGGGATAAGCGGTTAATGGCGCCAAGTTGCTTGTTGTATTATGTAGGCTTGAATAAAAAAGTAGAAGGAGTGCCGCATCATTCCTTGTTCTTTGATGCCGATTTTGAAGTGCATGGCAAAGAGATCTATACAACAAAACAATGGCCATCCGATCCCTTGTTCTATCTTTCAGTATCTTCTGTAACAGATGAAACCGTGGCGCCGCCCGGATGTGATAATATGGTTTTCCTGATACCGGTTGCCGCCGGGCTGGAAGCAGATACAGAAGAGTTAAGAGAAAACTATTTTCAGAAAATACTGGAAAGATTTGAAAACAAGACCGGTCAACAGATAAAGAATAATATCGTTTATAAAAAAAGTTATTCAATAAGCAACTTTGTATCAGATTATAATTCGTTCAAAGGCAATGCGTATGGATTGGCTAATACGCTGATGCAGACAGCAATTTTCAGGCCTTCATGCAGGAGTATTAAAATAAAAAACCTATTTTACACCGGTCAATTAACGGTTCCGGGGCCCGGAGTGCCCCCAAGCCTGATAAGCGGAGAGGTGGTGGCCAACGAAGTTTTTAAACATTTTGGCTAAGCAGTTGGTGAAAACGAAAACTATTTAAGAATAAAAACAACTCAACGGAAATGATAAAGCTTTTCCACGATGTAAGTCAGCAGTGCAGTAAAGCCGTAACGGAGAAGTACAGTACTTCGTTCAGCAGCGCTATCCGGCTGTTGCATCCCGATTTGCGTACGCCCATCTACAACATTTATGGATTTGTGCGTTTTGCCGATGAAATTGTAGATACATTCCATCAATACCGGAAAGAAGAACTGCTTACCGAATTCCGGAAAGACACCTATGCCGCCATTGAAAGAGGCATCAGCCTCAACCCGATCCTGCACAGTTTCCAGATAACGGTAAGGGAATATAATATCAGTCACGATCTGATCGATGCCTTCTTCAACAGCATGGAGATGGATTTGAGCAAAACAACCTATAACAGCAATGGCTATAAAGAATACATTTATGGCAGCGCTGAAGTGGTGGGATTAATGTGCCTGTATGTTTTTTGCGAAGGCGACCGCAATATGTACAACGACCTCAAGCCTTCGGCCCAGGCATTGGGCGCCGCCTTTCAGAAAGTTAATTTCCTGCGGGATGTGAAGGCCGACTACGAGCAGCTGAACCGGGCTTATTTTCCGGAAGTGGACTTTAAGAATTTTACACCAACCATGAAAAGGCAGATCGAAGAAGACATCAGCCAGGATTTTGAAAATGCCTATGAAGGAATACTGAACCTTCCGCATAAAGCAAGATTTGGTGTGTATGTGGCATACAAATATTATTTATCGCTGTTCAAAAAGATAAAACGTACCACGCCGGCCAGTATCATGGAACAAAGGATACGCATACCCAATTACGGCAAAGCTTACATTGTAGCCAAGGCAGGGCTGAGGAGCCAGTTGAATTTATATTAATCAGATCAGCAATTATGGATGTTATTTTGGTAGATGAGCAGGATATGCCTGTTGGCGCCATGGAAAAGATGGAAGTACATCAAAAAGCCCTGTTGCACAGGGCTTTCAGCATTTTTATTTTTAACGAGCGGGGCGAAATGCTCCTGCACAAACGGGCCGATAAAAAATACCACAGCGGCGGTTTGTGGACCAATGCCTGCTGCAGCCATCCCCGCCCCGGTGAAGATACGCTGGCTGCGGCCCGCAAACGCCTGCAGGAAGAGATGGGAATTGTAACGGATATTAAAAAAGCATTTGACTTTGTTTACCGGGCCGAACTTGATAACGGCTTAACCGAACATGAATTTGATCATGTGTTCACCGGTATCTACAGCGGGGAGATCGTTCCCGATAAAGAAGAAGTGAGCGACTACTGCTATAAAACAATTGACGAGATAAAAGATTCTATCCGTTCGCATCCGCAGAAATACACCGAATGGTTCAAAATTGCTTTTCCAAAAATGGAAGCGTATCTTGAAACAACATCGTTCAATTAATTCACCTGCTTCAAAAGATACGTGTTAAACCGTTTTACCAAACAGGATATCGCAACAGCCATTGCTGTTTTTTTTCATGCCATTGGCCTGGTTGGTTTACTGTATTTTGATAAAACGTTTTTTATAAAGGCAACTCCTTTTAACCTGTTGCTTTCATTTTCATTATTGGTCTGGACCCAAAAGGAAAAGAACAACCGGTTCTTTCTTTTTTTACTCGCTTGTTTTTGCATTGGTTTTGCAGCAGAGGCAATTGGTGTAAATACAGGGTTGCTGTTTGGAGAATATACATACGGCAATGTGCTTGGTTATAAATGGAAAGAAGTGCCCCTGCTGATCGGCGTTAACTGGTTCCTCATTATTTATTGCTGCGGAATCAGCATACATACCTTGCTCACTAAACTAACGAACAGGCTGGCTGCTGATACAAAGAAACCACCTAAGTCATTAAAAGCACTGTCTGTAATTGTGGATGGCGCCACACTGGCTGTTTTCTTCGACTGGCTGATGGAACCCGTGGCCGTTAAACTGGGTTATTGGTCCTGGGCCGGTTCTATACCATTTTTTAATTATCTCTGCTGGTTTGGTATCAGCCTGCTGCTACTGACTATTTTTCACCTCACAAAATTCAATAAGCAAAACAAATTCGCTGTAAATTTGTTACTGATTCAGCTCATGTTCTTCCTGGTATTGCGAACATTCATGAATTAAACTTTCAACCTACAGATGCTTAACTGGATCTTATATATAGCAATTACATTAGCCACTTTCGTTTTGATGGAGGGCTTTACCTGGTGCCTGCACCGCTATATAATGCACGGGGTTGGCTGGTACCTGCATAAAGATCATCACCAGAAGGGCCCGGGTTTTTTTGAAAAGAACGACGCCTACTTCCTCATCTTTGCCATACCCAGCTGGTTGCTTATCATGCTGGGGGTCATCTATAAACAATACTGGATGATCTGCATGGGATCGGGTTTTACCCTTTACGGCATTGCCTATTTCCTGGTTCACGAAGTGATCATTCATCAGCGCATTAAATGGTTCACCCGCAGCAACAATACCTATGTACGTGCCATACGCTGGGCGCATAAAATGCATCATAAGCACATGGAAAAAGAAGAAGGGGAAAGTTTCGGCATGTTATGGGTAAATAAAAAATACTGGAATAAAGTGAGGGAGGATAAAAAAAGAGTTGCGAAAGAAAAGGAGAATATCGCCGCTTAATTTTCCTAAATAAGTCAAGTTCTGCCAACGGCATACCGTCATTGAATAATCACTACACATACTTTCTTATACTGGCTGCATCTTTTGCAGGCCCCTTCTTTTTAAGTTTCGACAAAAAAGTAGCTTTTTATAAGAACTGGAAATATATTTTCCCGGCCATGCTCATCCCGGCAGCCATTTATATTGCCTGGGATATTTATTTTACATTGAAAGGGGTATGGAGCTTTAATGAATCGTATATAACCGGCCGTAAACTCATCAACCTGCCGGTGGAAGAAGTACTCTTCTTTTTAATAGTGCCTTACTGCTGCGTTTTTATTTATGCATGCATACGGGCTTATTTTCCCAAACTGGAGAATAAAAAACCGGCCGATACTTTTTTAATGGTGCTAGGCGTGGTATTGCTGATCACCGGGTTGATCTTCTTAAAGAAGTATTACACCGGCTGGACCTTCACTTTCACGGGCGCTTTCATTCTCAGCCTTTATTTCTTCCGGGGTTATTTTAAAGGATTTGATTCCATCTCTTTCCTGGTATCCTATGCCGTTTGCCTCATTCCTTTTTTAATAGTGAATGGGTTTCTTACCGCCATACCTGTTGTATTATACAACGATGCCGAAAACCTGGGCATCCGCATATATACCATTCCTTTTGAAGATACCTTTTACGGTATGCTGCTGGTACTGATGAATATTGTGTTATATGAAAAACTGAAAAGCAGGTAATACCTGTCTGCACCTCCCGGAAACTAATTAACGGATCAACCATTTAATGTTTCAACGGATTAACGTTTCAACATCTCAATGCCGCTGCAACTTTCCACTGCCCGTCATTGGTAACGAATCAACGATCTTAATTCGCTGGGGTGCTTTAAAAGCAGAGAGGCGTTTCTTGCAATACGATAAAACATCTTCAGCATCAACAGAGGCGCCTTCATGTAAAACAAGTTCGGCTTCTATTATTTGTCCCATCAACGGGTGCGGACTGCTGCTGATACGTGCCTGTTTTATTTCCGGTATGGTTTCCAGTACGGCTTCCACTTCTTCCGGGAAAACTTTAAGGCCCGATACATTGATCACCGATTTGGAACGTCCTTCTATCTTTATCAAACCATCCTCTGTTTTGGATGCAAAATCAGCGGTTAAAAAATAACCGTTCTTTAAAACGTCTTTACTTAAGGTAGGCGGTAGCAAATACGCATCAAACATACCGGGGCCTTTGATACCGAGATGCCCTACCTGCCCGGTGGGCAATGGCTGGTGATCATCGTCTAAAATATCAACGGTATATCCCGGCAGGGCATAGCCAACGGCTTCGGGATGTTCGGCTGATTTTACATAGTTTAAAATGGGTAAGCCGATCTCGATGATGCCATACGCCTGGCTTACATCAATGGTAAACCGTTTTGTAAATGCTTTACATACATCGGGTGATATCGCCGCAGAAGTGGAAATGACTTTTTTTAAGGAAGGCATTTGTTCTTTACCGGAATCGTTCGATAATAATTTTATCTGCAGGGGAGAAGCATACAGCAACGTTCCTTTATGCCGGTTGGTAATTTCAATGATGTTTTTTGCGAGGAAATCTTTAGCTACGGCAATGGCCGCTCCGAACTTAACATAAAGCACAATGGAAACCATGAAGTGATAGGCCATGGGCAGCACCCAAATGACCGTATCGCCGTTTCCAAGCTGCAGTCCGTTGTTTGCAGCGTTAACCCGGTCTATAACAGACCGGTGAGAAACCACCACGCCCTTTGATTTACCCGTGGTACCTGACGTAAAGCGTATGAATGCAGGCTGATCAACAAAAGGGGCAAAGGTAACCGATTCGTGAATATGGTTGTAACTGAAACGGAAAGAACCCTGCTTTAACGGGATCACTGTTTCAACGGTATCTAATGGCTGTATGCCCGAACCATCGTCAATGATGGCATGCAGTTTTGCATCTTTAAGAATATCGTCCACCTCTGGTTTTTTCAGCAGCGGCGACATAGGCATTACCGCAGCTCCGCAACCCACTGCCGCAAAAATCCCCGTGATAAAATTTCTTCCGTTGGCAGCCATTACGCCAATACCCATTCCTTCTTTAATGCCCAGTTTAAGTAAATGATTGCGCAGGTCTTCGGCTTCGGCAAATAATTGCTGGAAATTTATGGTTCCGTATTCATCATGCACAGCCGGGTTGCCTGGCCATTTTTGAGCAGCCTCTTTTAATATTTCATACACGGGCCATTGTTTCATCGGGCAAAAATACTTACAATTGCCCGTTTTGTACCTGTTTTACAGCGTCGTTTTGAGAGAGGCCTGAAGCCATGGCAGCGGCTAAACAGCCGGCGGCATAGCCTGTTTGTAAACAGATGCCCATCACCCTTGCACTGGCAATGGCCTTTTCGGTGGCAGAGATATTTCTGCCGGCAAAGAAGAGATTATTGATAGTGGCCGATTGCAGGCAGGATGCCGGCACCTGGTAAAAATCATGTTCGGTAAAATAACGCATGCTTACCCGCCGGTGCTGAACCCATTCTTCAACAGGCCAGCTTCCGTTTGCAACCGCATCTTCAAATTTCCGGCACTGCAATACGTCTTCTTCTGTAAGTACATATTTGCCCAGGCTGCGCAGGCCGGTCCTAACTCCTACCTCCGGTGCAATATGTTGAACGGATGCATCTTTAAAAGCAGCCACATTTTTTACCAGGAATTGTGCAAGGTTCTCCACAAAACTGTGGGCAACGGTTTTTAATTCCTGCAAATTCCCGGGTGCATAAGTAACCGGTAATGGAATACCTACTTTTAAACTCACGCAGTTATTCAGCAGCGATCCCTGCACGATATAAACTCGGTCATAAAAATCAGGGAGAACATCATCATCAATGGCAGCCCGTAACGCCTTCATCATGATCAAACCCAATCTTGATTCATTATCTTCCTGTACCCCTTCCATGGTGAATAGCTGGGCCGCTGCCTGGTAGTTATCCGTCTTAATAAGCGGCAGGTTGGCCGCATTGCTGATCACGCTGTCGCCCGAACAGTCGATCAGCGATTTAAAAAAAATGGTAACTGGCTTGCCGGCAGCGATCACCGAAGCGGAAACGATGTGCTCATTTTCTGTGTGTACGTTTTTTAAAACGGCATTGAAGTAAATGCTGATATTATTATTACTGAGCAGTTCCAGGCAAATGGTTTTAAAGGCCTCGATATTATAAGGCAGGTAGTGAAGCCCTTCGGCATTGTGCAGCGGTTTGGTGCCCGATCTTTCCTTTAATGTTTCGGCAAACTCTTTTGCAAAACCATTCACCACATATTCGGCCTCTTCGTGCTTTCTGAAATGATACAGGCCGCAAACGGTTCCCACTTCGGCAGCCGTTGCTTTTCCGCCCAGGAATGCATTGCGTTCCACCAGGGTTACCTTCATACCCCTGCGGGATGCAGCCACGGCAGCGGCAATACCGGCCGATCCCCCGCCCAATACAACAATATCGGTATGTTGAACAGTATCCATTAATGATCGCTGAGTAAGGTTTGTTTTATTTTCTGTTCAATCAGGTCAAGATCATCATAGGTAATAATATCGGGCGAATAAGCTATGTTCACGCTAAGCTCATCATCGTGCTTTAAAAATACAAATGTAAGTCCTGGCGGGAAAGTAAGCGCCGGAATCATATTGATATCCCTGATCGGTTCTCCAAATAAGGAACGAAGGTTGTTGAAGTTATCACCGGTAGAAGTGTACAGGAAACTGGCAAAAACGCCTTTACCTGTTTTACTTACCAGGAAATAATACAGCCACAGGGGAACATGCCGCATCATATCCAGGAACATAGTGTAGCGCTGTGGAATGCCTGCTTTGATCTGTTCCATCATCTGTGTACTCAAATGTTTTACGGTTTGCCCTACATTGGTCAATGCTGTTTGGGGGATGCGGTAAAATAAAAAAGAAACACAATTCGATATCAACGGGCCATTGGCGCCTTTTAGTCTTCCATCGTATGGCACCGGCAACCAGAAATCGCCCGATTTGTTTTTTTGTTTACCCAGCCCGTTGATTACGTGCGAACAGCAGGCAATGAGGTATAAGGTAGGCCCGAACCGGGAACCTGTTTTAAATGCACTTTCGTTTATCTTCTTTGTTTCTTCACTGCTGAATGAAATTACTTTCACCGCTGTGAGGCCTTCTTCGCTTTTCATTTTTTTTTCAGCAACTGAAAATACAGGAGGCCGGGCAGAATCCTGTACAAAATGTTTCACCTTGTACATATTGCGGATATGGGTGATGATGCCGGTCTTTTTTTCCGGCCCCGGAAAGAATAATTCAAAATTTTGCAGTTTGTTTTCCGACAGCTGGTTTAAATGTTCAAACAGGAGGGTAGTACCTTTTGCATCCAGCAGGATATGATTCCAGGATAGAACAAAGGCGCAGGCGCCTGATGGATATGTAACCAGGTCGGCTTCTATAAAACGTTCCGACCTGATGGTGATATCACGTGTACGTATTCCGGCAGGTATTTCATTTTCGATTGCTGCATGGTGTTGCCTGAAAATGATCTCCCTTCCCATATCAGTGTATTGCCAGCAGGGTTTTTGAAAAAACATGCCTTCCTGCAGTTTAATATTGCATAACCAGTAAATAACGGGAGAGTTTTTGAGAAGGCGATCGATCTTTTCAAAGGACAGTGGCTTATTGAAATAAAAGACCTTGCGCATTACATTGCCGCCGGCGCCGTGTTTCTGTGCATGTTTGTCCAGCACCAGGTGAAAGCAGTCAGCGCCGCTTAATGTAACTTTTTTGGGAAGCAGGGCTTTGTTGAAAGATCGCATGGTGTTTTGCTTTAAGGCATATCAGGGCATCAGCTCCTGAACGGTGGCAGCCAGCGACTGAATGGTTTTAAAATTCTCCGGCACCAGTTTATCATCCGGTATGGATACACCGTACTTGCGTTCGATGAATAAAATGATCTCTACGGTGGAAAAAGAGTCGATGCCGGCGCTTTTAAGATCGGTATCGGCATCAATTTTTACAGAAGCATCCAGTATGTTCTTCTCAATATATTTTTTGATCTCCCCGGTTATATCCTGCTGGTTCATACTTATACATTTCTTTTTTTCCGGTTTGCAATAGAGGTAACCGTCATGGTTGCAAAAAAGAACAAAACAAGTTTCAATGCTTCCGGAAGAATATCTGAAACCTCTCCGCCTCTTAAGAATAATTTATAAAAACCTTCCAGCGACCAGTTGAGCGGCGACCAGGTGCTGATATTACGCATTACTTCGGGCATTACATAACTGGGTACCCAGATGCCGCCCAGGGCCGAAAGCAAAAGTATGGAAAGCGAACCCATGATGGCTGCCTGGTGTTCGGTGGTGGCCAATGTGCCTACCATTACGCCATATCCGGTAGCTGCAAAAGCAGTAGCAAAGGTTAACAGGAAAATGCCGGCGATGCTGTTGCCCAGTACCAGTGCCGGTAAACCCAGCATGGGCAAAAATACCTGGCCAACAGAAAGCATCAGCACAAACTGGATGAGGCAAACCATTACATACACAATGATCTTTCCATTCACCAGTAACAGGTAAGGCGTGGGCATGGTATGCAGCCGGAAAACACTTCCTTCATTTTTTTCTTTCAATATGCTTCCCGAGAGGGGTATGGCAATGAAGAACATGGCAAAGATGGTCCAGGCCGGAACATTGTGTTGCACTGCATTGGGAACGATCTTGTCTTCCGTTTCGGAAGCATATACTTCGTTGTACTTTATGATCTGCGACCGCTCGTATGTTTTTTTAGGAGCGTTTTGTTTATCGGGGATCACTTCAGCTACCTGGTCGGCAAATGCCTGGAACATGATCTTTGTCTTCACTTCCGAAATGAATTCACGCAGGTTGCTGGTAACAGAGATAAGAAAAGATTTTTTTGCCACCGGGTCTATCAGGATGGTGATCTCCACCGAATCGGGCAGGGCGTTTGTTTTTTTAGCAGCCGAATCTTCTGTGTTCAGTGTTTCGCTTACTAATTGGGTAACGTTTTTGCGAATGGCGTCGGTGGCCCCTTTTGGTATGATGATGCCTACCAGGAATTTCCCTTCGCCCACCTGTTTCTTCGCCAGCTCGGCCGTGGCTTTCTTTCCGTTAATGCTGTCGCTTAAAGAGCAGAGGTCGTTGTTTTTTAATCCCTGCTCAATTAATATGCCCAGCGAATCTTTATCGTTATCAACAAATACCACGGGTATGCCTTTTTCATTCATGGTCTTAAAGGCAGAATCCTGCACAAGCGTCATTACAAAAATGAGCACCATGGGCATGATGAAGAGGATCGACAGCCCGACCCTGTCCCGTATAAGTAACAGGATCTCTTTTTTAACCGTGGCCAGTAGTTTCGTCATCATCAGTCTCTCAGTTTTCTTTTGGTCAGGTTAAGGAATACGGCTTCCAGGTTGGCAGCGCCGTTGTTGTTGCTTATCAGTTCTGCAGGTGTGCCCTGCGTAAGTATCTTTCCCTGGTCGATGATGGAAACCCTTGTGCAGAAATGTTCTGCTTCTTCCATGTGATGCGAAGTATAGATAATAGTGGTGCCTTCTGCATTTATATTTTTGAGGTGTTCAATGATCACATTGCGGCTGTGTACATCCACACCAACAGTGGGTTCATCTAAAAACAAAAGTTTGGGACTGTGTAATATACCGGCGATAAGATTTACCCGGCGTTTCATTCCGCCCGAATAGGTGGATACTTTTCTTTTGGCTGCGTCAATGAGCCCGAGTTTGTTCAGCCAGGATTCGATCCTGTCTTTCAGCTCTTTTCCATGCAGGCCATACATGCTTCCGTAAAAAGCCAGGTTTTCCCTTGCATTCAGTGTGGGATACAATGCAATATCCTGCGGCACAATGCCAATGATCTTTTTAATAGAAGCAGCTTCGTCAAAAAGATCTTTTCCGTTGATCGTCACTTTTCCGCTGCTGGGAGGAAATAGACCACAAAGAATGGAAATGGTGGTTGTTTTACCGGCGCCATTGGGACCAAGCAATCCAAAGATCTCATTTCGTTCTATGGAAAAAGAGATGCCGTTCACCGCAGGCTCCGTGGCATTCTTAAAGGTCTTGGTAAGGTTTTCTATTTCTATGATCGCCGTGTTGCTCATGTTTTGCCGCCCCCATCCCCGCCGGCTGGCGGGCTGTTATTAGCCTCTGATATTTATAGCGAATAAATATATTAAAGCTGTTTTCAATGTTGTTTGATAACAAATCGTACAAATTTAGCCCAATAAGCTCCCGCTGCCAACAATTTATTTAACCAGGTTGGTAGTGATCTTTGCCGATAAAAGACAGAGTGGAATGCTGGGCCCGGGGTGAACACTGCCGCCACAGAAATAAAGATTCTTTATATCCTTTGAAAAATTTGCGTGCCTTAAGAATGCAGCGAACTTATTGTTGGAACTGTTGCCGTAAATAGCGCCAAAAGCACTGGATGTTCGGCTCTCAATTACTCTTGGATCGAAAACCATTTCGCTTTCTATCAGGGGGCGTATATCTGTTTTTAATATACGGTTCGCTTTTTTGATCATGTTCTCTCTTGCCTCGTTAATAAATGCATCCCAGTCCTGCCCCTGGTTATTGGGTACGTTGATGAAGGCAAACCAGTTCTCACATCCGGGGGGCGCATCAGTGGGCGTGTGTTTGCTGGTGATGTTCACATAAATGGTGGGGTCGTGATAAATGGCTTTCCTGCGGAAGATGGTATCAAATTCTTCTTCATAATTATCGGCAAAGAAGATATTGTGCAGGCCCAGTTGTTTGAAATCATGTTTAATGCCCCAGTAAAAAATAATACCCGAACTCGACTTGGGCTGATCCAGTGTTTTTGCCGGGCGTTTTATCCCCGGCATTAATTTTTTATAGCTGTTGTATACATCCATATTGCTGATAACAACGTCGAATTTTTCATTGCCGTTATCTGTCCTTACGCCGGCAGCTTTTTTATGTTCAATAAGTATTTCTCTTACCGGAGTGGAGTAGTTGAATTTTACGCCAATGTCGGCCCCCAGTTTTGCCAGCGAACGGGTGATGCTTACCATACCACCTTCGGGATAATAGGCTCCTCTCATGATCTCAACATGAGCGATTACGTTCAATGTAGCCGGTGCCAGGAAAGGGCTTGAGCCGTTGTAGGTGGCATAGCGGTTGAATATCTTCACCATCCGGGCATCCCTGAATGCTTTTTGGTTGGCGCCGTTCATGGTATCAAAGGCACCGATCTTTCCAAAGTTCAAAAAGCCTTTGAGCACCCGCCAGGTAAAAAAGTTCTTAAGCTTGTGCAGTGAGTTCTGTAAAAAAACCTCTTCTGTCAGTTCGTACACCGTTTTTGTTTTTTCCATGTAACGGAGTATGTCTTCCTTGCTGTCGTTTGTTCTGGCCGCCATCTGTTCGGCAAATTTTTCTTTGCCGTGGAATGCATCCAGCAGGGTGCCGTCTTCAAAAAAATAACGGTATACCGGATCCAGCTTTATATAATTAAAATGATCACGGGGGTTTTTACCCGACATTTCAAAAAGCTCGTCCACGTATTGCGGCATGGTAAACACAGAAGGTCCCATGTCAAACCGATACCCGTCTTTTGATTCGCTGGAGCATTTACCGCCGGGGAAGGAGTTGGCCTCAAACACGGTTACCTGGTATCCTTTGTTCTGCATGCGTATGGCTGCTGCAAGGCCCGATACTCCGGCCCCGATCACCGCACAGGTCTTTTTATTTTCTGTGGTCATAGTTTTTATTGTAGCCGCAAAATTAAAGGATTTGAAACATTGAGGTTTTGAAAACGGGGCTTACTTTTATCAGGTAAATAAATAATGAAGATCATGGACTTTGGAAGGGTACCGGTAGAGGAATTGATAAACATTGATTTCAGTTTGCCGAAGGAACCGGCTTTTAATAAAACTGTTTTACCCGGCAAGCCTGTAAAATCACCCAAAGTATACATTGGCTGTGCCAAATGGGGCCGAACCGAGTGGGTGGGCAAGATCTATCCGCCCAGGGCAAAAGAAAAGGATTTCCTGGATCATTATGTACATCATTACAACAGCATTGAACTGAATGCCACACATTATAAGGTATATGGTGAGGCCGGTATAAAAAAATGGACAGCTAAAGCAGCAGGTAAGGATTTTAAGTTCTGTCCTAAGATGTACCAGGGGATCACTCACCGGGGAAGTCTGAAGGGAAAGAATTTTATTACCAATGAATTCTTCCGTGGCATTGTTGCTTTTGAAGAATACCTTGGCCCCATATTCATACAGGTGAGTGAAACATTTTTACCGAAGCGAAAAGAAGAGCTGTTTGAATTTTTACAAACCATGCCCTCCGACCTGCAGTTTTTTATGGAAGTGCGTCATCCCGACTGGTTCAAGAAGCCGGAAATTACCCAGGAACTTTTTACAAGGCTGAAAGAGACGAATATTGGTGCAGTGATCACCGATACCAGCGGCAGAAGGGATTGTGCGCACATGTAGCTTACGCTTCCAAAAGTATTCATCCGTTATGTGGGTAATAGTTTACACGATACAGATTATATAAGGATCGATGAATGGGTGGGCAGGATGAAATACTGGCTGAAGAACGGGTTGGAAGAATTGTATTTTTTTATGCATATGCATGACGAAGCCACATCCCCGGAGCTGACCATTTATTTGGTGGATAAGATGAATAAAGAACTTGGATTGAACCTGGTAAAGCCAAAATTTATAGGTGATGAAGGAAAGCAAAAAGGCTTGTTCGATTAATGCACTTCAAATAGTTCTTCCCAGCGGCTGGTATAGCGGGGGCTGCGTAATTCCTGGCGCATCTTCCAGTCTCTTGTCATGCCGGATGCAGCAAATTTCAGAATGTCATCCCGCTGACTGAAATTAATATTATCAATTACATCCATCAGTTTTCTTCCGCAGTTGGTTGTTTCTGTTACAAATAAGTTTCCCTGTATGGACGAGTCGGGAACTATACCGCTGAGCATTACACCTGCTTTTTTGTATAACTGCCCTTGTTCATACAGGCTGTCTACCATTTCTACAGCCGGCTTTATCAGTTCATTGGTAAATGAAGTAGGTGAGGGTAATGTTGTAAATGTGCTGATGGTTCCCTTCTGCCTGAAGTTAAGCATGTGATCCTGGTCTTTCGTTACTACAAATACACTGATGACATTTGCTGCACTGTTTTGCCTGCGTAATTTTTCAGCAGCTCTTGAGGTATAGGTGGCGATAGCTTCTTTTATATCATGGATATTACCAACGGGGTTTCCAAACATCCGGGTAGTGGCGATCATCTTCTTGTTTACTAATTCATCTTCCATGTCGATGGCTGGCTCTCCTTTTAATTCTTTTATAAGACGTACACCAACCACTCCACCCAGGAATGAGTGTCCAAACTCAGGACTTAGGTTACTTAATTCAAATGCGGTATGTATATTCCATCCATATTTTAATTTTACGGCGTATTGTCTTCCTACACCCCATATATCTCCAACGGGAGTTTTCTGCAAGGCTGCCGTAATTTTTTCAGGATTGTCGAGCACCACCACGCAGTTGGTAGCCTCTTTATTTTTTTTGGCGAGATGGTTTGCAACCTTGCATAATACTTTTGTAGGAGCCACGCCAACAGATACTTTAATGCCTGTCCATCGTTCAACCATTTGTCTTATCTCCAGCGAAAGCTGTGGTATGTGCTCTTTGCTGAACCCGCTGAGGTCTAAGAAACATTCGTCTACCGAATACACTTCTACATTTTCTTTGCCCAGCATTATCCGTAGTGTTTCCATTACCCGCCAGCTAAGATCACCGTACAGGTTATAGTTAGAAGAAAAGGTGGCGACATGGTGTTTTTGTATCAGGGGTTTTGCTTTAAAGTAAGGGCCGGCCATTTCTACGCCTAATTTTTTCGCCTCATCACTCCTGGAAATAATGCAGCCATCGTTGTTGCTCAATACCACTACTGGCAGCTTGTTTAAGTGAGGTTGAAATAACCGTTCACAGGAACAATAAAAATTATTACAATCGACGATGGCTTTCATCTGTTTAATCTGGGCTAAAGCCCGGTTTTCGTTTTGTCTGTTATCTCCGGGCTGAAGCCCGGAGCAATTCATGAATTGCCTCGCCCTTCAGGGCGAGGATAAATAAAAAAGTAAAGGGCTTTAGCCCTTGATCATCTCAAATCCATATTTTATCATAAATTCATCATATTCCTGTTGAAAAGACTTCTTTGTATGATGTATTTCCTGGTTCTTAATGTATTCTCTCAGCCTGTTGACACCCGATTCGCTTACTGATACAGCAAAGTATTCATCCTGCCATTCAAACTTGTCACTAATCAGTTTGTTTTTATTTATCCAATAAGCGCTTTCGCCTTTTAGCAATTGAACCACTTTACCAATTGTCTGGCCGGCGTTCAATGAAACAAGACAATGAACATGATCAATATGACCGTTTACAAAATCCATATGTACTCCTTTGATCAACCCGTTTTCTTTAATGTGTTTAAATACCTGTTGCCGGATATTCTTTTCAAGAAATGGCTTTCTGCTTTTAGTGGCCCATACTAGATGGACCCATATTTTGATGAATGGCATGCTGCAATATTTGACTCAATAAATTTCTCTATTCCTTTTGAACTGGCCTGGTGATAGTTCTCTATAATCAATGTTGTTTTACCCAAGTGATCTGATGGCATATACTACCACCCCCCACAGCATAAAATCACTGAATTCACCCAGGTTTATCGTTTTGTAACGGCTGTTCTCGGGAATCAAAAAAGCCGACGTAAAGTTCTTGTGGTACCTTCTTACTATTAATTCGCCATTCAACACGGCTACAATTATTTTCCCGTCTGTTAGTTTCAGGGAGCGGTCAACGATCAGTACATCATTATCAAAAATGCCACTGTCTTTCATGGCATCCCCCTTCATCCGGAAGAAAAAAGTGGCCGGCTTATTCCGGATAAGTTGCTCGTTCAGATCGATACCCCGCTCCATGTAATCATCTGCGGCGGCGCCAAAGCCTGTAGCGTTAGCAGTTTTTATCTCCTGCTGGTTGTATTGCCTGCTGCCTTTATAGGAAGCGCCGAAAAATTGTTCTCCTTCCATAAAAATGTTTTTGTAAAGCTAAACAAATTAGTACATTTATACTAATAAAATTAGTTAATATTTTAAAACAGGATCATGAAACTTACAGGAAACAGCTTGCCTGGGTATAAGGTATATGAGTACCTGCTGGTGCTGCACCCGCATGAGGAACTATGGAACAGGATCATGAAAATAAAAACCGAATTCGCAGAAAAATACAGATCAGATCATGCGAGATGGGGCAAACCGCATATCACGCTGGCCAATTTTTTACAGCACGAAATGATCGAACCACGGATCACCAACCGGTTGCAGGTAATAGCGATGGGCTACCATCCCATCAAAATTGAGCTGAATGATTATGGAAGCTTCCCCAGTCATACCATATATATAAATGTAACCAGTAAGATGCCAATTCAGGAACTGGTAAAACAGGTACGGACGGAAACCCAGCGGCTGATGAAACTGAACGACGATAACAAACCGCATTTCATACTGGAACCACACCTTACCATCGCCCGAAAACTGCAGCCCTGGCAATACGAACAGGGCTGGCTGGAATACGGTCACAAACATTTCACGGGAAGGTTCATTGCTTCGGATATGTTATTATTAAAAAGACCTGTTGGAGAGTTGAAGTATGAAATAGTGAGGCGATTTGAATTTGAAAACCTGCCGGTGAGTACAAAGCAGGGAGAGTTATTTGGCTGAACAGGTGGTTGAAAGAAAATATCGGTTATACCCTTTAAAGTAAAACTATTTTAAACAGCAGTTAACTGATTGAATCTAAGAATAGAATTACCAATGCTGAAGCTACAGTAGTACAAAAGACCAGTAGGGCTGTTCCCCTAATCGGACTGTACATCGATTAGGGCTGTCCTTTTTTGTTACTTTTTTGGACAAGCAAAAAAGTAAATTAAAAAATAAATATGGAAAATAAATTAAAACAAGACCACTATAAAGTAAAGCCTGCTACGCAGGAAGGATCGCACCCTCCCCTTTCAGGGGGAGCTGGAGGGGGTTACAAAGCCGGACGTGGTGCACAGATCAACACCAAAAACCGTTTTCTGAAAGATGAAAAAACAAAAGAGCATATTGAAGCCATCGACGACTGGGAGGAAACAAACCTGCAAACACAGTATATAGAAACACATTCAAAGACCATTGTGAATAAAGTGGAAAGCCCGGATGTAGGCATGAGCTACAGCATGAACCCCTATGCCGGCTGCGAACACGGATGCATTTACTGCTATGCCCGTAACGTGCATGAATACTGGGGTTACAGTGCCGGGCTGGATTTTGAACAGAAGATACTGGTGAAGAAAAACGCCCCGCAACTGCTGCGTAAATTCCTGGCGCACCCCAAATGGGATGCCACTCCCATCATGCTCAGCGGCAACACCGATTGTTACCAGCCGGCTGAACAAACCTATCGCTTAACAAGAGGGCTGCTGGAAGTATGCAATGAATTCAACCAGCCCGTAGGCATACTCACTAAAAATTCCTGGATATTAAAAGATAAAGACGTGTTACAGGAAATGGGAAAAAAACAAATTGTTTCAGCCATGGTATCCATCACCTCTTTTAATGAAGACCTGCGGAGAACCATGGAACCCCGTACCACCACGGCCAAACAAAAACTGAAAGTGATCAACGAACTCAGCAGCGCGGGCGTACGCATGGGCATTATGATGGGGCCGATGATACCCGGCCTGAATGAACACGAGATGCAACGCATTATGAAAGCAGCGGCAGATAACGGGGCTACGTTTACTGCCTATACATTCATCCGACTGAACGGCGCTATCAAATTTTTATTCCACGACTGGCTGTATAAAAATTTTCCCGACCGGGCCGATAAGGTATGGCACCTCGTTGAACAAAGTCATGATGGAAAAGTGAACGACACCCGCTGGGGCGTACGCATGCGGGGCGAGGGAAGCATTGCACAGATGGTGGCGCAGCAGTATAAAAAATACGGTAAGCTGTATAATATGAATGCAGAAGAATGGAGTCTGGACAGGAGTAAGTTCCGGGTGCCGGGAGGGCAGGGTAAATTATTCTGATTTTAATTCCCTCGAAACACTTGACTTTACCGGGCTTTCAACCATCATTAATAACAGCGATAAAAAATATTTCAAAAATTCTCCGCTAAATATTTGGTACAATCAAAAAAATAAATTCATCTTTGCAATGCAAAACAAAATTTAAAACAACAAACATGTCACGCATACAATTACATACGGAAGCGGTGAATTGTTTTAGTCCGAAAGGGGGCTATCGCAGTTCCGGGGCATGTTATGCTGTATCATAAGTTATCAAAACCAACTGATTCCATAACGGCCCCGACAAAAAGTTGGGGTTTTTTATTTGGCAGTAATTTAAAAAAGGCAAATGCAAAAACTACAGCATAAACGATTTACGATGCGGAGTGAACAGCCATCATTACCCATAAGCTATTCGTATGCGCCGGCAGGTAAAGGTTTTATTGTAATGGGCAATTTGAGCAATAATGATAAGGAACGACCATGGTTTGAACGATAGAAGCAGCGTATGCTTCAACGAACAAAACCCGGTCGCCAATAAACGACCGGGTTTTTTTGTGCGAAAGAAATTGTATGCAGAAAGGAGGAAACAGGCTGCTTCCGTAAGATGCAACGGGAGCGCCTTTTCTAAAAAGTTCTTTGATTGAAAATTATAGCTGCATTCCGATTGGCTGGATACGCCGCCAGGACCGGAGAGGCTGCAGGTTCGGATCCTGTCTCAATAACAGATGTTGGCTTTAGCTTAACCGGTAAAGCAACCCGTTGTGAGCGGGAAGAGCAGGGTTCAAGTCCCGGAGCCAACCAATGCGGCCTGGTGTAACGGCAACACAATTTTCTTCCTTTCTTTCTGAAAGGTAAACATAAGAAGACCGTTTCCGGTTCAAATCCGGAGGCCGCACAAAGATTGGTCTATAGTTCAATGGAATAGAATGCAGTGCTACGAACACTGAGATAGAAGTTCGAATCTTCTTAGGCCAACAGAAAATTGTGGTTTAGAGTAATGGTAACTCAGAAGTCTCATAAGCTTCGGATGCAGGTTCGAATCCTGTGACCGCAACAGTTGATGGCTTAACTCAATGGCAGAGTACTACCCTGATACGGTAGAAGCTGAAAGTTCGAATCTTTCAGTCATCACAATGAATTTCGGTCTAACGCATGGGAAGAAGATCATCGTTACAATGCGGTTGTTGGCAGTTCAGATCTATCAGTCGCAGCATGCTGGTTCGTAACTCAATTGGTTTCAGAGTACCGGTCTTTTACACCGGGAGTTGTGAGTTCGAATCTCACCGGGCCAACAGAAGGAAACATAGTTCAACGGCAGAACAGTTGGTTGTTAACCACCAGGTGAATGTTCGAATCATTCTGTTTCCGCAAAATGTTTGACGCAGCTGAATTCGGCAATGAGGGAATAAGATATCGGTCACAGAACCTGCAGCAAACAAACGGCGCTTTGGCAGAATGGCTTTTATGCACCGGGGTGAAATCCCGGAGATCGTGGTTCAATTCCACGGAGCGCCACCAGGAATTTTAAAATGGATGCATTAAGAATTAAAAATTGAAGTAATGAAACAGGCAAAGCAATGGAGAACATTAAGCGGAAGGCAGATCAGCGGGCCCATTAAGGGCGAAGTGATGGCAGTGCTGGCAAAAGAAACAGCTATGGGCAATCAACTGAAAGTATGTATCGGTACCGACAGCCAGGTAAAGGGAAAAGAAACAGAATTCGCCACCGTGATTGTATTTGTACGAAAAGGAAAAGGAGGATTCATGTATATCTGCAATGAAACAATAAGGCAGAAGATGAGCATAAAAGAACGGATGTTGCTGGAAGTAGCAAAAAGCATTGACGTGGCTTATGCCCTGTGCAACATCTTCAGCCGGTTCAGTGTGGATATGGAAGTGCATGCCGACATCAATACCAGCCCTTCTTTCAAAAGCAACGATGCCCTGAAAGAAGCCATGGGCTATATTATGGGAATGGGATTCGCTTTTAAAGCAAAGCCGGATGCTTTTGCCAGCTCAAGCTGTGCCAATAAAGTGGTGCAATAGAAACCCCTAAATCCCCGGAAAGAGACTTTGGGAGCATGACAAATAAAAGGTATCAAAATAAAAACGACAGTGATGAAAAATATTTTTAAAAAAGAAGAAAAGGTTTTTAACCAGAAGGTGTTCAATGCCAATAACGTATTCAGTTCTGATTTCCTGGATACCAAAATACTGTATATGCATTGTTTTAACAGCCTGCCTTCGGTAAACTTTATAAACTTCCTGGATGGGGAAAGGGCTTTCAATATGTTCAGGGAAAAATACCCGCATTTGATTGACCAGGTTCACCAGCATAAATGGTACAAACGAAAGCAGCAAAAGTTCCAGTTTGATAAAACCGTGGTGATACTGCATAATAACTGCCTGGTGGAATTCGACGACGGGTACTGCGAGGTACTGCACGATGGAAAACAGGATGGTTTTGTACTGGAGTTTACTGATTTTGTAAAACAGTATAAAGAAAAACAAAGACGGCAGCTGCTGGAGATAAACCTGATAGTTAGGAGCGGGCGTGGTCTTGAGCTGAAGGCAATGGAAATAAAAAGAACGAAGCTGGACCTGGACCTTTTTTATGAAGATGACTTTAAGCAAACGGATGAAGTGATACGGAAAAGGCTGAACACAAAAAAGGATAAAGGCATTGTGTTGCTGCACGGGTTACCCGGTACTGGAAAAACAACCTACCTGCGATACCTGATCGGCAAGATCAAAAAACGGGTATTGTTTTTATCGCCAACCGTAGCCGATAACCTGATGAACCCCGAGTTTGTGGAATTACTGATCGATAACCCGAATACGGTATTGATCATTGAAGATGCAGAGAACATCATCATGGACAGGAAATTCAACAGCGGATCTTCGGTATCCAACCTGCTGAATATTTCGGATGGATTGCTGGCCGATTTTCTAAATGTACAGCTGATATGCACATTCAATAATTCGCTTACGCTGGTAGATAATGCTTTGATGCGTAAGGGAAGGCTGATAGCGAAATATGAATTTGGAAAGCTGGGTGTTGCCAAAGCACAAAAGCTGAGCGACCATCTCGGTTTCAGCAACAGCATAACGCAGCCCATGACCATTGCCGAAATAGCAAACCCCGGCGAAAAAGAAGCCGTACAGCCGCAGGTGCAGGTCATCGGTTTCAGGCGGCCCGAAGTTATGATGAATTAAAATATTGCGGATGCAGAGGCATCGGCAGAAGAGTTCCGCCAACGCGGAAATGGGAATAGGTATGTTGACAGTAAACCTGGTAAGTGTTTTAAAAAAGCACCACAGTGCAGACGTAGTAACCATCTGTATGCTGTTACATCAATATGCGGTCCCCACCACACTGTGTGTTAAGGGTTCGAATCCCTTTCCCGGTAAAACGGGATAGCTTAATGGTAGAGCAACAGGCAATCATGGGGTTCGAATCCCCACCGACAAGGCATCGGTTAGTTCAATTGGCTAGAACACTACACTGAAAATGTAGAGGAAAGAAGTTCAGCACTTCTCTAAAAAACTGAGACCAAAGGCATGGTTACCTGCCTGCCGGGTGAAGAGCCAGGCAGCAGTAATGCTGCGAGGCAATGAAAACAGGCGGTCAGGTTGTTACCAGCAGGCAGGTACAACGTATTGTAAAGTATGGCACTTCGGTAATGCCAGGCGGTAAACAAATTGCCGCAATGTATTGCCAAACTGGAATAATGAGCAATACCGTCATCCGCCTCCGTAACAAAGTGATGGCAGGTAACCAGCGCCTTTTAAAAAGGACGAATCAGCTTGCTAAAGTTGAAAAGTAAAATACAAGTGTTAATTAATAAAGCTTGCCCGGCCTCCCTCTCCTAAGGGAGAGGGGCCGAGAGTGAGGTAAAACAAAAACAATGAAAAGAATTAAAATTTACGCCTACCAGGCAGCCCTGGTTTTTAAGAACGGCGTATACAAAAGAATGTTGCAGGAAGGTACCTACTGGCTGCGCTTTGGAGAAAATGTGGTCAGGTATGATATCACCAGCCAGTTCAATGCACCGGCCGAAATGAACATCCTCTTGCAGGATGCAGCACTGGCCAATGCACTGCATGTAATTGATGTAAACGATAACGAGATCGTTTTGCAGTACCGGGATGGTTTGCTGAAACAGGTGCTCACTGCAGGCCGTTACGCTTTCTGGAACAATCCAGTTAACAACTATGCATTCATCCGGGCAGATATCAGCAAGGTGGATATTACCGAACCGGTTAGCCGTGCCGTGCTGCAGAATAAGCTGGTAGCGCCGTATGTGCGTACCTATACTGTAGAGAACTACGAAAAAGCCGTGTTGTTCATTGATGGTAAATACGCACAGACTTTGCCGGCCGGTGTGTATTACTGGTGGAAGAACAACATCACTGTAGTGGTTGGTAAGGCCGATACCCGTATGCAGCAGATCGAGATCAATGGCCAGGAGATACTGACCAAAGACAAAGCGGCGCTTCGTATCAACGGTTATGCCCAGTACAGGGTTACCGATATTGAAAAGGCTTTGCTGCAGAACAAAGATTACGAACGCCAGTTGTACGTGGCTTTTCAGCTGGCCCTGCGTGAGTACATTGGTGCACTTGGTTTTGATGAATTGCTGGAAAAAAAAGAGACCATGGTTCCATTCGTGCTGGAAGCAGTGAAGGATGCTGCTGAAGAACTGGGTGTTACTGTAAATGGTTTCGGTATCCGTGATATCATCCTGCCAGGCGATGTGAAAGAGATCATGAACAAAGTGCTGGTGGCCGAAAAGAATGCACAGGCCAACAGCATCATGCGTAGGGAAGAAACCGCCAGCACCCGTAGTTTGCTGAACACTGCCAAACTGATGGAAGACAATACTATGCTGTGGAAACTGAAAGAGATGGAATACGTGGAAAAGATCGCCGACAAGATCGGTGAGATCAGCGTAAGCGGTAATGGTACTTTGATCGAGCAGTTGAAGCAGATCTTTGTAGCGCAGAAATAGGGTTTATTGAATTGCCCCGGGCTTAAGCCCGGGGCAATTCAATAATAATGCAAGTGGCTTTAGCCATACATGTATTTTCCTTTGGGACAAGCTTCTGTAATTCTGCTCATCATCGTTGTGTCACTCACTTGTACGGCATACCTTTATTGAGCTTTTATTGAAGTAGATAAAAACAAAACAATGGAAAACATAAAACATATATTAGCCGAAATAGAACGAAAGAAAAACATCAAAATACTTTATGCCTGCGAAACAGGCAGCAGGGCCTGGGGTTTCCCTTCGCCGGATAGCGATTTTGATATACGCTTTATCTACATGCATGAACGGGATTGGTACCTGTCATTGAATGTGAAGAAAGATACGATAGAGATAATGGATGGCGACCTTGATATAACCGGCTGGGATCTGAAAAAATCTTTGATCTTGCTGAAAAAGTCAAACGCCCCGTTGATAGAAAGATTCAATTCACCAATAGAATATTTTTCGGTACCAGGCTTCAGAGATGAATTTAAAGAATTGATAGCAGCTTATTATTCGCCAATAGCAGTTTTCTTTCATCATCATTCGCTGACTAAAAAGTTTTGGGAAGAGTTGAAAGATAAGGAGGAAGTAAAGCTGAAGAGTTATTTCTATCTCATACGTTCTTTGCTTTCCTGCAACTGGATAATAAAAGACAATGCTGTCTTGCCTATGCACATAGAAGGCCTCATGAAATATGTTGAAGAAGAATACAAAGAAAGACTGAGAGAACTGATAAAACTAAAAGCAACCGTTGGTGAAAAATATTTGCATCGTAAAGATGAAAAACTAAATGCGTGGATAATGGGTTTGTTTGAATTTATAGAAGCAGGTAAAGAGAACCTGGTTGTGAATAAGGCCGATACTGGTTTATTGAATGAATTATTTTTAAAAATGTTGTATGCAAAAGCTAACGATTGACTGGATAAAAAATAACGGGTTGCTCATCTTTGAGGTAATAACCGGCAGCCGGTCTTATGGCCTGGATACGGGAACATCAGATACTGATATCAAAGGCGTATTTGTATTGCCTAAAGACATGTTCTATGGTTTGGAATATACAGCACAGGTGAATAACGAAAGCAATGATATTGTTTATTACGAATTGAAGCGATTTATGGAGTTGCTGTCGAAGAATAATCCAAACATATTGGAGATGCTGAACGTGCCGGAGAAATGTGTGTTACAAAAGCACCCTGTTATGGATATGCTGCAGCCTGAAATGTTTGTATCTAAATTGTGTGAACATAGTTTTGCCAACTATGCTTTTACACAAATAAAAAAGGCATACGGACTGGAAAAGAAAATTGTAAACCCGGTTGAGGAAGAAAGAAAATCTGTGTTGGATTTTTGCTTTGTACATGAGGATAAAGATGCTGTGCCTTTAAGGAAATACCTGGATGAGAAAGGTTTGGAGCAAGGTAAAATAGGTCTGGCAGCTATAGCGCATGTAAGAGATTGTTACACTTTGTATTATTCCAACGAAATTAATTATGCCGGAGTAACCAAAAAAGACAATGCCAACGAAGTAAGTTTAAGCAGCATTCCCAAAGGAGAAAAGCCGGTAGCGATGTTGTATTTCAATAAAGATGCGTATTCTGTTTATTGCAAACAGTACAAAGAATATTGGGATTGGGTAGCAAAGCGAAATGAGGAACGTTATAAAAAAACCATGTCACATGGCAAGAATTACGATTCAAAGAACATGATGCATGTATTCAGGTTGTTGCTGATGGCAAAAGAAATAGCTACTGAAGGCAGGATAAATGTTTACCGGAAAGACAGGGAGTTTCTTTTGTCAATAAAGGAGGGCAGGTTCGAGTATGATGAATTGGTACAAAAGGCAGAAGCGTTAAAAGATGAATTGCCTTTATTGTATCAGCAGTTGAGTTTAAAAGAGACGCCCGATATAGAAAGTATAAATGAATTGTTAGTTAAAATGAGAGAATCATACTACGCTTCGAGAAAAGCCTGATAGCATTCCTGCCGATGAAAGGATTGCGACGCAACGATGATGCCATGAAAAACTAAAGCTGGCATCAAAAAAATAAAATGCAATAAATAAAGTCCACTCTGTGCCTCCGTGCCTCTGTGGCAAATAAACAATGAACAAATTAAAATTAACCGGAAAACAGATCCGTGCTATTGGCTACGAAGAAGGGCCGGTAGTAAGTGTGGCCATGCATACCATGTGTACACATTTTAAACATCATACCGAAGAAGATGCATTGCAGATATTAAAAGATGTGCTGGCAACGCCGGAAAATTACCTGGCAGATGAAGTGCTTTCTAAAATTGCAGAAAAATTAATTGTAGTTGAAGAGAAAGCAGTAACTGAAATTCCGCTGAACGAAACAGGCGTGGAATACAATGTATTTGGTGCCAAACATATTGAAGAAGGCGCTTTACTGCAAATGAAAACTGCAGCTAAATTACCCGTAGCTGTTGCCGGCGCATTAATGCCAGATGCACACCAGGGTTATGGACTGCCGATCGGTGGTGTGTTGGCAACAAAGAATGCCATCATTCCTTATGCGGTTGGTGTGGATATTGGTTGCCGAATGTGCTTAAGCATTTTCGCTATTGATCCGGATGAGTTGAGAAAAAGAGAAGCCAATTTTCAAAGAGAGTTGGTGGCTAATACTTTGTTTGGTGCAGGTAGGGAATTTAGCAAACAAGATGTTTTTGCTGCTCCATCTTCTGTTGAAGTATTAGACAGAAATGAATTCAGGGAAATTCCTTTTTTGGAAAGCCTGCAAAGCAAAGCAATGAAGCAGTTGGGTACAAGTGGTAGCGGAAACCATTTTGTGGAGTTTGGTAAAGTAGAGATCACCGATGCAAACAATCCAATGAACTTACCAGTTGGTAATTATGTTGGTTTACTGAGCCATAGCGGTAGCCGTGGATTGGGTGCAAACATTGCAAACCACTACACACAGATCGCTATGCAAAAAACCGTGCTGCCAAAGGAAGCAAAACATCTTGCATGGCTTGACCTGGATACAGAAGAAGGAATGGAATACTGGCTGGCGATGAACCTTGCCGGTGATTATGCAAGCGCCTGTCACCATACCATTCATGCAAAAATTGCAAAAGCCATTGGTGAAAAACCATTGGCCATGGTAGAGAACCACCACAATTTTGCCTGGAAGGAAATGTATAATGCTGAGGAAGTAATTGTACACCGTAAAGGCGCAACACCAGCCGGAAAAGATGTCCTTGGTATTATTCCGGGCAGTATGACGGCGCCTGGCTTTATTGTAAAAGGTAAAGGACAAGTTGCTTCTTTAAATTCTGCGTCGCATGGTGCCGGCAGAAAGATGAGCCGTAGTAAAGCTTTGGCCAACATTACCCATGAAGCGTTGAAAAAAGAATTGAAAGATCATGGAGTGAAACTAATTGGCGGCGGATTGGACGAAGCACCCTTTGCCTACAAGGATATTAATGAAGTGATGGAAAGTCAGACAACCCTGGTGGATGTGCTGGGTAAGTTTTATCCTGCTATTGTTCAGATGGATGGAAGTGATCCCAAAAAAACGAGAAAGCGCCGCCAAGAAGTTACCGGAGAGTGAGTGAATATATAAACAGGAACAAAAACTTCTGTATACATAAGATGCTACAGAAGTTTTTATGTAAATATTTTTCTTCCTGCATCCTGTAAAAAACAGTTTATGCAGAAGATATTCCTATCCCTGCTTTGTGTAACAGCATGCATACTACAAGGCAACGCCCAGCAACGCTTATTTGATCAGCCCGTTCAATTAAAGAACTGCAACATATCGGTCAACGCCAATCCCTTTATTGCCACTACGGTCATTGAAATGGAATTCTATAATCCCAAAGACCAGGAAGTGGAAGCCTACCAGGCCTTTACGCTCAACAGGGGGCAGGTGATCACTGATTTACAGCTTGAGTTAAATGGTAAGTACAGGGAAGGTAGTATTGAAGAACGATGGAAGGCAAGGCAGGCTTACAACAGCATTGTGGGCAAACGAATAGATCCGGCTATACTGCAAATGAACGGGCAGAATAGTTACAGCCTCAACATCTATCCCGTTGCAGCAAAAAGCAGCCGCAAGATAAAATTCACCATTGTACAAATGATGGTAGAAGAGAACCGGAAACTTACTTATTCACTGCCGTTGAATTTTCAGAGCCTTACCGAACATTTTAAACTGGATATAAAAATAAATAAACCGTCTTCTATTCCTTATACAGGCAAAGGACTGGCAGAAGATCTTTTGTTCGACATGCGCAGCGAAGAAGCATCTTTGTCGTGGGAATCGGGAGGCATTATTTTAAATAAGCCCCTTTCTTTTTCTATCAGCCAGTTTGCAGATCAGCCTCAGTTCTGCATCAATAAAAGCAATGGTAAAACAGAATTCCTGATGCGGCTCTGGCCTAATGTACCCCGCTATTACCCGGCCACCGTAAGGTCCATCAATGTGTATTGGGATGTTTCCTTATCAGCAAAACAAAGAGACCTGTCCAAAGAGCTCGACTTCCTGGAAAAATATATTTCTGTGAATGAGATCACGAAGGCCAACATCATATTGTTTAATCACCAGGTACAGGGCATCATTGTGTTCAACAGTGCAAAAGAAAAATTCAGCTATATCCGTAATTACCTGCTTACCTATAAGTACAACGGGGCTACGGAACTGGGTAATCTTGATTTTAGAAATGTACTTACCGATGCAGTGCTGCTTTTTTCGGATGGGATAAATTCAGTGGGCAACGATCTGCCAAAACTGGGAGCCGTACAGGTTAATTTCGTTACTTCTACTTACCGGTATGATGATTCCCGGTATAGAAATATCGTAGGCAATACCGGGGGTTCCATCATTAACTTATATTATACCGAAGTAGCTAAGGCTGTAAAGCGCATCGACTCCGCCGAAAACTTCCTGTTTAAATACAATGCAGCCAATATTCAATTAAACGAATCCTTCCCGCTCAAACTGAACAGCAGTATTCTTTTGAGTGGGGTAATTAATGCATCCGATAACCTGGAACTGTTGTATGGAAATAATACCGCTTTATTGCGCTCTGAGAATTATTTCTTACCGGCAACTGAAATCTGCGATGAAGCGGTGTATAAAAAAGTTCAGATGCTGAAAGCCTACGACTCATTAATGTATGGAAGCTATGGATATTACAACTGGAGGGATGTTGTTGAATTTGGGCTTACGCACAGGGTGGTTACCCAACAAACATCTTACCTGGTACTGGAGCGGATTGAAGACTATATCAAATACAAGATAGCGCCGCCCGAAGAGCTTAGAGAAAAATGTGCAGAGATGAATTACGTGTACCGGTCTGAGTATAAAATAACATCGCTTAAAGCCTTTACCGAGCAGGAAGTGCTGGAGCCGGTAGTAAGTGCATACAACAAACGGGTAAGCTGGTGGAGTAAGAACGAAACCCTGATAGACCTGAACAGGCCCGTTCCGGAACAAAACAATATGGATGTTGCAAAAAATACGGGGGCTGATAAAAATAACTCATCAACAATCGCTGGCTATTCACAAAATAGTTTAGCAGGCGAACAGCAGGGTGGATTAAAAGAAGTGGTAGTAACCAGCGCATTCGGTATTAAACGGGTTGCAAGAAGCACTTCATCAAATTCACAGATAGTTTCTGCAGATCAACTTAATGCCGTGCGGAATACAAACATCAACGATGCACTGGCTGGTAAAGTTGCAGGTATGCAGGTGCGTAGTCAATCCTCCGCAGCACTGGGCCGGCAGAGCCATATACGTTTACGCGGCGAAAGCGGCTTTAGTAACGGAAACGGAACCTACGGCTCAGGAGTATTGTATGTTGTGAACGGAACCATTTTACCTGATGCAAACGATATCAACATTGATGATATTGAAGACATCACCGTATTACAGGGCCCCAGCGCTGCAGCCTTATTCGGGCCCGAAGGAGCAAACGGCGCCATTGTAATGACCTTGAAAAAAGCCCGGCGGGTATACACGCAATATGTATGGACAGAATATAAACTAAGCAGCGCCGAAGACGAAGATTATATACAGGCCATGCAAAACACACCGGCTTCTGAACTATGGGACACTTATGCAGCCCTGGAAAAAGAATACAGGAATAACACCTGCTTTTATTTTGAAATGGCAGACTTCTTTTTCGAAAAAGGCAAGCAGGAGAAAGCGCAGGAACTGATGTATAATGCCATTGAACTTTGCCAGGGCAATGAGAACGGGTTGCGGCTGGCTGCTTATATGTACGAAAAATGGAAATGCTTTGATAAAGCCATTGCGGTGTACAAAGGTATTTTGAGCCGGCAACAGAACAACCTGCTTGTAAAACGTGACCTGGCATTGGCTTATTTTCAAAATAAGGATATTGAAAAAGCGGTAAGAACCTATTATGCCGTGATCACAGCACCCGATGATAATTACTACAGCGCTTCGGTAAAAGAAGATGCACTGGCCGAAATGAATGCGATACTGGTAATGCACAAAAATGAGTTCGATATTTCCTGGATCAACCATAACCTGGTAAAAGCACTGCCGGTTGACCTGCGAATTTCGGTGGGCAGTAATCATGATTATGTCAACAATGCGCATATCACAGAACCAGGTGGAGAAACATGCAGCAATACCAATCCAGGCAGTAAAAGCGGGGGCCGGTTCACCGGCAACTCATATTACTCATACTGGCAAAACCTGGGCGAATATTCTATCAGGCAGGCAATACAAGGAAAATACAGCGTGAAAGTAGACGCATACGGCTATTCTTCTTACCGGGAAAAGATACCCTCCTTTGTACGGGTAATAACCTTTAAGAATTTCCAGCGTGAGAATATGACCATGGAAACAAAGATCTACAACCTGGATAATCAATACGGCCGGGTAGAACTGGATGAGATCAGGTGGTGAACAGATTCCCTTTGAAAATCAAACTCCGGCCATTGACCGGAGTTTTTTCTATGAACAGCTTCTTCCTATCTCTGGTATAATTATTCTAATTTTACCCGGATAAACATTACGGATGCAATTAACCATTGAAAGGATAAAAGAACTGTTTTCTTCTTTTGCAGGAACTGAAATAACGGGTATCGACAAACTTCCGCAGGCCGGCAGCGAACGCCACTACTTCCGTATTCACACGGCTGGTAAAAGCTATATTGCCACTTACGGGGAGAACCTGAAGGAAAATGAAAGCTTCATTTATTTCTCCGGGCATTTTAAAAAGAAGGGCCTGGCGGTACCGGAGATATTCTGCATCAATAAGGATAAGAACATTTATATACAGGAAGACTTTGGCGATGTATCGCTGCTGAACATACTGGAAGAGAAAGGGTTTATCACTGAAGTGTATAACCTGTATAAAAAAAGCCTGTCTCAGCTGGTATTGCTGCAGGTAAAAGGACACGAAGAACTGAATTATAAAAAATGCCTTACCAATACATCTTTTGGTAAACAGGCCATCATGGCCGACCTGCTTTATTTCAAATATTATTTTCTGGATGCGTTGCGCAGACCTTACGACAAGCAAAAGCTGCTTGATGATTTTGAAGCATTGAGCCATTACCTGGCGCATACTGAGTATAAATATTTTATGTTCAGGGATTTTCAAAGCCGCAACATCATGATAACGCCCGATGAAAGCGTTCACTTTATCGACTACCAGGGAGGCATGAAGGGAGCGCCGCAGTACGATGTGGCTTCTTTACTCTGGCAGGCGAGGGCAAACTTAACAGATGAATGGAAGCAGGGATTGCTGGAACATTATATCAATGAGTTTGAAAAAACAGTGGGGGAGCAGATCGACCGGGAAACTTTCCGCAGCCAGTACAATGGTTATGTGCTCATTCGCCTGCTGCAGGTACTGGGCGCTTATGGTTTCCGGGGCCTGTTTGAACGCAAAGCGCAATTCCTTACCAGCATACCGCTTGCTTTGAGTAATTTAAAATGGTTCTTTAATAACCAGAACATGGGTATTGCCGTACCCGAATTTAAAAAAGTACTGGAAATATGTGTAAGCAATGAAGTGATCGATGCCTTCACACCTGTTCAGGCAACAGCCGAAACCCCGCTGCTGGTTACCGTCAACAGTTTCTCTTATAAAAAAGGGATTCCGCCCGACGCCACCGAGAACGGAGGCGGTTATGTATTCGACATGCGGGGTATTTTAAACCCCGGAAGGATCGACGAATACAAAACACAAAGCGGCCTTGATAAATCCGTAAAGGATTTTTTAGAACAGCAAACCGATATGCTTACTTTTTTAAACGGCGTTTTCAGCGTGGTGGATATTTCTGTTACGGATTATATAAAGAGAGGATTTGCCAGCCTGATGATCAATTTTGGTTGCACCGGCGGCCAGCACCGGAGTGTATATGCTGCAGAAGCATTGGCGAGGCATCTGCGGAATAAATTCAAAGTAAAGGTGAATCTGAAGCATACTAACCAGGAGAATTGGGTAAGGAAACAAGGTTCATAGTTCATGGTAAGATAATTCTAAGTATAATGTCCTTTAGATTTGAAGAGTTGAAAGTTTGGCAAATTGCGTTGCGCCTGAGTAATGAAATTGATGGCCTGACTAAAAAATTTCCGAAAGAAGAATTGTATAGTTTATGTTCCCAGATGAAAAGAGCCGCTGATTCTGTAGTTTTAAATATTGCTGAAGGCAGTACCGGCCAGTCAAAAGCTGAGTTTAAACGTTTCTTGGGAATTGCATTACGTTCTGCTATTGAGGTAGTTTCTTGTTTGTTTATTTCACAAGCAAGAAAGTATATTCCTGACGAAGAGTTTAAAAAATATTACAACGACTACGATGTTTTATGCAAAATGATTACAAAACTGAGAGATTCAATGTGATTTGCTATGAACAATGAACTATTAACTATGAACATTTCCAAAGCGATGATCTTTGCAGCTGGATTAGGCACCAGGTTCAAACCGTGGACAGATATCCATCCAAAGGCACTTGCATTGGTCAATGGTAAATCCTTGCTTCAAAGAAATATTGAATACCTGCAGCAAAACGGCATCCGGGATGTAGTAGTGAACGTACATCATTTTGCCGAACAGATCATTGATGCAGTTAAGAAGAATGAAGGCTGGGGAAGTAATGTGATCATCAGCGATGAAACCCACGAGGTATTGGAAACAGGCGGCGGTTTGTTAAAAGCCCGGCCATTACTGGAAGGCAAAGACCCGTTCATTACGCTTAACGTAGATATACTTACCAGCCTGGATATAAACAAACTGTTTGCATTTCATAAGCAACATAAGCCGCTGATTTCTTTTGGTGTAACAAACCGGAAAACTTCCCGGTATTTTTTATTCGATGAAAACAACCGTCTCTGTGGCTGGCGGAATACAAATACGGGAGAAGAAAAAATAGCGGTACAAAAGGATAACCTGGTTCAGAAAGCATACAGTTGTGTAGTGGTTTTTCAACCGGAGGTATTCGGACTGATAAAGCAAACTGGTAAATTCTCTTTAACAGAAACCTATCTCGATCTTGCAAAAGACAACATCATTCTTGGATACGACCACAGCGGCGATAAGTTGGTTGATGTTGGCAAGCCCGAAAGTGTGGCCGTTGCAGAAAAACAGTTTCCCTAGTTATTATCAACCGGTGCTCCAAACTCTTTATCCTCTTTGGGTTTACTGAGTCCGAAATTATACCGGATCGTAATGCCGAACCTCCTGGTATCATTTATCCTGGATCCTTTTGCACTCACATTACCCTGGTTCAGGCTGAAGGAGACCTGGTTGGTGCGTAATACATCATTCACCGAGAAAATGATATTGGCCTTCTTTTTCAGAATGCTTTTGTTGGCCGAGATGAACAGCCCGCCAAAATTATCCAGCTCATAAAAATTCTGGATGGCCTTTGTGCGCAAAAAGCCCTGCATGTTCAGGGTAAGTGTTTTGCCTGCTTTAAATTCATGGTACATAAAGAATAACCAGCTTCCCCGCCGGTAGCTCAATGGCTGGTTCTGGTAAAAGCCGTTGTATTCAATATGGTTGTACTGGGCGCCTATGTAAAAGAAATAGTTGCCGCCCGGAGGTACTCCGCCGAGTATCCTTGCATACAACTCTTTACTGCTGCCTAAGTTATCATAGGTACGGAAAGCAACCTTGGTACTGTCATCCTGGTAAGTAACGTTGCTGAAAATATCTTTCGTTTTATTGATACCGAATGCAAGCACCGGAAAATCATCAAACGTTACGTTGAGTTCGTAATTGGTGGTGAACTGTGGTTGCAGCCGCGGATTTCCCACATCAAACAAATACTGGTCAACATACTTCGGGTATGGATTCAGTATTTCGTAATATGGCCGTCGTATGCTCTTCCGGTAAATGGCATTGCCAACCAGCTGCGTCTTGAATAATTTGAAAAGATTATGCCGCAGGTAAACGTACGGGAACAGGTCGGTACGTTTGATTGAAAGGTTGGTGTCTTTGGGTATGATCTGCCTGCCAATAATGTCGGTGGTTTCTAAACGTAACCCGGGTTTAAGAGTAAAACCCCAGAATGTTTTGGCAACTTGCAAATATGCGGCGGTAATGGTTTCCCGGTATTTGAATGTGTTGGTTTGATAGGTATCGGGCTGCCTTCCGCTGCCGCCCGTTTCATAAAAATATTCTGCGCTGTTATTGCTGAGGCTTTTGGTGAGTTTAATACCCGTTTCAATGGTTGCTATTTTCGGCAGCTTAAGCACCAGCTCCGTTTCTGCCACAAAAATATTCTTCCGGCTTTTATTGATGCCATCGCCAAAAACAGCTGGCGTTACGGGCTGAAAATAATAATTGTTGTACAACTGTGTATTGGTATTCCGGTAATAATTGTACTCCAGGTCAATGGTCCACTCGCTGCCGGCAGAGTCTATTTTATATTTGGAAGAAACTTCGTTACCGATGTACAGGCTGTTGCTTTTATTGCTGATGTCTGATTGGTTCCTGCTCAGTAATGATTGCGTAAGCAGTTTTGTAACATCGCTGCCGTTTACCGCATAACTCTTGTTATTATTGCTGTTCAGCCGGATATCGTAATTGATGCTTAACTTTTTGGTTAAAGCAATATCAACGCCCCCGCCAATATAATTACCCAGCGAAGGGTAGGTGGTATATGCTTTTTGAGAAAGAAAGGACGTATCTGATCTGATCAGCCTGTCGGAATTCAGCTCTTCATAATTTTTGCGGCCGGTAAACTGGTAGCTCAGGTAACTGTTGAGCTTGCCGGCGCTTTTATTCAGGTTAAACCCTGCCGTTTGTGTACTGTAAACGCCCTGGAAATAACCGATATTGGCGCTGCCGCTGCTCCCAAGTTTTACTCCTTTCTTTAATACGATATTTACAATGCCCCCGCTGCTGGCTGCATCGTATTTTGCAGAAGGACTGCGCAGTATCTCGATCTTACTTACGCTGGCCGCCGGTAAACTTTTTAAAAGAGAAGCAAGGTCTTCACTGCTTAACTTCATCTCCCGCCCATTGATATAGACTGTTGCAGGGGTCAAACTGCTTAAATATACATTGCCGTCCTGGTCAACAATGGTACCCGGTGTTTTTTCCAGCACTTCATAGGCATTGGTACTGCTGTTGGCCAGCACGGTTGCATCTATGATCGATTTGTCATCCTCCTGTTTTATTAAAGGCTTTTTGGCTATAACCGTCACATTCTGAAGGCTGGTGGTTTTTCGTTTTATAGTTATTGCAACAGTTACAGGCTTGTCGGTAACCGATACGGTTTTTTCTGCCGTTTCAAAATTAACCGAAGAAATGTGTACCAGGTATTTTGAGAATGGGGTTGCAGAGAAGGTATTACCACCTGCCTTATATAATTGCGACGTAATGAGTGAAGTATCCGGCAGTAAATAAAGCCGGATGGTAACGTTAAGCAGTGAATCTTTTTTGAGCGAAGTTAAATTTACCGTGAGCCGGGTTGTGTTTTGTGCAGTTGATGCTTTAGCAAACACCAACAGTAATAACAGGGCACAGGTTTTCAGTCTCAATTTTTTTCACTATTGAATTGGTTCAGCAGCTACTTCTTCTCAAACAGGTCTTTTTTATCTATCACTTTTACCTTCTTACCATCTTTCAGTGTTTTACTTACCAGGTCGTAAGGCCCGGTAACCACTTCCTGTCCGTCTTTGAGGCCTTCCGTGATCTCAATGTAGTTGATGTCCTGTATATCGGTCTTCACTTTTTGTTTACTTACTTTCCCTTCTTTGTCAATCACAAAAACCACTACATCCAGGTCGTCATCACTGGTTGAGGTGGTGGTTTTAACGCTCGACTCATCTTTCTTCTTATCGGTTTTGGTGCTGTCGTTCTTATCCCGGGTGGTTACGGCATTAATGGGAACGCTCAGTACATTCGCATGGGTCTTGGTTTGTATGTCGGCATTGGCACTCATACCCGGCCGGAAAGGGAAAGCGCCTTTTCCGATAAGGTCGCTGTAACTTTCAGGCAATAACCGGATATATACTTTGTATTGTGTAACATCCGATGTGGTAGACAATGCTGATTGTGTTGCAGCGCCGTTATTGCTGCTGGCGATCTGGGTTACAATACCTTTGAACTTTCGGTTGCTGTAGGCATCCACTTCAACATTGGCGCTGTCGCCTAGTTTTACTTTTGGTACATCATTTTCACCCACGTCAACCCGTATCTCAATTTTACTCATGTCGGCAATTCGAAGCATCTCGGTTCCGCTCATTAAATTGCTTCCCACCACCCGTTCGCCCTGTTTTACATTTAATAAACTCACCACGCCGTCCATGGTGGCAATCACGGCAGTCCGGCTAAGGTCTTTGTTGGCTTTTTCTAAATTGGCACGGGCGCTTTGCACACTGGCCTGTCCGCCACGGATACCCTGTTTGGCTGCATTGTAATTTGCCGTGCTGCTTTTTAAATTGGCGTCTGCCATTTCAAATTCACTTTTGCTGATCACTTTATCATCGAATAATTTCTTTTGGCGGTCGTAGGTACGCTGCGACTGTTCCATTTGCGCTTTCAATGCATCAATGGCCGCCTGCGAGTTGGCAACCTGTGCCTGCGTTTGTTCTACACCACTGGCCGCCTGGTTACGCTGAATATTATATATGTCGGCATAAATGCGGGCCAGCACCTGGCCCTTCTTCACCGAATCTCCTTCCTGTACATTCAGTTCGGTGATCTCTCCGCTGATGTCAGGGCTTATCTTTACTTCTATCTCCGGGTATATTTTTCCGCTGGCATTCACGATCTCTGTGATGGTACGCTTCTGCACTTTTTCAGCAGTAACTTTTAAACCCTCGTCTTTACCAAAGGCACCTGTTTTGGAAAGCACCACCATCAGCACCAGTAATATGCCCACGCTTATCAATATCCATTTTAGCGACTTGCTCATAATTATATCAGTTTACAATTTGTAGTTTGTTGTTTTTGGTTACGGGCATTTGCGCTTTATTCAACATTGTTGGCGTCGCACTCTTGTACCCCATATCAGTATTCGCCGTTTTCATTTATAATTCTTAATTCAGAATTATAGTTTCAACCCCTGCCCTTTATAAAATTCCAGCACTTTCATCTTAAACACATAATCAAACTGGTTCAATGCATTTTCAAGCCTTGTCCTGAACACGTTGTTCTGGTTGGTGATCAGTTCAAAGGTCGACATCAGGCCCACATCATAACGCTTCTGTGCAAAACCATACGTACGTTCTGCCGTTTCCATCGCTTTTTTACCGGCATTGAATTTCTGCAATGCCAC
>DAOLIP010000006.1:49935-76223 GCA_035328475.1 Ferruginibacter sp.
TGCAGGTCGGCTATTTTTTCCACCGGTATCTTATCTACCGGCGGCGTATCTACTTCAAAAGGAGTTGCTGCATCAAGTGCCATATATGCTTTGATGGTTAAGATGTTTTGCTGTACCAGTCCTTTAGCGCTTATTAAAGTAGCGCTGTCTCTTGCCACCTGCGCCTCCAGTTCCGCCGCATTCAATTCGGGTAATGCGCCGGCATCCACCAGCTTGCGGGTATTGCTTAACTGGGCCTGCGATTGCTGAAGTTGTATTGCAGCAATTTTTTCCTGCTCTTTTGCTAACAGGATCTGTAAATAAGCATTGGCAACTGTTAATGCAATATCGTTCTTTAATTTATCGGTATTTGCTTTGGCTGCCTGCAGTTCCCATTCATTGGCTGCAATGGTATTGCGTTTGCTGAACCAGTTGAATATATCGGCGCTGCTTTGTAGCTGCATATTGGCAGAAAGATAACTCTGTGTGATGAGGCTGAAGGTGGTTGGATCCTGGTTACGGCCATTGTTAAAAGCCGGCCCGCCGCTGAAATTTAAACTGGGTAATTGCCCCAGCTTGCTTTGCTTTAACTGAAGTTCTGCAATTCGGGTTTGCAGGTCGGTTTGTTTTACCGAAATATTATTGGTCATGGCATATTCCACGCATTTCAGCAGGCCCCATTTTTCCTGGGCCCTGGCCGAAACAGAAATAGCCAGTATAAGAATAAGGGAGTAGAATTTGTAACGCATACAACAAAAATAATCTATCTCCCTCTAATCTCTTTAAAACTATTTTACAGGCGGTATCAGCCCATCTTTTCAAAAGCCTGCTCCAGGTCTTTGATGAGGTAACCGGGTTCTTCCAGCCCTACGTAGAGGCGAAGCATGCGGTGCTCGGGGTTGCTGATATCAAATTCATGCGGCTGAAGGGAAGAACATTTGGGTATTACCAGGCTTTCGTGGCCACCCCAGCTTACCGCCATGAATATGTGTTGAAGGTCTTCGCAGAATTTTTCGATCTGCTGCATGTTTGTTGCTTTTATGATAAAGGTCAGCAGCCCGCAGCCGCCCTGCATTTGCTTTTTGGCCAGCTCATATTGCGGAAAGCTTTCATCAAGCGGGAAAAGGACCGACTCTACCCTGGGATGGCTTTTCAGGAACCCGGTCACTTTTTCGGTAGAAGCAGTGATGCGGTCGAGCCGGGCAGGTAAGGTCCGCAGGCCCCGTATCAGTAACCAGGCATTGAAGGGTTGTATGCCGCTGCCAACGGTCATGAACTCGCTGTTGAAAATACGCTCCATCATTTGTTTGCTGCCGGATAATACTCCTCCTAAAGTATCACTATGGCCGCTGATGTACTTGGTAGCGGTTTGAAGGGAAAGATCGATGCCCATTTCAATGGGTCGTTGATACAACGGCGTGCAATAACTGTTGTCGATGATGGTAACAATGTTCTCCGACCTTGCCAGTTCCGCAACGGCTTCCAGGTCCTGCAGGGCATAATCCCAGCTGTTGGGACTTTCTAAATAAATAACAGTAGTGTTGGGAAGAATGGCCCGTTCAAAATTTTCGATCTCTCTTCCATCAATATACGTGGTGGTAATGCCGAACCTGGGCAGTATAACATCAAACATCCGCTGCGCCCAGGTATAGGGTTTGCTCACCGATACAATATGATCACCGCTTTTCACATTGGCAAATACCGCAGCAAAGATGGCAGCTGCACCGCTGTTGAATACCAGGCAGTCTTCGGCACCGTCTAATGCAGCCAGTTTTTTGCGCAGGATCTCCGTAGTCGGGTTTTTTCCACGGCTGTAAAGGAATACGGAATACTCATCGGCAAATGCCTTGCGCATTTCATCCACCGTGTTAAAAACAAAATTGCTGGTTTGCATGATGGGCGGAGAAACGGCATTGAAATAGTTTTCCCGTTCTTCGGCAAATTCGTTCAGGATGTAAGAAATATCACCGGGCATCTTTATGAAAGTTTAGGTTCTTTTTTCTGAAAGGCTTTTACAGCAAAATAAATCCCAATGAAACCGGCCATTACCGCCAGGCCGATCAGGCAAAGTTTTGTTTCGTTCACCAATAAGCTTATGGCAACAAAAGAATAGGCGGCAATAAAAATGATGGGCAACAGGGGATACAGCTTCATGCTGTAGATGCCGGTATCGTTTAAATGAGCCGTTTTCTTCCGGAGAATGAAAATACTTCCGGCAGAAAGCGCCATGCCAAAGCAATCAAGGAAGATGCTGAAACTTAAAACCGTATCAAACTCTTTTGCCCAGAAAACAATCAGGGCGCATAATGCCGCAAATACACTTAAAGAAATAGTGAGTACATCCGTTTTGATATTCCGTTTTTTAAAAATGGCAGGCAATATCTTGTCCTCACTCATGGCATACATCACCCGGGGGTTACTCATGAGCAGTACATTCACATAGGCCAGTACGCTCAGGAACAAAAAGCCGGAAAGAACCCGTTCAGCATTTATACCGAATATCTTGGAAGCCATGATGGCGGCAATGTTTTTGCTGTTCTTTATTTCTTCAAAGCCGATCACTTTTATGTACGCATAATTGATGGTGAGGTACAGGGCAATGATGATGAAGATGCCCAGGAAGATCCCACGGGGGATATTTTTGGTGGGCTTATCCACTTCAGCACCAAAGTTGATGGTTTGCTGGTAGCCGCCGTAAGTAAAACTCACCGCCACCAGGCCAATACCAAAAGCTTTCAGGTATTCCATGAACGTGGGGCTGATAGCGGAGGGTGCAATCACTGAAGTTGTTTCGGGGCTTGCAAAAAAGATGGGTGTTATGAGCAGCAGGATCAAACTGATCTTAATTACGGTGAGAACATTTTGTGTTTTGGCGCTCATCTTCAATCCCAGCAGGTTCACCCCATAAAAAATAACAATGGCGGCAATGGCAATGCTGATCTGTACGGTTTGAATGTAAGAAGCATTGGCCGCAGCTTTCATCCATTCAGCATCCTTTGATAAGGGGATAAAGATGCCGGTGATATACTCTCCGCCAACAATGGCAACGCCTGCCAGCGAAGCGGCATTGGAAACCAGTATCACACAATTGATGGCAAAGGCGATGGAGGGATGATACGCATAGGAAAATATTTTATAGTAGCCACCTGTTACCGGCAGTCGGCTGCCGATCTCCGCATAGGTCAATGCGCCGCATAGGGCTACCAGTCCGCCGGCAATCCATGCGGAAAAGAATAGAAAGGTGTCGGGTGAGGCTTTGGCAACATTTAGCGGCGTACGAAAAATACCCATGCCGATCACCAGGCTCACCACGATCATGGTAAAATCGAAGAGGTTAAGTTTTTTTGATTTTGCAGTCATGCTTTAAAGATAATTTTTTTACACAATAGCGTGTGGAGATATTTTGTTTGGCTTTTTCATCTTCTTCCCGTTACATTTGCAGCGGATCTGGTTCCCGATTTCAAACCGGGATTAAAAGGGAATCCCGTTCAATTCGGGAGCTATCCCCGTAGCTGTAAAGGCCTCTTTGTATCCCTTCAAAGGAGGGACTATAAGGAGTAAAATTCTTCAAACCACTGTTTCGCCTCAGGCGAAATGGGAAGGTAAAGCCTAAGCCAGAAGACCTGCCCGATCCATCAACAATCATTCAACGCTTTCGGGTGAAAGGCAGGAAATGTAACGGCTTAACAGCTTTTATATCTCTATCTCTTTTTTTCCAGGAAGCAGTCACAAAAAAATTTTTCAAACAATGAAAAAGAAAATTTTTATTGCGGCTGCTGTTTTATTCAGCAGTTCGGTATCCGCACAAACAGACAGTGCAAAAAATCTAAATGAAGTGGTGATCACGGCCACCAAATTTCCTATTAAACAGGCGTTGACAGGCAAAGTGGTTACCGTGATCTCTAAAGAACAACTGGAACGCAACGCCGGGAAAACGCTGGGCGAAGTATTGAACACCCAGGCAGGCATTATTGTAAACGGCAACACAAATACCTTGGGCACCAACCAGGATGTATATGTTCGTGGGGCCGCCGCCGGTAAAACACTGATCCTGCTCGACGGCATACCGGTGTACGATGCCTCCGGCATCAGCGGCGCTTTTGACCTGAACTTTATTTCCATCGACCAGGTGGAACGGGTGGAGATATTAAAAGGCAGCCAGTCTACTTTATACGGAAGCGATGCCATTGCTGCGGTGATCAATATCATCAGCAAAAAAGCCGGCACAAAAAAACTCAATGCCGGCCTGAACCTCGCCGCCGGATCGTATAACACATTTAAAGCGGCTGCCGGCCTGAACGGCACCATCAAACAGACCAGTTATACCCTGCAATACAGCCGGCTTTCCAGCAAGGGGTTCTCTGCTGCCGAAGACCTGGCAGGCAATAAGAACTTTGATAAAGACGGGATCGGTGAAAACGTTTTTAAAGCATCGCTTGGGCAAAAGATCGGGAATAAGATCGCTATCCGGGCCAATACACAATTAAGCGATTACAAAACGGATGGCGATGCAGGCCCGTTCACCGATGATGCAGATTATACCATCACTACAAAAAATGCACTGGTGGGTGCGGGAGCAGATCTTACGATCGGTAAAAGCATCCTGCATTTCAATTATAATTATAATACCACAAAACGAACATACCTCGACGATTCTGCCAGCAGGGGAGGGTTCTCTTACTACAGTAAAGGAGAATACACGGGCAAATCGCATTTTGCAGAGTTGTACAGCAATATTGCTGTTACCAAAAGTATGGATGTATTGGTTGGCATGGATTACCGCAACCAGCTTACCGATCAGAATTATTTTTCCGTAAGCGCTTTTGGTTCCTATACTGCTACGCCATTAAATGACGACAGTGCAAAAGTGAACCAGTTGGGCGCTTATGCATCGTTGGTTGTAAAAGATATCTCCGGTTTTAATGTGGAGATCGGCGGACGTTATAATAACTTCAATAAGTACGGCGATGTGTTTACGTTCTCATTCAACCCGTCCTATGTGATAAAGAATTGCTTCAAGATCTTTGGTAACATCAGCTCGGGTTTTAAAGCGCCTTCGCTTTACCAGGTATATTCAGAATACCGCAACCCGAACAAGGAACTGAAACCCGAAAGATCCATGAGCATAGAAGGCGGTATCCAGTATTATAAAGACCATGTGAACCTGCGGGCTGTTTATTTCAGCCGGAACATACAGGACAATATTATTTTTTACAGCGCCGGTGCACCCACTTATGCCAGCTATTATATAAATGCCGATAAACAGAAGGACAGGGGGCTTGAACTGGAGGCCAGTGTTGACTTCGGGAAAGTGAACCTTACAGCCAACTATGTGAACCTGGATGGAAAAATTGAAACAAAGGCAGGGTTAAAAGATACGGCTTACTTTAACCTTTACCGCCGCCCGAGGCAAACGATAAACCTTAATTTAGGAATAGCGATCACTAAGAACTGGTACCTGAACACCGGGATTCAAAGTGTAAGCAGGCGTTACGAACCTGTTTATATGTCTGCACCGATAGAGATGCCGGCTTATTACACCTGGAACCTGTACTCCACCTATATCATTTCAAAAAATGCAAAGCTGTTTGTTGACCTGAAGAATATCACCGGTGAAAAATATGCAGAAGTGAGGGGATACAACAGCCGCCGGTTTAATTTTACGGCAGGCATCGGGCTCAGTCTTTAATACTAAAACCATGTGTTGAAGAAGATGCAGCATACATCTTCTTCAACATTAAAAATAATTCCTCATGTGCAGGCACGAAGAAAAAAAATGTCCCCGTTGCAACCGGGCTTTTGAATGCAAGGCGGGAAGCATTACCCAATGCCAGTGCAGCGCCATCCAGTTATCTGCAGAAGAAAGGCGCTATGTGGAATCGAAGTTTGAAGATTGTTTATGCATCCATTGCCTGGCCTTTTTGCAAAAGGAATACGCCGTTTTTAAAGAAGTACATGTATATAAACAGGCTTGATGCCACTTTATTTTCAGCGGACTATCTTTGCACAAATAAACAAAATGACACTCGATAACCTCTCGGCCAAAGAGATACTTACTATTTCCTTTACGCTTTTTGCGGTAATAGATATGGTGGGCAATATCCCCGTGCTGGCATCCCTGCGGACCAAAATGGGCGGCGAGATCAGGTCATTGCAGGCAACACTGGCTTCAGGGGGCCTGATGATTTTATTCCTGCTGGCAGGTCAGCAATTCCTGAACATACTGGGGCTGGATGTACAATCCTTTGCCGTAGCCGGAAGCATCGTGATATTCATCATCGGGCTGGAAATGGTGCTGGGCCTTGAATTCTTTAAGCAGGATGGTAATGCCAAAAGCGGCAGCGTGGTTCCCATCGCCTTTCCGTTGATTGCGGGCTCGGGTACGCTTACCACCATCATGAGTTTAAAGGCGAACTACGATGATATCAATATCCTCATCAGCATATTGATCAACTGTATTTTCATCTTCCTGGTTTTAAAAACGCTGAAATGGATAGAAAAAATGCTGGGTCCGAACGGCATGGTGGTCATTAGAAAATTTTTTGGCGTAATATTGCTCGCCATTGCGGTAAAAATATTCGGTAGTAACTTCTCACATTTGGGAAAATGACAGCGGTTAATACGTTTATACGTTAATTGGTTGATCCGGGAGAGGGTTCAATAAATAATGGGTCTTTAATAATTCAAGCACCCACCGATTAACCAATTAACAAGTAACGGCCCCCGGCCTTGTAGTACAATGGATAGTATAAGAGTTTCCGAAGCTCCAGATCCAGGTTCGATTCCTGGCGAGGCCACTGCCTGATCAAAAGCTCCTGCAAAAACCAGGGGCTTTTTTTATTGGTTACAACAAAATACCTTACACGCTGTATGGATGTAGTGAAGACGATACTCCGGCTTTTATCCTTCCGGCTAAGCCGGGAACAAATGCTTGAATTTGATAAACGTCATTTTGCAGCAGCGCTCACCGGTACCTGGATCGTTGGTATGGGCCGCTACTGGGATGATGATAAAGCAAGTCTTCTTCAGCACCTGGGACTTGGATCAGTGATCTACATCTTTGTACTGGCTGCATTTATCTGGATCATTGTTAAACCATTTGAGGCAGCAGCGTGGAATTATTTTACCGTGGTAACATTCATCGGTCTCACTTCTTTCCCGGCTATCCTGTATGCTATCCCGGTTGAAAAATTTGTAAGTATAGGCACAGCAAACAGCATCAATGTCTGGTTTCTGGCCATTGTGGCTGTATGGCGGCTTTGCCTGTTGCATTATTTTTTAAAGCGGTTTACCCGGCTGAGCTATGGAAATATCTTCACCATTACGTTAATGCCCATCTGCCTGATCATCTCAACGCTAACAGCACTTAATGTACACCGGGTGGTATTCAATATAATGGGTGGGGTACGGAATCCTACGCCACACGACAGTTCGTATTTTGTACTGATGTTCCTGACCGTTATTTCCGCATTACTCACCATTCCCTTAATAGTGGCGTACGCATTCGGAATTTATTACAGTCGTAAGAACCGCCGGCAAAATGAATAATTTGAAATGTAACTATTGTAACAGTTTGTTTATTTTACCGATCTCATCTTTGCAATTCTTTAAATAATATGATCATGGAAATACTCGGCTATGTATTGGCAATCATTGTTGGTATATCATTGGGCTTAATAGGAAGCGGGGGTTCTATTTTAACGGTACCTATCCTGGTTTATGTGATGGGGGTTAACCCGGTACTGGCAACAGCCTATTCATTGTTTATTGTAGGGTCTACTGCTTTGGTGGGCGGTGTGCAGAGTGCGATGCAAAAAAGAGTTGATTTTAAAACGGTGCTGATCTTTGGCATTCCTTCCATCGCTGCTGTATATGCCACCCGTATGTGGCTGGTGCCATTCATTCCAAAAGAACTTTTTTCAATAGGCTCCCTGGTGATTACCAAATCCATTGCATTGATGTTATTGTTTGCCGTGGTAATGATACTGGCATCGGTAAGTATGATCAGGCCCGGAAAGCATAAGGACCTGGATGAAAATGCACCCCGGGTGTATAATTATCCGATGATCCTTTTAGAAGGAACTGTTGTTGGCCTGCTTACCGGCCTGGTGGGAGCAGGCGGCGGCTTTTTAATTATACCCGCTTTGGTATTACTGGCCCGGATGCCCATGAAACTGGCGGTTGGCACTTCCCTTTTTATTATTGCAGCAAAATCACTGATCGGGTTTATCGGCGATTTGCAGGGCAGTGAAATCATAGACTGGAAGCTGCTGGGCATTTTCACTGCATTTTCTATTACAGGTATTTTTATCGGCATTCTCTTATCTAAGAAAATACCCGGGCAAAAACTTAAAAAGGGTTTTGGCTGGTTTGTGCTGGTGATGGGCATTTATATTATTGTCAAGGAGTTGTTTTTTAAATAGGTATTATGGATGACAAAAAAAATACAGAAGAGAAATGTTGTTTGGTTACCTGTGATCTTCCATTGGGTGAAACATACTGGAATAATCAGTACAAAGCCAATACAACCGGCTGGGACCTGGGAGAGGTTTCGCCTCCTTTAAAAGCATACATTGATCAGCTTCAGAATAAAAATCTCCGGATTTTAATTCCGGGATGCGGCAATACTTATGAAGCCGGCTATCTTTTAAAACAGGGGTTTACTGATGTAACTGTTATAGACATTGCACCATTGCTGGCAGCACAGATAAAAGAAAGATATAAAGACAATCCGCATATTAAGATCATCCTGGGCGATTTTTTTCAGCATAAAGGTGTGTACGACCTGGTACTGGAACAAACATTTTTCTGTGCCTTAAATCCACCCTTGCGAAAAGATTATGTTAGTAAGATGCAGGAACTGTTGGCGCCCGGCGGAAAACTGGTTGGTGTATTATTCGACCGTGAATTTGAGCAGCAGGGTCCCCCGTTTGGTGGCTGTAAATGCCAGTATGAACCTATGTTCGAGAAAGGGTTTACTTTAAAGACCTTTCATCCCTGTTATAATTCGTTTGAAAAAAGAAAAGGTACCGAGTTGTTTGTCATCCTGGTTAAGAAATGATCTTTCAGATCCCTCTTCAACTGTAACCAATGTTACCAACATCAACATGTAGTATACTGAAATTTGTATCCTAAATAAAATTTATGGAGATTACAATGATGAATACCATGCCAAGAATTGGCGACAAGGCCCCTGATTTTGATGCGGTAACCACTACCGGGCCACTGAAATTTTCAGATTACAATAAAGGAAGCTGGGTAATACTCTTTTCCCATCCGGCGGATTTTACACCCGTATGCACCACCGAAATGAGTGGCTTTGCAATGGAGAAGGATTTTTTTTCAAAACACAATACCAGGCTGATGGGATTGAGTATTGACAGCATCCATGCTCATATTGCCTGGGTTAATGCCGTACATGAAAAAACAGGGATATTATTTGAGTTCCCGATTGTTGCGGATATTGATATGCACATAGCTAAATTGTATGGGATGCTGCAGCCTGGTGAAAGTGAAACTGCTGCTGTAAGGGCGGTATTTATAATAGACCCGGAAGGGAAAATCCGCCTGGTCATGTATTACCCGCTTAATATAGGGCGTAATATGGAAGAGATCAAGCGCACTTTATTGGCGCTGCAAACATCCGATCAAAATAAATGCGCCATGCCCCTTAACTGGCAACCGGGCGATAAAGTAATTGTGCCGGCTCCTAAAACCGTTGAGGCTTTGGCAGAACGAAAAGCCAGTAATTTAGAAATGACAGATTGGTATTTGGCCAAAAGATCTTTATAAATAAAAACCGAATGGTATCGAAACGCAACCATTTTAATAGGGTACTTTTTATGACGAATATCATATGGTTATGTAACAATTGTAACCTGGAAATACATATTCAGAATAGAAATTTGGCAAAATTTAGTATACAATAATTTAAAAATAAGCAAGATGAAAGTAGAGCAAATCTATACCGGGTGCATAGCTCATGCAGCCTATTATTTAGAAAGCAATGGCGAAGCAGCCATCTTTGATCCTTTACGGGAAGTACAGCCCTATATTGACAGGGCGGCGAAAGACCATGCCCGTATAAAGTATGTTTTTCTCACTCATTTTCATGCTGATTTTGTAAGCGGGCATTTAGATCTTGCCAAAAAAACCGGCGCAAAAATCGTGTATGGCCCAACAGCAAAACCGGCCTATGAAGCAATTATTGCAGAAGACAACCAGGTGTTTAAGATCGGTGAATATACTGTCAGGATAATTCATACACCCGGCCATACAATGGAGAGCACTACTTATATGCTGATTGATGAACACGGTAAAGAACATGGCATCATCACAGGAGATACATTGTTCATCGGTGATGTAGGAAGGCCGGACCTGGCCCAGCACGTAGTAGCCGACCTTACCGAAGAAAAATTAGCCGGGCATTTGTATGAATCGCTGCGAAATAAAATTATGCCTTTAAAGGATGACTTAATAGTTTATCCAAATCACGGGGCCGGAAGTGCCTGTGGTAAGAATATGAGCAAGGAAACAACCGACACACTCGGCCACCAGAAAGAGGTGAACTATGCGTTAAATCCGGCGCTGAGCAAAGAAGAATTTATTAAAGCCATCCTTACCGGCTTAACGCCGCCCCCGGGATATTTTCCTAAAAATGTATTGATGAATATCCAGGGATATGAGAGCCTGGATACAGTTCTGGAGAGAGGACATAAAGCCTTAACTCCAGAGGCTTTTGAAACAGTGGCCAATGAAACGAATGCCCTGGTATTGGATACCCGCAATGCAACTGACTTTGCCAATGGATTTATTCCCAACAGTATCAACATCGGGCTAGACGGAAACTTTGCGCAATGGGTGGGCGAAATGATACCGGATATAAAACAGGAAATATTACTGGTATGTAATCCCGGGTATGAAGAGGAAGCCATGGTCCGCCTGTCGAGGGTAGGTTATGACGGTACCATTGGATACCTGGATGGGGGTTTTGAAAGCTGGAAAAAGGCCGGCAAAGAAGTGGATACCGTAAAAAGAATTACGGCCGAAGAATTTGCAAAGATCCATGAAAACGAAAAACGGTTAACCATAGATATCCGGAAAAAAAGCGAATTTCAGTCGCAGCATATCACCGATGCTGTTAACATTCCGCTGAACGAGATCAATAATCACCTGGCAGAGTTTCCAAAAGCCAAACCGTTTATTTTACACTGTGCCGGTGGCTACCGCAGTATGATTGCAGCTTCCATACTTAAGCAACGGGGTTGGGATAATTTTACAGATGTGATCGGCGGTTTTACAGAAATTTCAAAAACCAATGTGCCTAAATCAGATTATGTTTGTCCCACAACTATGTTGTAACCGGTTTTCATATTTGATAACTCAGCCCCGGAGGAAAACCGGGGCTTTTTGTTTGGGGGTTCTGTCTAAGGCTGTTTTTCCCTTAAAAATCCGGACCTTGCATACGTAACTAAAGTAACATCCCGCAGCAAATGCAACTAATGTTACCATCTGCTTTAAAAGCACAATGGATATTTGCGTTATAAAATTTAAAAAAATAATACCATGAATATTGAACAGATCTATACCGGCTGCCTGGCACAGGGAGCCTATTACGTTACCAGTAATGGAGAGGCCGCAATTATTGATCCACTTCGTGAAACAAAACCTTATTTAGACAGGTTGCAGAAAGACGGGGTGAAATTAAAATACATTTTCGAAACACATTTTCATGCAGATTTTGTATCCGGACATGTGGACCTGGCCAGGCAAACAGGCGCAGCGATTGTGTACGGCCCCAATGCCAACCCTGAATTTGAATTTATTTCGGCAAAAGACGGCGAGGAATTTAAAATTGGTCAGCTCATCATTAAGGTGTTGCATACGCCGGGCCATACCATGGAAAGTACCACGTATCTTTTAAGAGACAAGGCAGGAAAAGATCATTGCATTTTTAGCGGCGACACATTGTTTTTAGGTGATGTTGGCCGTCCGGACCTGGCACAAAAAGCCGCACACATGACCCAGGACGAGTTAGCCGGTTTACTGTATGAAAGTTTGATGACCAAGATCATGCCCCTGGCAGATGATGTAATTGTTTATCCTGCACATGGCGCCGGCAGTGCCTGTGGTAAAAATATGATGAAGGAAACGGTGGATACCCTGGGCAATCAGAAGAAAATGAACTATGCCTTAAACCAACCTGATAAAGCATCTTTTATAAAAGCGGTCACGGAAGGGCTGCTTCCGCCTCCGGCTTATTTTGGTTTGAATGTGGCTATGAATAAAAAAGGCTATGAAAGTTTTGAAACCGTTTTAAACAACGGCATGCGGGCATTAACACCCGATGAATTTGAAGCTGCTGCAGAGAATACAGAAGCGCTGATCCTGGATACAAGGACAAATACAGAATTTTACAAAGGGTTTATTCCCCAATCGGTAAGTATTGGTTTAGACGGTGATTTTGCTCCCTGGGTAGGCGCATTGATCGTAGATGTAAAACAACCGCTGTTACTGGTTACCGACCTGGGTAAAGAAGAAGAAACAGTAACCCGTTTGAGCCGTGTTGGTTTCGATAACGTGCTGGGGCATTTAAAAGGAGGTTTTGCAGCATGGCTGGCAGCAGGTAAAGAAGCCGACGTGATTGACCGCATAACAGCAGAGCGGTTTGCAAAAGAAGTGGAGATCGGCAAAGATAAGATCCTGGATATCCGTAAAGAGAGTGAGTATACCGCTGAGCATATAGAGGAAGCATATAACAGGCCATTGGCCAATATCAATGACTGGATAAAGGACATCAATGCAGAGGAACATTTTTACCTGCATTGTGCCGGCGGTTACCGCAGCATGATCGCGGCTTCTATTTTACAGGCACGTGGGTACAGGAATTTTACTGAAATTGAAGGGGGCTTCAAGGCCATCAGCAATACCACAATACCGAGAACAGATTTTGTTTGCCAGAGTAAAGTGATGAAAGCATAAAATAGCTTCAAACGTTAAATAGGATTTATGGCAACCATACCAATGACCACACAGGATTTTAAGGACAAAGTGTTTAATTACAGTACAAAACAGGATTGGGAGTACCAGGGCGAATTGCCAGCCATCATTGATTTTTATGCTGATTGGTGTGTCCCTTGTAAAATGGTGGCACCGGTGCTGGAAGAACTTTCCATGGAATACGAAGGCAGGGTGGTTATCTATAAAGTGAATACAGATACGGAGCCGGAACTGTCAGCAGTATTTGGAATTCAAAGTATACCTACTATGCTTTTCATAGATGTGAATGGAGAACCCATGATGCAGCCGGGAGCCTTTCCAAAACATGTTTTCAAAAAAATAATAGAAGAAAAATTGTTGGTTTTAGAAGAAGTGAAGAATAAATAACCTGGAAAAACAGTTTGTTGATTGAGATCAAAGCCGGTGGTTTACACACCGGCTTTTTTTATCCCATTCATCCAGAAACGAACTTTGTAATGCTGGGTGAATGGGAATTCACTGAAGCGGATCATTTTGAAAAGCAACAAATGTTGCTGTATGTAACACATGTTACTGAGTTCAGCAGTTTCCCGGATTAACTTCATGATGTAAAAAATTAGTCACAATAAAAACACCCGGTTATGATAAACAGATCAAAATCAATCGCTTCTTATCTGGCAGGGGCCGTTCTCATATTTTCAGTTTTCTCTTGCAGCAAGGACGATGATCCTTCCAATAATACTGGCAACAACGGGAATGGCAATATGGTTAAGCTCCAGGCACAGGTTAACAGTTTACCGCTTGAACCATTGAGTACTGCTGAATTAACAAGTCTTCCGTTTATGCGGGAAGAAGAAAAACTGGCGAGGGATGTTTATATCACGTTGTATAACAAGTGGGGTTCAAATATTTTCTCAAATATTTCCAACAGTGAGCAAACGCACATGGAGGCAGTACGGATGCTGCTGAAAAAGTATGGTTTAACGGATCCCGTTGGCAGCAATGCAGTTGGTGTATTTAATAATACAATATTGCAGAACCTTTATAGCCAATTAGTGGTTCGAGGCAATACAAGCATACTGGAGGCGTATAAAGTTGGAGCAACCATTGAAGACCTTGACATATTTGATTTGAAAACCGCATTAATCAATATTGACAACCAGGACATACGTTTAGTGTATGACAATCTTACTAAGGGAAGCCGCAACCATATGAGATCGTTCTATAAAAACATTTTGAATGTTGGTGGCACATACACACCACAATATATTACCCAGGCAGAATTTGATGCCATTATCAACAGCCCAATGGAAACCAGATTCTGAAAGCGGATGCATTATATTGGAAGCTATAGAAGATAGTTGCAGAATTATATTGAATAAAGTACCGGCAGGTATTTCATTAAAACAGTTGCACATGAAGAAGAAACTATTAGTTACCGTTGTCTCAGTTTTTATCGCAGTAGTTACAGTGGCTCAAAGCCAGGTAAATCAATTCCCGTATACCATACGGCTTGAGTCCATGGAAGTAATTGATATGCCTGCATTGCAATCATATGCGTATGCAACCTGGCAGGGGAAATGGCTGTTGGTTGGTGGCAGAAACGACGGCCTGCATCGCCGGCAACCCTGGGCTACATTTGATGAAGAGGGGCAAAATAAACATATCTATGTAGTTGACCCTGTAAAAAAACAGGTGTGGAAGCAATCTCTGGAAGGTTTACCCGCTGCCATTGCAGAGCAATTTCAAAGTACCAATATGGAATTTTGGCAAAGTGGCAACAGGCTGATTTTAACGGGGGGATATGGGTACAGTGAAACCGCAGATGATCATATCACATTTCCCTTTCTGGCGGTGATACAGGTGGATGAATTGATAACAGCCATCGTTCATAAAAAGTCAATCCACAATACTGTTGTTCAGATCAGGGATGAACGAATGGCAGTAACAGGTGGCAGGCTGGCTAAACTGGGGGATACTCTTTTATTGGCCGGCGGGCAAAGATTTGACGGCAGGTATAATCCGCATGGTCCCGATCATGGACCTGGATTTATACAGGAATATACAAATGAGATCAGGAAATTCACCATTGAATATAATAACGATACACCGGCTGTAAAGAATTATTCGGCAGAAAAAGACAGCATCAATCTTCATCGCAGAGATTACAATTTAGTACCCCAGGTATTTAAGAATGCTGAATTGGGTTATACCATGTTTTCCGGGGTGTTTCAATACAAGGAAGATGTACCGTTCACCGGCTTTGTTGATATTGTTGGCGGAAGTTATAAAGTAAATAACCGCTTTATGCAGAAGTTCAGCCATTACCACAGTGCCGTGATGCCCATGTATGATAAAACTGCCGGTTCTGTGTACACTGTTTTTTTTGGAGGAATAGCCAGGTATTATCCCGGTAAAAACGGTAAAACAGTGAACAATAAAGATGTGCCTTTCACCAAAACGATCAGCGTTATTATCAGGAAGGGTGATAAAGTGAATGAAATTTATTTGCCCCTGCAAATGCCGGGCTACCTGGGTGCAGCAGCCGAATTTATTTTTATGCCGGAAACTAATATGTTTAAGGAAGGGATCGCTGATGCCGGTTCATTGAAAAAAGAAGAAACCCTTATCGGGTACATAGCTGGGGGAATCAATAGCAGCGCCGGTAATATTTTCTGGGATAATACCGGGAAGGAGAGTAAAGCAAGCAGTAAAATAATCAAGGTGTTCATTAGAAAGACCGGCAGATAGTCTTATTTAATTCAGCATACATCCATGGTACAGCCTTTCGGCCATCCGAATTTCCGGCTTTTTAAATAGCTTGCTGTTTCAAATAACAGGCAAATGAAAACGTTACATCAATATCTGCAGGGTTTGCCAACTGAGTTTATTGACCAATTGGAAAAATTCGGAATTGTAAAGGATTTTTCTGCACAAACAGAAATTATGCGGGAAGGGCAGTATGTAAAATATGTACCACTGGTACTGGAGGGTATGGTAAAAGTTTTTACCCGGCACGAGGATAGGGAGTTATTGCTTTATTATATAGAAAGCGGCGAAAGTTGTATTATGTCTTTCAATGCCGGGTTGAAAAGTACTGCCAGTAAGGTGTTTGCCGTTGCTGATGAAAATGCCCGGTTATTATTATTGCCGGTTGAAAAGCTGCATGAATGGGTAAAATCCTTCCCGTCTTTGAATGAGCTTTTTTTTAACCTTTACAACCAGCGTTATACTTCCCTACTGGATACCATTAATCATCTTTTGTATAGCCGGCTTGATCAGCGTTTGTATAATTACCTGCAGGATACAGCCAGGCAAAAGAACAGTAAAGTACTTAATCTCCGTCACCGGCAAATAGCGGCAGAGCTGGGTACTGTTAGAGAGGTGATCAGCCGGGTAATGAAGAAACTGGAACAGGAAGGAAAAGTAAGACAACTGCCAGCCGGGATCGAAATTTTATAAGCTGGTAACCCAGGTCACCAGATTGATGGTTTTAGATAAATACATTTGCAATATAACCGGTAACAATGCAACAAAAGCTTAAAAAGATTATGCTCGTTTGTTTGTTGTGCATAGGTATTGTTACTGCTGTTGTTTGGGCAATACAATTATTTAAAAAATAAAACAATTATTATGAAAAAGAACATGGGAAATACTGACCGGATAATACGGTTACTGCTGGCCGCCGTTTTTGCAGTTTTGTACTTTACCAATACCGTTACCGGTACATTCGGCATCGTGCTGCTGGTGCTGGGTGCTGTATTTGTACTAACCAGTTTGATTAGCTTTTGCCCCCTGTATTCCCTGGTAGGGTTAAATACCTGCCCGGCAAAAAAAGTTTAATGCATCCGGTTTAGTTATTGGTACCGGCTGCTACAGGTTTGCTATAACCTGTAGCAGCCTTTCTGTTAATGGTAAAACGGGTTGTTTTAAGTCTTCAAGCCTGTTTTAAATTGGTGGTTTGCTACCGGTTTGTCCCCCTTTTTATCCTCTTTCCTGATTTTGGTTAAATGAGTTCATGACGAATGTCATCTTCGTTCATGAAGCTCGGCATTGTTGCGTATTGTGTGATATAAGTTACACATCCGGCACCAGTTTGTTTTGAATTTAGCCCTGAAATTAGATTCTAAACACAAACCGGATTTTATGAACATCACACACCATTACGAAGTAAAACTGAACTGGGAATCTGACAGGAAAGGATTAATGAGTTCTCCCGTCTTACATTCAAATATAGAAGTGGCTACTCCGCCTGAATTTCCGAAAGGAATGGAGGGCATCTGGTCGCCGGAGCATTTGCTGGTGGCCGCGGTAAACAGCTGTCTTATGACAACCTTCCTGGCCATTGCGGAAAATTTCAAATTCGATTTTATAGATTTTGAAAGCAATGCCGATGGCACACTTGAAAAAGTGGATGGAAAACTGATGATGAGTGAAATACTGCTAGCCCCTGTATTGACCATTGCACCGGGAGCGGATAAGGAAAAAGCCATCCGTATCCTGGAAAAATCGGAAGCGGCCTGCCTGATCTCTAATTCTGTTAAATCAAAAATCATTTTCAGGCCTGCAATAAAAATTGCGGAGGCGATTCATTCAATTTAAAACCAGCTTGTATGAAACATATTGTGATACTGGGAGCAGGAACAGCGGGAACCATGATGGCGAACCACCTGCATCACCAGTTAAAACATCCAGAGTGGGAAATAACCATCATTGATGAAAGGGAAGAACATCATTACCAGCCCGGTTACCTTTTCCTGCCTTTTGATATTTATACCCCGGAAGATATAATCAAGACAATTGAGGAGTTTATTCCAAAGGATGTAAAGCTTATCAAACAGCAGATCGGCCGCATTTTGCCGGGTAAAAATAAAATACAACTCGGTACCGGTGCTGAAATAGCGTATGATATCCTGATAATAGCAACCGGTGCTAAAATTGCTCCCGAAGAAACCGAAGGCATGAAGGGAGCCGGGTGGCAAAAATCTGTTTTTGACTTTTACACATTTGAAGGAGCGCTGGCATTAAGAAATAAACTGAGGAATTGGGAAGGCGGCAAACTGGTTGTTCATATAACCGAGATGCCCATCAAATGCCCCGTGGCGCCGCTGGAGTTTGCTTTTTTAGCCGATTCGTTTTTCAAACATAAGCATATGCGTGATAAAGTGGAGATCACTTACGTTACGCCGTTAAGCGGTGCATTTACAAAACCAAAAGCCACCGAAGCCCTGGAACATTTATTACATGAAAAAGGGATTAACATTGAACCAGACTTCGCCATTGAACGGGTAGATAATGAAAAGCAGGAGATCGTGGATTATGGCGGCAAAGTGATCCCGTTTGACCTGCTGGTAACAGTACCTACCAACAAGGGCGATGAATTAATGGAGCGATCCGGCATGGGCGATGACCTGAATTATGTACCAACCCATAAAGCCACCCTGCAGTCTAAAGATCATGCAAATATTTTTGTCTTAGGTGATGCCAGTAATATACCGGCGTCCAAAGCAGGATCTGTTGCTCATTTTGAAGCAGAGATATTAACCGAAAACATTCTTCGTTTTGTACATGGAGAGCCTTTAAAAGAAGAGTTTGACGGGCATGCCAACTGCTTTATTGAAACCGGTAACGGCAAAGCATTACTGATAGATTTCAATTATACCCATGAGCCGGTGGAAGGAAGTTTTCCGTTTGCCGGAATCGGGCCGTTACGGCTCCTGAAGGAAAGCAGGATGAACCATATGGGTAAACTGGCTTTCAGGTGGATATACTGGAATGTTTTGTTGAAAGGAACGCATATTCCTTTTGTATCAGCAACCATGTCTGAAAGCGGAAAACATTACGCATAAATTATTAAATCTTTAAAATAAAAATCATGGAAAAGACAATAGCAGGTAAAAGCATTACCGTAAATGAAGAAGGATACTTAACTGACTTTGGGCAATGGGAGGAATGTATTGCTGAAGTATTGGCGGCAGAAGCAGGTGTTTCTTTAACTCCCCGGCATTGGGAAATATTAAGATACCTGCAAAACGAACACAAGAACCAGGTGGCGCTCAGTATCAGGCGCATTGGAAAAAGCGGTGTTACCGATATCAAGGAGTTCTACCAGTTATTTCCAACGGCCCCTTTAAAGACCGCAACAAAAATTGCCGGCATACCCAAGCCGGCGAGTTGTATTTAACCGTTTAAAATTTGTCAATTATGAGTGAAAATAACGGAGCAATAAAAAAAATGATGATCATCCTCTCTAAAGGAACATTGGAAAATGTATATGCCGCTTTTGTACTGGCCAATGGTGCCCGTATGGAAGGGATAGCGGCTGAAATATTTTTTACTTTTTTCGGACTGGAAGCTGTTCATAAAAAGAAACTCGAACACCTGCATGTGGCTACGGTAGGTAACCCGGCCATGCACATGCCGACCCTGCTGGGAGGTTTGCCGGGTATGGAGGCACTGGCAAGCAGCATGATGAAAAAAGAAATGGAAAAAATAGATATGCCGGATGTGCATGAGTTCCTGGATATACTTACCGCCTCCGGCGTAAAATTGTGGGCATGCAAACTGGCCATGGATATGTTTCATTACAAGAAGGAAGACCTTTATGAAGGTGTGGATGATGTGATTACGGTAGGTGATTTTTATAAACAGAGCCAGGGAGAGGGCGTGCATATGCTGTTTGTATAATAAACCGGGAAAGGATTATCAATAAAATTCGCATACAATTCCGGAATGAGGATAAACCGGGACCTCATATAAAGCACCTCAAACTTTTGGCCGCTGTGATTTTAAAAGCAGCTGCATGGGGGATAGTGAAAAGTATATTAGGGCTTGTAAACTGAATGGAGAATCCGGTACCGGAGAAGGGGATGGCCGCTATTATTAATTTACCCGTATATGCAATTCCTGTTTTTATGGTAAATGGTCGCAGGATACCTTTGTAACAATTGTTGCCGGAATACCACAGCAGATAAATTACCTTTAAACATAAAATACACTGATATGAATGCAATCGGACTCGATAAGAAGAAAAGCAAACAGTTGGCAGAAAAACTGAATGTACTGCTTGCAAACTACTCCGTCTTTTACCAGAATACCAGGGGCTACCACTGGAACATCAAAGGGGATAAATTCTTTGAACTGCATCTGAAATTTGAAGAACTGTACAACGACCTGCTGCTTAAGATAGACGAAGTGGCAGAGCGGATCCTTACGCTGGGCTATACCCCGGAGCATAATTATTCGGCCTATGCCCGGGTCTCGGGTATCAAGGAAAGCCCCCGGGTCTCCGATGGGATTAGGTCTGTCGAACAGATCCTGGATGCATTTAAAACCATCATCATCATCCAGCGGGAGATACTGGAACTGGCCGCAGATGCCAACGATGAAGGAACCAATGCTTTAATGAGCGACTATATCCGGGCACAGGAAAAACTGGTATGGATGTATTCGGCATTTTTAAAGAAATAACCGGGATATAAAGCACAGACACACATGAGGGGTAATACTTTTAAGCAGCCAACGGGCTGCTTTTTATGTAACCTTTGTTACTTAGAGGAGCGGTGGCTTGTTTTAACTTTGCCGGGAAAACAAAGAAATACATTATTATGAAACAGGCGATCTTCAGTAACTGGAATTTTATCAGGGTGTTGAGGCTGGTTATGGGAATAGCCATATTTGTGCAGGGACTGATGGCAAAAGACGTTCTGTTTGGAATAGCGGGTATACTATTTACCGGGATGGCTTTGTTTAACATGGGATGTTGTGCAAGCGGTAATTGTGCGGCTCCACCTGTAAAGAATAAATCAATATCTAAAGAAATTCAGTATGAAGAAGTGGTTTAAAAATAACCTGCTCTATTTTATTGGCGCTGCCGTGGGTGCGGTAGCCGGGTATATTTACTGGCAGCAGGTAGGTTGTGTATCCGGAACCTGTGCAATAACATCAAAGCCATTGAACAGTACTTTGTATGGGGCGCTGATGGGGGCTTTGTTGTTCGGTATGTTTAAAAAGGAATACAAAGGGAATCCGGTAAAACGAAAAAATAACGAAAATGACATTTAACGAGATCATAAATTCCGACAAGCCGGTGCTGGTCGATTTCTTTGCCGAATGGTGTGGCCCCTGTAAAATGATGGCTCCCATTTTAAGAGATGTAAAGGCAGAACTGGGCGATGCCGCAACCATCATAAAGGTAGATGTGGATAAAAGCCCCCAGGCGGCTCACGAATACCAGGTACAGGGGGTGCCTACGCTGATATTGTTTAAGAACGGCAAACCACTCTGGAGGCAAAGTGGTGTGGTGCCTAAAGCCGGGTTGATCGGGGTAATTAAAAAATTCACTGTATAAAAATAAAACCATGAACATTTTGCAGCAATTATTTGGTGGCAGACCCCAGCCAGATCTGAAAGAGAAGATCGAAGAGGGGGCCTTTTTAGTAGACGTAAGAACTCCCGGGGAATATTCTTCCGGGCATGTAAAAGGATCGGTAAACATCCCTTTAGACAGCGTAACGCAGCAGATCGCACAGTTCAAAGGCAAAAAGAACATCATTGTATTTTGCCGCAGTGGTAACCGGAGCGGCCAGGCAAAAATGATCCTGGAGCAAAACGGGTTTACCAACGTGGTTAACGGAGGTACCTGGGAGCAGGTAAACCAGTATGTAAAATGAGGAGCGTAAAACAATATCTTTTTGCCGTTGCACTTATGGCTGGCCTGCTTTCGTGTACAAACAGCGGGGAACTGCCCGGTAAAACGGAAACAAAGTCAATTGATACGGCCGCCACAAAAACGATCATTGTAGATGTACGCACTGTTGAGGAATGGAATAATGACGGCCATGCAGCCTGCAGCGTCAACTACCCGTTGAATGAACTGGAAACAAAAATCGGGTCATTGAAGGCCTATGATAAGGTGATCGTGGTTTGCCGCAGCGGAAGCCGGGCCGGTGTTGCCACGGAACTGCTTGAGCAGGCCGGAATTAAAAATGTGGAAAATAAAGGTGCCTGGCAGAATATTGACTGCAAACAGTAGTATAAAACCTGTAATTTAAGGGATATGGAAAATTTTAAAATACTGATACCTACCGATTTCTCTGTGCAGGCAGAGTTTGCCTATCTGATGGTGAAAAAACTGGAAGAAAAGACAGCGACCGAGATCCACTTCCTGCATGTCCTGGCGGTGCCGGATACAGTGACCATGGGTTCCAATGGGGATATTCAAACCTGCGGGGAGATCGATGTGAATTATGTGATAAAGCAAAAGGAAATAGCAGAACGCAAACTGGCCAATCTTAAAACATTATATGGCAGCCATATCCAGACTCACCTGTTATTGGGAAAAGTGACCGATGCGATCCTGGATTTTTCCGAGGCAAATCATTTTGATATCATCGTAATGGGAACCAAAGGGGCATGGGGTATAAAGGAAAAACTCTCGGGATCAGCAACACAAATGATCGCCCGAAGATCAAAGATACCGCTGCTTTCATTAATGTGCGACCGTTCAGACCTCGTTATCCGGAATATACTGCTGGTACATAATTTCAGCAACCCGGTGCCCGAAGACCTGAAGCTGATGCATAAACTGATCAGCGCCTTCGGCACAAAACTGCACCTGCTCCAGATAACATCCGGCAACGTGGAAGCAGAGCGGTCTGCCGTTGAAGCCAAAATGAAAGAATTTGCTTTGCTGAATGATATAACCGATTACGAATGCCACCTGATAAATGATAAGGATGTAGAGAACGGGGTCATACATTTTAACCAGATGATCAATATGGATATCATCTGTATCGGCACACATGGCAAAGGGGGTTTCTTCCATCACAGTGCAACGGAAAAACTCATCAATCATTTATTCAAACCCATTATCTCATTTCATTTAAACCATTAATATCAATCACATGAGAGAGGTGATAACACAAACCTGGTCCTGGTGGTTCTCCGGTACAATGATCGCTGCGATCATGTTCTTTCTTTTGTACTTTGGCCAGTCATTTGGTTTTTCGTCTAACTTAAGGACCATCTGTGCTGCGGCAGGGTTAGGAAAGAAGGCCAAACTGTTTGACTTCAACTGGAAAGCCCAGGTATGGAACCTGGTTTTTTTGGCAGGCGCCATTATTGGAGGCTTTATTGCAAAACAATTCCTGTCAACAGATACCCCGGTTCAGATCTCGCCCGAAACGATCAGTGACCTGGCAAAACTGGGTATCGCAGCGCCGGCCTCCTTACAGCCAGCGGAACTTTTCAGCCTGGATGCCCTGCTTTCTGTAAAAGGTTTTCTTGTGCTGGCAATGGGTGGACTGATGGTTGGCTTTGGTTCCCGGTATGCCGGTGGTTGTACTTCCGGCCACGCCATCAGTGGTTTATCCGACCTGCAGCTGCCTTCCCTGATCGCAGTGATTGGATTTTTTATCGGTGGCCTAGCAATGACCTTTTTAATTCTACCATTAATATTTTGATCAGATGAAGTTTCTAAAATTTCTTGTACTCGGTATCGTTTTTGGAATTGTAATGGCTAAATCAGAAGCGCTGTCCTGGTTCAGGATACAGGAGATGTTCCGTTTCCAGGCTTTTCACATGTATGGCATCATAGGCACAGCCGTTACACTGGGGGTTATTGGGGTGGCACTGATAAAGAAGTTTAAAATAAGGGATTATCACGGCAACCCGATTTCCTTCTATCCAAAAGAAAGATCTGTTGTGCGTTATCTTCTGGGAGGTATCATTTTTGGGTTGGGCTGGGCATTGAGCGGTACATGCCCCGGCCCGATGGTGGTAAATATCGGGTATGGCTTTTTAACAATGACGATCGTATTTCTCTTCGCCATTATCGGAACATTTTTATATGGATACTTCAGGGATAAATTGCCTCATTAATTTAAAAATCATTCCTTATGCACAACGAACAGGAGGAAGGCAAAATAACACAGGGGCTGGTTTCAATCATCAATAAATTACTACTCATTATTGTAGTACTGGTAATCACAATTGTTGCCATTCCATTTATTTTATTTTATACAGGTCAACCCGGGGAACCGGAAAAACAAACACAGCAGGCGGCAGTTTCCGAAACAGTAAAAACAAATGCCGGTAATTACTGGACTGCGCCTGAGATCAGTAATATTACTGATGCCGGGCAGAAAGCACAGATTGAATATGGTAAGGAATTAATTGCGCATACTGCCAAATACCTTGGGCCCAATGGTTCAGTTATTAAAATGAGCAACGGCCTTAACTGCCAGAATTGTCATCTACAGGCAGGTACAGCTGTTTTTGGCAACAACTATGGTTCGGTTGCTTCACTCTATCCAAAATTCAGGGCACGGAGCGGGGGTGTTGAGGATATTTATAAAAGAGTAAATGATTGTTTTGAAAGAAGCTTAAATGGGAAAACATTGAATACAAAAAGTAAAGAGATGCAGGCCATAGTATCTTATATCAATTTTGTGGGTTCAAATGTTGAAAAAGGAAAAAAAGCGGAGGGGTCAGGACTTAAAGAACTTGCCTGGCTTGAGCGTGCAGCAGACCCGGAAAAAGGGTTGGCGGTTTATACGACAAAGTGCCAGAGTTGTCACCAGGCAAATGGCGAAGGGATTTTTAATGCCGACAAAACCGAGTATATATACCCTGCCTTATGGGGCAAAAACAGTTTTAATGATGGGGCAGGTTTATACCGCATCAGCAATTTTGCAAAATATGTAAAGTATAATATGCCGCAGGGGGTAACCCACTTAAGCGCACAACTTACAGATGAAGAAGCCTGGGATGTTGCAGCATTTGTTACCTCACAGGCAAGACCGCATATCAATGTGCCCCGGGATTGGCCCGATATTTCAAAAAAACCGGTTGACCATCCATTTGGACCATATGCAGATGCATTTACGGAAGTACAGCACAAGTACGGTCCTTTCAAACCCATCGTGGAAGCACAAAAGAAGATGGAAGAAGCTGTAAAACAAAAAGTATCCTCAGAAAAAAAATAATGTGGCATATGAAAAACCAGCGACGAGATTTCATTAAAAAGTTAAGCACCCTTGGCGGGGCAGGATTGCTCGCTTCAACACCCGTTCTTTCCATGGCCGGAACAGCCGGCAAACAGGAGAGCGATGAAACACCCGGGGACGAAAAACCATTTACCATTTCCATTCTGCAAACCACCGATGTGCACTGCCAGGTACATCCCCACGATGAATTATTCTGGGAAAATGATAAAGCTGTATTTCGCAAAACAGGAGGATATGCACAACTGGCTACTTACATTCAAAGGCAAAGAGAAAAAAACCCTCATACATTTTTAATTGACACCGGCGACATGTTCCAGGGAAGCGAACTGTCTGTTAAAACCACCGGTAAAGCGATGGTGCCTATTTTAAATGCCCTGGGTTATGATCTCTATCTGCCCGGCAATTGGGAAGTTATTTATTATAAAAAGGCCATGCAGACTTTGCTGGGTTCATTAAACGCTCCCAAGGTTTGTGCAAACATGTACCACGACCTGGGCGAAGGGAAAAAAGGCGAACTGATATTTCCTCCTTACCACACCTGGAATGTTAACGGGGTTAAGATTGGTTTTCTGGGGTATACCGACCCGTTGGTTCCAATAAGGCAATCGCCAAATTACAGTAAAGGGATCATTTATACCAAACCGGAAGAAAACCTGGCGCATTATGTTGATGTACTCCGCAACCAGGAACAATGCATTTATGTTTTAGTTGTTGCTCATTTGGGATTATCGCAGCAAATACACCTCGCAAACTCAGCAGAGTGCACGGGTGTTGATTACATACTTGGTGGCGATACACATGAACGGGTTCGTAAACCCATTCAATGTAAATACAGCAAGGTGGTGGAACCCGGCGCTTTCGGGTCCTTTGTGGGCAAACTAAACCTTACCATACAAAAAGGCAAGGTGATAAAAGATGACTATGAACTGGTGGAGATAACAGCGGACAGGTTCAGGCCTTCTAAAGAAATTGCCGCCATAATTAAAGAGAATGAAAAACCTTTTGAACGGGATATGTATACGGTGGCAGGGTATAGCACCATACCGCTGTACAGGTACTTTGTTGTTGAAAACCCCATAGATACGATGATCCTCGATGCTTTGAAATGGAAGGTACCCGATATAGATATCGTATTATCGAATGGATTCAGGTTCTGTCCACCCCGAACCACGCCAGACCATACCGGAAACATCCCGATTACCGAGTCATATATTTATGATATGTTCCCGGTCGACAGTACAGTCAGAACCGGGATGGTTACCGGAAAACAGGTATGGGATTGGCTGGAAAAAGAAATGCACAATGTATTTGCCAAAGACGCAT
>DAOLIP010000007.1:0-6883 GCA_035328475.1 Ferruginibacter sp.
CATTATTTCCAGCGGCTTCAGCACCAGCATTCCCATTGGAATGATGATCGGCCGGGTGGAAGAAGCCGTTCCCGACAAGGGCAGCAGTAATTACCTTATTAAATTCAGGTCGGCCGCCAATTTCTATAACCTGGAATATGTTTATATAATAGAGAACAAACAGGCAGAAAGTATCAAGGCCATTTTAGATAACGTTAAAAAGAAAGACCAGTAACCCACCATGAACACACTGGTTAAAAATATCCTTCGTTTTGCATTGCTCATCCTGGTGCAGGTATATGTACTGGATAAGATACACCTGCACCAGATGGTAACTCCTTACCTGTATTTCCTTTTCATTCTGTGGATGCCCTTCCGGATGAAGCGTAGCTGGCAGATGCTGGTTGCCTTTGTGCTGGGATTCACGTTGGATAGTTTTCGTCATCACCCGGGTTTTCATACAGCAGCATGTGTACTTATTGCATACATCCGCCCGTTCCTGGTAAACCTGCTCATTCCGCAGGAAGGCGCCGATACCAACTATGAAGAACCCTCCTTTAAAAGCATGGGCGGGTTTCTTCCTTATTTCATTTTCACCGGCGTGCTTACACTCATCCATCACGGCTGGCTGTTCTTACTGGAAGCATGGCAGTTTGGAAACATCTGGTATTTTATTTTAAAAACACTCTTGTCAACTGCCGTAAGTTTGCTGTTGATACTGATTACCGAATTGTTGTTCTCCCGTAAGCAGTCGTTCCGGACCAACACGGCATAGCCATCATTTCGGAAACCATAAAGAAACCGATCGTTAAAACATAAACAGAATTGTCCGTATTTAATCAATCAAGAAAGAATGTGATCATGCTGGTGTTCATCGGCATGTTCATTGTCATTCTCCTTCAATTGGTGAACCTGCAGTTATTTTCCACCAAGTACCGCATACAGGCCGACGACCAGGGCACCTTCCGTAAAGTGATCTATCCCGACAGGGGAATTGTTTTTGACCGCAAGGGAAGGGCTATCCTGCGCAACACGGTTATCTACGACCTGATGGTAACCCCTGGTAAGATCAAAGGAACCGATACGATGACCCTTTGCAACATCCTTGGCATTGATACGGCAGAATTTCACCGACGGATCATCACCGCCATCATTAAGAACAAATCATACCGGGCCTCCATCTTTGAACCCCTGCTGAGCAATGAAAAAATGGCCAAGCTCAATGAGAATATGTATAAGCTGGCCCCGGGTTATTACCTGCAGGAACGTTCGGTAAGGGATTACCCCTACGAAGCCGGCGGAAATATCTTTGGTTACCTGGGTGAAGTGGATTCCAATATTTTAAAAAATCCAAAATACCAGGGATATGTAATGGGTGATTATATCGGTAAGGCAGGATTGGAACGTACGTACGAAAAAGTGCTGATGGGACAGCGGGGTATTGAATTCTGGAAACGGGATAAATTCAACCGGCTTACCGATCGCCTGGAGAATGGAAAATTTGATACGGCTGCTGTTGCCGGGCAAAATATGTTTACCTCCATTGATATTGAACTGCAGGAACTGGGTGAAAAATTAATGGAGAACAAACTCGGGTCTATTGTGGCCGTGGACCCAAGAACGGGCGGTATCATATGTATGGTGAGCAGCCCTACGTACAAACCAAAGCTTTTAACAGGAGCCGAACGAAGAAAACATTATGCAGAGCTATTGCTTAGCCCTGCATTGCCTTTGTTCAACCGTTCGGTGAGCGCCACCTATTCCCCGGGATCAACATTTAAAACATTGCAGGCACTGGTAGGTTTGCACGAAGGGGTGATCAATACCGATTTCCGGGTTTCCTGCAGCGGAGCCTTTTATGGTTGTGGTGGCGGCAAGCCAATGAAATGCCTGGATGTTGGCACGTTTGATCTGCGTAATGCCATTCGTATCTCAGACAATACCTATTTCGCTACGGTGATGCAGCGGGTGATCACCAATCCAAAATATCCAAGCCAGGACAGCAGTCTTTCCAAATGGGATCAATATATGTCGGCTTTTGGCCTGGGGCATAAATTAGGTATTGATGTTCCCTGGGAGAAACCGGGGCATATACCTACGCCGGCTTATTTTGATAAAGTGTATGGACATGGTTCCTGGAATTACTGCAATTTCCGTTCGGTAAGTATCGGGCAGGGTGAAGTGGATGTAACACCGATACAGGTGGCAAATGAAATGGCATATATCGCCAACAAAGGCTGGTATAAAATTCCACACCTGGTTGATTCCATTGAAGGCGGCGACAGCTTTGATATGTTATCGAAGTATAAAGAAAAGCACAGCGCATTGGATATACCCGACAGCGTTTTTGAAGTGGTGCATGATGGTATGCAGGCAGTGGTGGATGGAGGAACCGGAGCAGGAGCAAGGGTTGCCGGCATCAGCATTTGCGGTAAGACCGGCACGGTGGAGAATTACTTCCGGGGAGTGAAACAACCCAACCACGCTTTTTTCTGCGGATTTGCACCAAGAAATAATCCAAAGATTGCCATCATGTGCGTGGTAGAGAACAGCGGACGGTTTGGCGGTACTTATGCAGCGCCCATTGTTGGATTGATGATAGAAAAATACCTCAACGATACCATTGCGGCCAACAGGAAAGCGATCGTTGACAAGTTTACCAACCTGAACCTGATACCTTCCCGTATTTATGCCGCCATTAAAACAAGGGATTCATTAACGCATGCAAAAGATACGGCTTACCTTGTTGCAAAAGGGTATATCAAATTCCTAAGGGATACCATGGAGATGGATGCCACCGATGAACAGGATGCACTGGAACAGATCAAACAGGATAAAGAAGAACTGAAGAAGGGCCGGCCGGTAAAAGACAGTGGCGATAAAAGAATAACGATCAAAACAGAAGCAATTCTGCCAAACGAAAAAAAGAAACCCGAATTAAAAGACAGCTTAAATAATTAGAGTCTTCTTCCCCCTCTCCTTAAGGAGAGGGGGAAGGGGGTGAGGTAGTATGTATCAAAAAAATCCTGCCATATCAAAAGGTATCGACTGGGTGATGGTTTGGCTGTATGCCATACTGGTGGCCATTGGCATCCTGTGTATCTTCTCGGTTGAGTACCGCAGCAGCGATAACCTGATGCAGACCTTTCTCGGTTTTAAGAAGAATTACAGCAAGCAGTTGTTCTTTTTTGCGGCCTGTGCCGTGCTGGCTATTTTCATTTTACTTACCGACAGTAAACTTTTTACCGCTACTTCCAATCTTACGTACCTGGTAGGTATCTTACTCATACTGGCAACCTTTGTGGTTGGTAAGGAGATCAAAGGCTCCAAAAGCTGGATACCACTAGGCTTCATGAACCTGCAGCCGGTAGAGTTGTGTAAGATATTTACAGCCCTGGCCCTGTCGAAATATCTATCGCAGCAGGAAACGGATTTTAAAAAACCAAAAGCACAACTGATCGCTGCCGGTATTGCATTCACACCGGCGGTATTTTCTATACTGCAGGGCGAAACCGGGCTGGCCCTGGTTTACTTTTCATTCCTGATCCCCATGTACCGGGAAGGCTTGCCGCCCGGGTATCTCATCTCGGGCGTATCTGTGGCCGTGCTGCTGGTGGCTACACTTTTATTTTCTTCCACGCAACTGTTGATCGGGTTTACGGCAATAGCGCTTATTCTTATTTATATTTATTGGAGAAGGATTACCCGGAACTACGCTATTCTTGTATTCATCATACTCGGCTGGCTATCCTGTTTTGCTTTTGCCCAGTTTGTGGTGCCTTTTATTTTTAAGCATGCACTGAAGGGATATCAGGCCGACCGGATATTCAGTATGGTGGGTAAAACCAATCCTTACGCAGATGGAAAAACAGTGGAACTGGGCACCGTGGATGAAAAGACAAAGAAGAAGAAAGAGGAAGCGCAGGACTATAACGTGAAGCAATCCAAGATCGCTATTGGCTCCGGTGGGTTTGCAGGCAAAGGGTTTTTAAAAGGAACACAAACACAAGGTGATTTTGTACCCGAACAACATACCGATTTTATTTTCACTTCTGTTGGTGAGAATTTTGGATTCTGGGGAAGCGCCACACTGATGCTGGTCTATCTTTTTCTTCTCCTGCGTATCATTCGTATTGCCGAACGGCAGCGAAGTACTTTCAGCCGGGTATATGCGTATTCGGTAGCGGGCATCATCTTCTTTCATGTGGCCGTAAACATATGTGTTACCATCGGGCTGGCTCCGGTGATCGGTATCACACTTCCGTTGATGAGCTACGGCGGATCTTCTTTACTTACGTTTACCATTCTTCTTTTCATTTTGATAAAACTGGATGCAGACAGGCAGATGGTGTTGAGATGACTTCGTTTAAATCGTTTAACGGGTTAAGATGTTTAAGAGTTAATTTAGATTAGGTTGAATTGACAGAAAATGAATGTACATAGACCATGCAACAGGTATTGCTATACATATTTGTAATAAGCGGCTTCAGTACGGTTTTAATATTTCTATTCAGGATAGAATGGCTTTTTAATAAAAAGTCCTTTTTATCAATTCTGGGCATCGACCTTTTATTGTTCCTGGTTTCTTTCATTGTAAAGGAAAAAAATATCCAGGTACTTAGGGTGGCATTTCTTTCTTCTATTATCTTTTTTGCTCTCTACAAGGCGTTTGTTTTACGGTATAAAAGGAATCCGGAGAATACATTTTATGCGTTTGAAAAAAAACCTGTCCAGGATGTTATGTTTACTATATTGTTCTGGTTGCTAAGTGGCCTGATGGTATTGTTTGTCTAACCAATTAACTTTGCCTGATGAAGATCATTCCACTCAGCGAAGGCGCTTTTACCATTGATGCTACAAAGAAATTCATTCCCTTTGATACAAAGAAAGACGACCTGCAGCAGCGAACAACAGGGAGTTTACTGGTAGAGATACAACCCTTTGCTGTCATCACATCAAAAGATATTATTGTAATTGATACCGGGCTTGGCTTTTCAAACCCGGATGGTACTTTGCAGATACACCAGAACTTACTCAACAATGGCATTGGCCCCATGGAAGTGACCAAAGTATTGCTCAGCCATTTGCATAAAGACCATGCGGGAGGAATTTATAAGACGGATGAAATGCTGAAGCAGAAATTCCTGAGTTTTCCCAGCGCTACGTATTATGTTCATAAAGATGAGATGGAATTTGCATTAAAGAAAGGAGCGCCTTCGTACCGGGTATCAGACTTTGATGGTTTGCAAAACTCCGACCAGGTGGTTTTGCTGGAAGGAGATGGTCAGATAGAAGGGTACATCAGCTATCATGTAACCGGTGCTCACAGTCCTTGCCACCAGGTGTTCTGGATAGAGGAAGAAGGGCAAATGATCTTTTACGGCGGCGACGTGGCTCCACAACTGCAGCAGATGAAGAACCGTTTCATTGCCAAGTACGATTACGATGGAAAGAAATGTATGGAACTAAGGCAGGAGTGGTGGAAGCAGGGAAAAGAAGAGAAGTGGACCTTTTTATTTTACCATGATATAAAGACACCTGTGTATTCTTTCGTTTAAAGGTTTAAGTCGTTTCGGGGGTAAAGATTTTTTTAATAGCTGAATTATCAAACGACATAAACAAATTCTTCCTCCAAATAAAAAAGCTGCTACATCAGTAACAGCTTTTAAAAATTATTTCTGGTCCTTTCTTAACGTATCTTATGCAAATAGTCGTTATTCATGAACTGCTTATGAATATCCTTCAGGTCTCTTAAAATGCTGGCGTCAACCAAAACACCATTTGTTTCCAGTAAGAAACCACCGATCAGTTCATTCTTAACCTGGGTTTCAATTTCAAAGGTTTGACCTGGTTTAGCGCCGGCTTTTACATTGGCCATGATGGCTGTTTTCATTTCCTCGGAGATGAGGTCGGCCGTGGTGATCTTTACTTTATGAATATTGCGTAAGGCATTGAACTGGTCGATATACGTAGTTACAATTTCCGGCAGGTTCAGTTCCCTGTTCTTCCCAACCAGTAGCTGTATGAAGGCGCTGGTAAGTTTGCTTACTCTTTCTTTGGTAACTGATTCAATGATGCTCGCTTTAGCAGAAGGCTTAATGACCGGGCTGCGTAATACATTCACAAAATCAGGGTTGCTTTTGCAGATGCTGTGCAGCCATTTCATATCGGCATATACCGCATCCACCTGGTTCTGTTCGGTTGCCAGGTCAAGTAAACTCTTTGCGTAACGGCCTGCTAAACGTGGATTGTTCATTTTCTTCAATTATGAATGAAGAATTAAGAATTAAGAATTGATCGAGCAAATACAGCTCATTCTTAATTTTTAATTCATAATTTTTAATTCAACTTAACTTCCGCAGCAAGAGTTTTAATGTAATTCTCCTGCTCTGCTTTATTGCTTAATTCCTTCCTCAATACTTTTTCGCTTACTTCCAGTACGAGGCTTCCTACCTGGTTCTTGATCTCGGTAAGTGCAGCCATCTTCTGGTTATTGATGGAAGCATGGGCATCGGCCAGGATCTTTGCTGCCTGAACCTTTGCTTCTTCTTTTGCATCATTAACCATCTTGTCCCTGGTTTCCTTGGCTTCTTTCAGCATGGTGGCTCTTTCTTCCCGGGCCTGGGTAAGGATGGCTTCGTTGTCGTTCTTCATCTGGGCCATTTCCAGTTTGATCTTTTCGGCAGTAGCCAAAGAGTCAGCAATGGTCTTTTCCCTTTTCTCCAGTCCGCCGATGATAGCAGGCCAGGCAAATTTTTTCAGCAGGAAAAAAACGATAAGGAATGCTAAAAGCGTCCAAACGATAAGGCCTAAGGCCGGTGTAAGTAATTGCATAGTTTATTCCCCAATGGGTATTTTAAAATTCAGTGTTTTTAATTTGTCATTTCCCGACTTCGCATGTTTC
>DAOLIP010000007.1:6983-72191 GCA_035328475.1 Ferruginibacter sp.
TTTCCCGACTTCGCATGTTTCTCGACTTCGCTCGAAACACCTGCACTTCTCACTTCGACTTCGCTCAGTGCTCAGTGCAAAAAATACTGCATCCTCCGCCCTGTGCTTCGGATGCAGTAAAAGGGTTAAAGCACCATGGCTAAGAAACCAATGATGATCGCAAACAGCGCTGCTCCTTCTACCAGGGCGGCAGTCAGGATCATGTTGCTACGAATGTCATTGATGGCTTCTGGCTGACGTGCAATGGATTCCAATGCACCTTTACCGATCTGTCCGATACCTACACCGGCACCGATCGCTCCCAGGCCGGCACCGATAGCACCACCTGCGTTAGCCACTGCTTCTAATAAGAAGAAATTCATAATTGTGAATTTATATTGGTTAAAAAAAACTCCTGTTATCAATGAGCGGCTGCGTGTGCATGATCCCCATGATCCTCGTGTGCACCTTCAATAGCCTGCCCGATAAATACGCCTGTTAATATGGTAAAGATGAAGGCCTGCAAAAATGCCACCAGCACCTCGATGAAATAAATGAAAATGGTAAAGGCAATAGAGAAGGGAGAAAAACCCCAGCCTACATATTGATTCAATGCCGCCATGATGAAGATGAGTGATATCAAACAGATGATAAGAATATGCCCCGCCACCATGTTGGCAAACAACCTGATCATGAGTGCAAAGGGTTTGGTGAAAATACCCAGTATCTCCACAGGTACCAGGATGATCTTTACCCAGCCCGGTACGCCGGGAGGGTTGATGATATGTCCCCAGTAATGCTTATTGCTGCTGAAGAGTATTACCACGAATGAGATCATTGACAATACGAAGGTAAAGGCGATATTACCGGTAACATTTGCCGTACCTGGTATCAGTCCTACAATATTATTAATAAGGATGAATAAGAAAACGGTCAGCAGGTAAGGAAGGTACTTACTGCTTTTGGCACCCAGGTTTGGTTTTGCAATTTCATCGTTCACAAAGTTCACGATGGTTTCCATGGTATTCTGCATGCCTTTGGGAGCAGACGTGATGCCCACGCCGGTACCATACCTGCGGGCAACTTTAATAAGGATGAAAACAAGCAGGGTAAGGGCCAGTAACATCTGTACCACATTCCTGGTAAGAGAAAAATCGTACACTTTAACAGTCTGGTCTATTTCGCCTGCTGCATTTACGGCAACGATGTGGCCGGCAGCATATTTGTTACGGTCTAATTTTAACGCATCTATCTTTTCGTTGGTGAGCAACCCAAAGCCCTCATGGTTGTGTTCGCCGTGATGAAAGGCGGAAGACATGAAAACCGATAAACCCTTTTCTTTTGTGTAAAGAATTACGGGCAGGGGAATGGTGGCGTGGTGCTGGTGACCATCGGAACCTTTCCAGGAGAAAAAGTGAAATTCATGGGCATCCATAATATGGCCGAAGATCACTTCATTGGCATCAAATATCTTCTCTTTTTTGGCTGAATCTTTAGCTGGCTCTTTATGCTCTTCATGCTGGGCCTTTGCCGGCTGTGAAAAAAGCAATACTCCGAGGCTGAAAACCGCTGCCAGTAATGATTTGATGCTCTTAGATCTCATGTGCTCCCTGAATTTTGCCGCAAAGATAAGGGGGGAGGGGGGAAATATGAAATTACGGCCCAAAAATGTGGCAATTAGTCAATTTGATGATTTGGTAATTTGCTGATTAGCCGAAGAGAGGTATCCTGAGACTAAAAATCTGTCTTTAACCGGGGAAATCATCAAATCAGCACATCATCAAATCGGTATTTCCTGCTTCTGGAACTGCATTTTGTGGAGCTGGTAGTAGAAACCATGCCTTTCTATGAGCTCGTCGTGGGTGCCCATTTCCTTTATTTCGCCCTTGTCCAGTACAATTATCTTGTTGGCCTTGCGGATGGTAGACAGGCGATGGGCAATTACAATGGAAGTACGGTTGGCGATCAGTTTTTCAATGGCGTGCTGTATCAGGGCCTCGCTTTCGGTATCTACCGAGGAAGTGGCCTCGTCCAGGATCAAAATGGCCGGATCGTATAGCAAGGCCCGGACAAAAGACAATAATTGGCGCTGACCCAGAGAAAGGGTAGCACCTCTTTCCATTACATTATAATCGTAATTGCCCGGCAACTGCATGATGAAGTCGTGAATGCCGATGAGTTTGGCGGCTCTTACTACGTCTTCATGTTTGATGGCGGGGTTGCGTAGGGTCACATTATCAGAAACGGTTCCACTGAAAAGAAATACGTCCTGCAATACTACAGCGATCTTAGCCCTTAGTTCATCCAGGTGAAAATCTTCAATGCCGGTATCATCAATTTTTATCTGGCCTTTATTTATCGGGTACAACCTGTTCAACAGGCTGATGATGGATGTTTTGCCGCTGCCGGTATGACCAACAATAGCCAATGTTTCGCCGGCATTGAGGGTAAAGGAAATGTCTTTTAAAACAAATTGTTCGTTTATATAAGCAAACCAAACCTTGTCAAACTCAACCTTGCCCTTCATGCCGGTTGAGGTTTTATCTCCTTCATTGATGGTGCTGTCTTCGTTGTCTAAAACCTTAAACACCCGTTCGCTGGCGATCATGCCCATCTGCAGTACATTGAACTTATCGGCGATCACCCGCAGCGGCCTGAATAATAAGTTGAGACAAAGGATGAATGCTGTGATCACCCCGGCTACTTTTTCGGCCTGCCCCGGATGCTGTGCATCTTTTGCAGCCCACCAAACCAATAAACCGATTGACAATGCCATTACCAGTTCTACCACCGGGAAGAAAACCGAATAGGCAAAAATGGCTTTGATGTTGGCGTTTCGGTGCTCTTTGTTGATGCTGTTGAATTTATTGAACTCTCTTTTTTCTGCTGCAAATGCCTGCACAATGGCCATGCCGGTGATATGCTCCTGTACAAAGGCATTGAGGCTGGCAACCGCATTACGCACCCGGATAAAAGACTTGTTCACGCTTTCTTTAAAAAAATAAGTAGCCACGATGAGAAACGGAAACGGTGCCAGGCAGATAAGGGTAAGCTTCCAGTCTACATAAAACATGTATGCCAGAACAGAGAAGATCGATAGCAGGTCGGCAATGATGGGGATCAGGCCATCGCTGAAGATATCATTGATCGATTCAATATCGTTAATGGTTCGGGTGGTAAGGGTGCCGATGGGTGTTTTATCGTACTGCGATAAATTGAGGTGCAGTATTTTATTATAGGTACTCACCCGCATGTCTTTCACCACACTTTGTCCCAGCGATGCGGTAAGAAACGTGAAGAGGAACCGGAAAACAGTTTCCAGTAACAGCAGGATGATCTGTATGATGGTGATCTCGATGATGAACCCGCCGGGTGAATCAATGAAATGAGAAGTAGTGTTGCCTTTTATTCCGTCGTTGATGGTTAACTGGATAAGATAAGGCCTGATGGGTGATAGTACCGCCAGTACAATGGCCAGCAGCAGCGAACCATAGAATTTATTTTTATAAGGCGCTGCAAAACGGAATACCCTGCGGAGTAAAGAAAAATTAAAGATCCTTTTTTTAGCAGCTGCTGTATCGCTCATCCTGCAAAAATACGGGAGTTTGAAGGCTGAACATATTGCCATTCATAAAAAAACTGAACGCTGAGACGCAGTCAAAAAATGAAAATTTCGATTACATTTTGCAATTGGTACCCACACCAACTGCAGCGGCAATGATAGGGGAAGTGGTATGAAGCAACTATGTGTACTATGTTTCTATGTGGTTCAACCAATTGCGGCATTCAATTACTCTTCCTGTATCAGGTTATTATATCCTTTCAGAAAAATAGCGCCGAGGTTTTTGTATGGCGGAATATAATCTTCCCAGCTTTCCTTTACGGCTTTGTTGGGATCGGCTGAAAACAGTTTGGTAAGACTGGCCCACATATTCTTCCACACTAACTTATTACCCGATTCAAAGGTCTGGTTCAGGTAATTGAGAATGGGCCGGTTGATATCTCCCGTGCCGATCTCTTTGGTGGAGATGATGTGTGCATCGGGGTTGATGTCGATGATATCGTTCAGGTTCTTATACCCGCCGCAGGAGCCCAGCATCACGATCTTGGCATTGCCCGACATCCGTTTGATGGTACGGGGAAGCCAGTAACTATGTCCACGATGAACAACCACAGTTGGAATGAGATTATTCTCGGCCAGGTAATCATTCAGGTGAACCTGGGCGCTGTCGTCTAAGTTGGCATCGTTATCCAGGGGCCTGTTGGCAAATACCCATACATTTCCTTTCTTTGACCTGATCTCGTACCATTCTTTGTTGGATGTAATGGTCCACTCCCTGGGCGAAAAAGAACTGATGAATAAGGGGAAATATGTTTTTCCATCTTCATCGCCATACCAGTAAACCTGCTGAATGATGCGCCCGCTGTCGTCACGCATATCTTTATTATCTATCTCATAAATAGAAGGAATGCCCAGTATGCTGGTGAGGTCAACTTTATTGGTACTGTCGGCCGACAGGAAGATCGACTTAAGTAAACCATAGATGGTGCGGCCCCGGTTATTATTCTTCTGCATACTCAGTTTCTCATTCTCCATCACATAACCCAGTATGGTACTTTGCAGTTTCATATCGTTGATGCTGCTGTACGAATCGGCAACGTCCACGGCATCTTCCAGGTTACCGGTATTATCCAGGTTGGCAATGAACCCCCGCATGAGTGTTTCTGATGCCTGGTTGGGCATGAACTTTAAAAAAGTATCCAGCTTATTGTAATTGGCTGCCATTTTGATGAACTTCTTGAAGAAGTCGAAATGAACACTCAGTAATAATGAATCTGTTCTTGGCTCATTACCCATGCGCTGCAGCATGCGGAAGAAACTGTGTTTGTAGCTGGAGGTATAGATCTCGTTCTCACTCATCACCATCATAAAATACAGGTCAATGGCCGAAAGTGAATCGGTTGCCTTCATGCGCATGTTCAGGTTACTCAGGTCGTGCAGGGTGTTGATGGGTGTAACAAAATGCTGAACGGCCTTGCTCTTCAATACCTCTCTTAACCCATTTGCACCAAACATGGCGATGGGAGTGTCTTTTGCAGGCGAAACCATCCGTTTAAAATATTCAATCTCGGTTTGCACCAGCAGTTTAAAATAGCCCACGCTGTCGTAACCTGTTTCGCCATCACCTACATATTTCTTAATGCTTTCCACGGTCTTTCTTCCTTTGAGCAGGTCGTCTAAAAAAGGAAAGTATAATAAAGCGTTGGACGTTTTACTCAGTTCCACCACCGCCTTCACCAACGGGTTCTTATTCCGGTGAACCAGCATACCCAGTTTTGAATCGGCTGCCTGTGCAACCGAATAAATAGAAGTAGGATTGAATTTACAGCTGAGTACGATCAATGAATCGGCAAAGGGCTCATCGCGGTAAGGCTCTATCGTTTGTAATATCTTATCGGGATTAAGGAAGCCGAATTTTTTGTAGAGTATCTTTTTGCTATCGGCATATCCTTTATTATCGTAAAATATCTCGGCGTTTATTTTTCCAATCGGATAAGGTGCCTGTTCAATAAGAGCGGTCATGCTGCTGCTGTCCATCGTAGCCTTCATGATCTTCTCAAAATTCTCCATCAGTACCGGGGCATAAGCGGGGTTCAGCTCTTTTGATTTGATGCCGTGCTTATAGGCCTTTACCATATTCTCTACATAGCTCAGGTAGCGGATCTTCTGGTTATTGCTTACCAGTTTTTCGTTCAGTTCCACCATATCCTGCATCTCGTTCACCCGGCGTATCATTACATCGGTAATGGCCAGGTTGATCTCGCTGGTGTGGGTGGCTTTTACGATGCCATCGGCCTTGCCGTCCATCCGGTCGAGCAGGCGTTGCTCTTCATTGATACGGTCGTGAAACAACTGGCGGAATATGGGCACTTTTACCGTGTCGGTATTTGCCGATGCAGTAACACAGGATACGAGCAGGGTGAGTAGAAGAATATTTCTTTTCATAGTCAGTTCTGCTGCAAAGATGCTAAAAATCGGCGAGGGGCTGCATTTTGACTGCTGGTTAAGATGAAAATTCTTGTTAATGCGCTGTATTTGCTTAACAATTTGATAATACCTAACCGGGGTAAAACCGCCCTGCTGATTACTGGTAAAGACTATTTTTGCACCCAATATGAGCAATGCAACTACGGTTAAAAGAATATTAATTGCCGATGATGAGCCGGATATCCTTGAGATCATTCAATACAACCTGAAAACAGAAGGATACGAAGTGGCCACGGCAAAGAACGGTAACGATGCATTGGACCTGGCCAAGCGATTTAATCCCGACCTGATCATCCTGGATATCATGATGCCGGGTAAGACCGGTATTGAAGTATGCAACCTGCTTCGTATGCAGCCCGCTTTTAACGACACTCTCATCATCTTCCTCACTGCATTGAGCGACGAAGGAACCGAGATAAAAGGATTGGAGACCGGCGCCGATGATTATCTGACCAAACCCATCAGTCCGAAAGTTTTAGTGAGCAAAGTGAATGCACTTTTCCGGCGTATCAATAAAGAAGAAACCGGCGCCCTGCAGGTGGGCGACCTGAAGATAGACCGGGAAAAATACATGGTGAACTTCCAGGGCAACGATATCATACTTGCCCGTAAAGAATTTGAACTGTTGGCCTTATTGGCCAGTAAGCCTGGCAAGGTTTTTTTACGTAATGAGATATTGAACCAGGTTTGGGGAACTGAGGTGATCGTAGGCGACCGCACCATTGATGTACATATCCGTAAGATCCGTCAAAAACTGAACCTCGACTGCATTACCACGGTAAAAGGGGTGGGATATAAATTTGAGATCTGACGGGAGTAAATATAGACTGCAAGGGTTAAGCCGGAAGTTGTTGAGCCTGCTTTCCGCGAATTCAGTGTAAAAATGAACACTTTTTCCATTCCAGCTTGTAGCTTGCAGCTTTATCATTGCCATGCCGACTTCAAAAAACTTTTCTCCGCATCAATTATCCGCACTGGCGGCACTTGGTTTATCCATACCAATGGCCCTGGTTGTTTTTGTTCTTAAGCCGGTATGGTGGATCGCATTGATCGCTTTTATTGTGATATTTCTTGGCTGCTTTGGATTGATCCTGTACATACTACAGACCTTCATTTACCGGAAAATAAAACTCATTTATAAGTTCATCTATCAAACCAAGGCCAGTAAGAAAGAGGAATTCTATTATAAAAAAATCCTGCCGCAAAAAGACATTGATGAAGTAAGAGACGATGTAGAGGCCTGGGCCGAACAACGAAAGGCTGAGATAGAACTGCTGCAGCAAAACGAAGCCTACCGCAAAGAATTTCTACAGAACCTGAGCCATGAGCTGAAGACACCCATCTTTGCCATCCAAGGTTATGTGGATACGCTGTTGGGCGGAGCTTTAGAGAACAGCGAAGTGAATAAAAAATTCCTGCAAAGTACTTCCCGTAATATCGACCGCCTGGTGAACCTGGTAGATGACCTGGATGCCATTTCAAAATTAGAAAGCGGGGAGCAACTGCTTTTGCAGGACAGCTTCATCATCCAGGACCTGGTAAAGGAGGTATACGATTCGCTTTCCATTAAAGCCGATGAAAAAGAAATCAGGTGCATCATTAAAAAAGGCTGCGAACTTCCCTTAGTCGTTTATGCCGATAAAGAAAAGATACGGCAGGTGTTCATCAACCTCGTTGATAATGCCATCAAGTACGGCAAACAAAATGGCATTGTAGAAGCCAGTTTTTATAAAGTGGATGGCGCCAAAGTATTGATTGAGATAAGTGACGACGGAGCCGGCATTGCCGAAGAACACCTGCACCGCATCTTTGAACGGTTCTACCGCACCGACCTGGCCCGCAGCCGGAAGGTTGGCGGCAGTGGCTTAGGGCTTGCGATCTGCAAACATATCATTGAAGCACACGGGCAGGTGATCCATGTTCGCAGTAAGATAGATGTAGGAACCACGTTTGGATTTACACTGCAGAGCAAGAAAGACTGATAAATAAAGGGAAAACATAGCCCGCCCGCCTGTTAATATACACATAACATTACCATAAACATTTGATCATAACGATGATGCATTTTGCATTCATTACTGACCTCAACATCTTACGTTATGAAAAATACCCGCTATTTTTTCCTGCAGCTTTCTGTACGCATCTTTCTTCCGATGCTGTCTGCGTTTTATCCGCCTTTGAAATTTTATAAGGTCCGCTAGTGGATAAAATAAAAAAGCGGAAGCTGGATATACTGGTTCTGTCGGATGTACATCTTGGCACGTATGGTTGTCATGCAAAGGAGTTATTACTTTACCTGAAGACCATAAAACCCAAAACGGTAATACTAAACGGCGACATCATTGATATCTGGCAGTTCAGCAAACGCTACTGGCCCAAGAGCCACATGAAAGTGGTGAAGCAACTGATGACCTGGATGGGAAAGGGCGTGAAGATATATTATATAACAGGCAACCACGATGAGATGCTTCGGAAGTTCGTGGGTTTTAAAATGGGATCACTAAGGATCGTGAACAAAGTGATACTGGAACTGGAAGACGGAAAGACAGCCTGGTTCTTTCACGGCGATGTATTTGATGTAACCATGCAGCACAGCAAGTGGCTGGCAAAACTGGGAGCAGTAGGATACGATACGCTGATACTGATCAACCGTGTTGCCAATTTCATATCGGAGAAGGTATTCAAACGGGGGAAATTGTCGCTGTCGAAAAAAATAAAGAACAGCGTAAAGAGCGCTGTAAAGTTCATCAACAGTTTTGAACAAACGGCAGCCGATATCGGCATCAGCAATAAATATCATTACGTGGTGTGCGGGCATATTCACCAGCCCGAGATGAGGGAAATAGAAAATGAAGATGGAAAAATTATTTATCTCAACAGTGGCGACTGGATCGAGAATCTCACTGCATTGGAATACACGGATGGTAAATGGGAGATATACCGCTTTGATGAAATTGAAATGCTGAATATGAGCGTACACGACCCCGAAGAAGAACTGAACAATAACCAGTTGTTTGAAAACCTGGTGGAAGAATTCAACCTGCTGAAACAATCATGAAAATATTATATGCCATACAGGGAACAGGCAACGGGCACTTAAGCAGGGCAAGAGATATTATCCCTATCCTGCAACAAAAAGGCGAGCTGGATATCCTGGTCAGTGGCATACAGGCCGATGTGGAACTGCCGTACCCGGTAAAATATAAATTCAAAGGGCTCAGTTTTATTTTTGGAAAGAAAGGAGGTATTGACCTGGTGGCCACTTACAGGAAAAGCAACCTGAAACAACTCTACAAAGAGATTAAAAGCCTGCCGGTTGAGAACTACGACCTGGTAATAAATGATTTTGAGCCGGTGAGTGCCTGGGCCTGCAAGATGAAACATAAAACATGCATCGGACTGAGCCACCAGGCGGCTGTTATCAATAAAAAATCGCCCAAGCCAAAAAAGAAAGACCTGGTAGGTAAAGCCGTGTTGCATAACTATGCGCCTGTTACAGAAGCATACGGATTTCATTTTGGCATGTATGATAAAAATATTTTCACGCCCGTGATCAGGAACCAGGTACGATCGGCTAAAGCAGGCAACAAAGATCATTTTACTGTTTACCTGCCAGCATACAGCGACGAAAGAATTATTAAAGTGTTGAGTGAGATAAAAAAGATCAACTGGCAGGTATTCAGCAAGCATTCAAAAAAAGAATACAAGGAAATGAATGTTCATATACGGCCGGTGAACAATGATGACTTTATTGAAAGTTTCATTCATTGTTCAGGCGTTTTATGCGGCGCCGGTTTTGAAACACCCGCCGAAGCATTGTTCCTAAAAAAGAAACTGATGGTGATACCCATGAAGGGACAGTATGAGCAACAGTGCAATGCCGCTGCGCTTAAAGACATGGGCGTGCCCGTAATAAAAAGCCTGAAGCGGAAACATATCGAAAAGATACGGGCCTGGACGGAAGCAAAGCAGGTGATCAGCATTAATTATCCCAATAGTACCGAACGGATCATCAATATGATCATCCGGAAACATGTGGTTGAAGGCGGTAAAAAAGAGGTGAAGCTGGGTGATGCTATTTATTCTGTAAAGAAGTTAAAAGACAAGAGCCTGGGGAAAATATTAAATCAATTGGGGGAATAGATCATGCTCTTTACCAGGAATGATTTTGGCGAAGATTTTAAGTGGGGCGTATCTACCGCTGCCTACCAGGTAGAAGGCGGGCATAATGCCGATGGAAAAGGTCCTTCAATATGGGATACCTTCACTCAAAAGAAAAATAAGATATTCAATAATGAGAACGGAAATACTGCCTGTAACTTTTATCATCACTACGCCGAAGACCTGGCGCTGATCTATAACCTGCATATCCCCAACTACCGTTTTTCCATTTCCTGGAGCCGCATTTTACCCAATGGAACAGGTGCTGTAAATTATAAGGGGATCGATTTCTATAATCATGTGATTGATTTTTGCCTGGAGTTGGGTATTGAACCCTGGATCACTTTGTACCATTGGGACCTTCCACAGGCATTGCAACAAAAAGGAGGATGGGTGAACCGGGATGTGATACACTGGTTCAGTTATTTTGTTAACTGCTGCATAAAAAATTTTGGCGACCGGGTAAAACACTGGATGGTGCTGAATGAACCGATGGTGTTTACCGGTGCCGGTTATTTTTTAGGCGTTCATGCGCCCGGGAAAAAAGGATTAAGCAGTTTTTTAGCAGCGGCACATCATGCAGCATTATGTCAGGCAGAAGGAGGGCGGCTTATAAAGTCTTTGCGGCAGGATTGTAAAGTAGGTACTACTTTTTCTTATTCTCACATCGAACCCTACCGGCATTACGACGACAAAGATATAAACGCCGCTATCAAAGCCGATGCCCTGCTTAACCGGATGTTCATTGAGCCCTTGCTTGGGATGGGATATCCAACCCGCAGCCTGAAAATATTAGAACGTATTGAACGGTTCATGTATCCGCATGATGAAAAGAAACTGGCGTTTGAGATGGATTTTATTGGCCTGCAGAATTATACCCGGGAGTTAGTAAGTCATGCACCCCTGATGCCTTTTATGCGGGCAAAAGTCATTAAAGCCAGCAAAAGAAATGTAGATCATACGGTAATGGACTGGGAAGTGTACCCGCCGGGAATTTATGAAGCGTTGAAACGGATCAATAATTACCCGGGAGTAAAAGAGATCATTGTAACGGAGAACGGGGCTGCTTTTGATGATACTTTTGTGCAAGGCAGGATAGATGATTTTAAACGGGTAAAATTTCTGCAGGATTATATAGCCCAGGTATTGTTGGCAAAAAGAGAAGGGGTAAAAGTGAACGGGTATTTTGTATGGACCCTCCTGGATAATTTTGAATGGGCCGAAGGGTATTATCCCCGGTTTGGCATGGTGCATGTTGATTTTGCCACACAGCGACGTACGGTAAAAAATTCCGGCAAATGGTACAGCCGGTTTTTAAATAATGGTATCGCGGCATCACAGGAAATGCGTAACGGGGAATCTATACACCTTTTATAATGATTGCTTAACGAAGGCTTGATCGGCCGGTAACATAAGCCATCTACCTTTACCCCGCAGTTTTTTCGGATCAGTTTTGGGAAGTAACAAACCCCTGTTTTATAAACAGGGGTTTTGTTTTCCAGGAACTACCGTTTGTTTATTTCGTTAATGATACGGGGTCTGCCACCGGGTGAAGCGGGGTAAAATCATAACCGAGCAACCGGGCAATGGTCTGGGCAAGCTGGTCGTTGAAAATTTCTTCACTGTTTTTTACCTCTCCCCTTATTTTAAACAGCGGCCCAAGCGTCAGGAGCCACGTATGGTTACTGCCCGCTGTAAACATACCGTGTTTGAACCAGTTGGCTGGTTTTGCACCCCGGCCATGGTCGGTGGTGATGATGAAGCTGGTATTGTTTTTATAGAACGGGTCTTTATTAACCAGGTACCAAAGCTGTGACAGGAATTCATCGAACAGGTGGGCGCTTTGCAGGTACTCATCGTATTTACCGCTGTGTGCATATTCATCGGTTTCGCCAAAACCGATGTAAACCACTTTAGGGTGCCTGGTTTGAATGTATTCTTTTGCCGCTACAAATGTGAGCATGTCGTTGCGGGTACTTTGTAAATTATCAACGGAGTATTGCTGTACGGCATTGGTGAGTATTTCTGTTTTTGAAAGAGAATCGAGCGTTATCTGCTGGTATCCGCTGTTTAAATGGATATTTGACTTTTGGTTGTTGAGGATGTATTCAAACAGGTTCCAGCTTGCAAAGGCAGCTACTTTATTTTTGTAATCCGTCTGCCTGTTTAAAAACCCAAGCAGGGTTTCATTTTTATTTAATTTTTTCCGGTTGGCTATGATGGAAGGATCGGCATATCCGGTAAGGATCTCATTATACCCGGCATAAGAAAATCGGTAAGGGTTTGACACCGATACATTATTCTCATGATCCCTGTTGCCGTATAATGCTCCATTTTGCTGAATGGTTTGCCAGGTGAAAGGCATTAGTTTTTTCCGTCTTAATTCAGAATTAGTATCCCAGAACAGTTGTTTCAGTATGGCGGTATCGCTTACATATTCCGGATCATGAATGATGAGAGAATCGGCGCCGTTAAAAACCTCCTGCCAGCGAAAACCATCTGTAGTAATAATGAAAACGTTTTGCTGGCTGCCGGATTGAGAAAAAGCGGCAACAGAAAAGTAACAGAACAGGAGCAGGACCATGATTTTCATGTGCCGGAGGTTTTACAAAGAAACACCGGCACTGTAAACGCAATATTAAACCGGTATTACGGTAATATTAAATCGGGTTGCTTTACAATGGAAGAAGCACTTGAAGCGCTGTGTGGCTGAAATGCATACCAGCAAAGTACCAACAACAGGCTGGCAAACTTTCCATCTAATAGCAATGATCTTGTTTTGCTGAGGCGGTGGGAGATAGCGTTGAAACTGCAGGTAAGCAGGTTCTTCTGCATGGATTCATCATAGAGGGTCAGTTCCCCCGAATTATCCTGGTTATAAACGAAATAATATTTTTTCCCGTCCATGTCTACAAATCCTTTTCCCGAACCCGGCTTTACCTCTTCCACTTTTCCCATCTTAATGCCGTATTCGTTGCGGATGAATTTTTTGGGGGAGAGCAATCCCTTGTCTTCAAAGGAGAATATCCGTTTGCCCAGGTGACTTACCATGCGGGCAAACCTTGTGCGCCCGCTGAAAGAGATATTGGCAAGTTTTTCATCGGTTGCCCATAATTCGAAGGTTTCATTGGAAGTACCATTGTTTACGCTAACCCATTTCATAAACCATAGTTTTTGTTGACTGTGAATATAGTTTCTTAATACGACTGCTCACCCCCTGTGAAAAAGAATGTGTCTTAAATGTGCATAGTAACAATTTGGTAACAGTAACTTAATACAGGGCCTTAGGTGTAAGCCTGACAGCGTTATCTTATATAAAAAGGCCGGCCATAAGAATAAGGCCGGCACAAGCATGAGAAACTTGCTATTTGCTTAAGAAATTTGAAACGACTGCAAACTGTTTCTTTAACCCACTGCAATGTCTTACACCAGTTTTACCACACCGTTACCATAATATTAAGCGAATGTTATAAAACAAAAGCATCCCGGTAATTAACGGGATGCTTTTGTTTTAATAGGGTAGGCGTTATTGGCTTAATTAAATTTTGTCCATCCTTTCCACCAGGTGGCCAATGGCCCGGCCGGTGCAATAGCTCCCCGGAATGTAACTGTTTGGTCAAAGAATGTATCACTGGTAAATTTTGCATCCGTAAAACCCCCGCCGGTTAATATCTTCTGGTTACCGTTTGATCCGGCAAATGGAGTAGGATCGGGTGCAGCATAATTATAAGGCTGTATCAGTTTTGCATCTGATGTATTTGCCAGCAGGTCGTTATTATAATAAGCGCCGGTGAACCAGCTGGTAAGTGTTGCATCGGAATTAATGGTTGCTCCCGCTGTTCCGGAAAACTTAACATTAACGGTATTGCCTGCCAGAGTAACATTACGCAGTCTTAAACTACTGTCTTCGATATTTAATGCAGTGGATGTGCCCGTAGTTGCATCGATCAGGATTCCCTGCGGCCATCCCATGATGATGGAATTAAAAATGGAGATTGCAGAATTTCTCCTGATCTGGGCACCGGCACGGAACAAGGTGTTTCCGACATTGTTCAATGTAGCCCTTGGTCCAATGGCAGTGATGTTACTGAAGATGGCCTTTGTTTTTGGTGCAGCGGTTGTGCCGGTTGCATTGTTATCACTTTCGAAGGCTTCAGAAGTAGAAATGTCGGCTATTAATGAATCACGGATCACTAAACCGAATTGCACTTTGCCGCTGTAACCATTGTCGGTATCAAAATCATCGTCCTGCGTTTTCCAGGCGATCAGGTATTTGCAATTCACGCTTCCGCCAAACCATTCGTAGGCATCGTCTTTTGCGTAGGTAACCTGTATGTGATCGATGGTGGTTCCGCTTCCTACGCAGGCAAGTGTAAGACTGTTCACCTCCTTATCGGGTTGAAAGGCATAACCTGCATATTCGATGCGAACATATTGCAGTATGCCGGAATTATCATTATCAACAGGCGTGGGAGCAACAGCATCGCCTGAGCCAGCCAGGCCATCGCCGCTTGCATTATCAATACCGCCTTCTACCTGGAATAAACCTGCAGTGCCGTTATAGCTTAAATTGTAACCAGCCTTCCCACAGATCACGAGACCTCCCCAGTCGCCCGATTGGGGATTTGGCGATAATGACGTAAATACGATCGGTTCTGTTGCAGTACCCTGCGCCATGATCTTGGAACCCCTTGTAATAACTAAAGCAGCTACATCTGTTCCGCTGAAAGAACCTTTGATGGTAGTACCCGGCTCAATGGTCATGGTATGATTGCCTACCATGTACACAATGCCCTTCAGGATATAGGTGTTCACTTTACGCAAAACAGTATCGGCATTGATACGGCCCTGCAGCGTGATTGTTTGACCGGTTGTGCTTCCGCCACCGCCACCATTCACCACTACCACCTGTATCTCTCCGTCGGTTTCAATTTTCCTGCAACTGGTAACTGCTAAACCCATCAGGGCTACCGGGTATAAGATGTACTTTTTCATTTTCTATTTTGTTTTTAAATTTTATAATGAGTAATTGAATGTGATGCTGAATGTAGTGCCGTACCTGCGTGTGAAGCGATAGGCATCAGTATTTTTCTGGAAACTTAATTTTCCTCCCGGGTTCTGGTAGAAGTATTGTGTTCTGTTAATGATGTCGGAAATGTTCAGCCGTACTTCTCCTTTTTTCTTCAACAGTTTCTTTGCTAACTGAAGATCAAGTACCGGGCGGGGCGCTTCGTAAATATCCGGGGCACCACCAACAATATCTCCTACAAGGTAGATACGTTGCCCAATCTGGTTGAAGAGCAGCGTTGCATTGAAACCATATTTCTCCAGGTCGTACAACAGGCCCAGGTTTAGGATGTAGGGCGACTGGCCCTGTAACGACCGGTCAACTGCCAGACTCTCGTCTTTTACTTTACTGTAGATATAAGCGGCATTGGCCTGGAAGGTGAAATTCTTCATGCCGGGTATGAAGTCGAGTTTTTTGCGTGTCTCCACCTCTACGCCATAAGAATTTGCTTTTTTAGCATTGGCATAATTCAATGTGCTGGCACCGCCGCCAAGGCCATTGAATATCTGTTCAATCGGGTTAGTGAAGTGTTTGTAGAAAACGCCGGCATTGATCACTTCACCGGCTCTTGGATATATCTCATACCGGAAATCGAAATTGGAAACCTTGGTTCTTTTCAGCAAGGGATTGCCCTGCACCGAAGCGTTCAGTTCAAAGTCGTACAAATTGAGTGATGATAATTCACGCAACTCGGGGCGTATCACGGTTTGTGAGGCAGATAAACGAAGGTTGGTCTTTTGATTCAGTTTATAGGTCGCATTAAGACCGGGAAGGAAATCTGTCAGCTTAGAATACGTATGACGGGGATCCCATTTCTTAACACTGCCCACCAACTGGTCATAATTTTCAACACGCAGGCCCCACACTACTCTTAATTTATTTCCGAACTGATTATCAAACTGGAGGAATCCTGCATTGAGGATGGTATTTGCCATATACCGGAAATTATTTCCTTTGATGGCATCAAAGGCGAATTTATTATCGGTGCCGTTGCCAAAATTTGCGGCGTCAAATACCTGGTCGGCCGGTAACAGCCGTAACGAAGGATTATCAAGCGGCAGGTAGTTCGCAAAAAGCTGTGCGTCGTACAGGCGGTCTTTAATCTGCAGCATATAACCTCCCTTGATGGTTTGGTTCTGGTTCAGCCATTTAAACGTATAACCCAGGTCGCCACCCGCTGTATATATATAGTCACTCAGACTTTGATAGATACGGCTGCCGGTTTGCTGTGAAAGCGAATTAGAGATAAGCAGGCGATAGGGGTCGCTGGTATTGCTTGTTTTTGAATACAACAGACGGCGTTGATCGGGAACATATCCATCCAGGATATTGAATGCGCCATACCATTTAAACTTCAGTGGCTTTGCTATGCTGTGTTCGCCCAAAAGCTGAACGGTAAAAAAAGTATTTTGCTTAAAGGTGAATTCGTTGCCACGCAGTTGTTCTGTTCTGGAAAAGTCTTCCCCATTTCTTTGGGTGGTGGAATTGGGTGAATTCACATTCACGATCGCTTTAGCTGAAATTTTATTTCTTGGATTGAATTGCAGGCTCACACTGCCCAATGCACCTGCTGAAATATCCTGCTGGTATTTGGTATCGTTGTATTCGGAGATTACGCTTACCACATTCGTGATGTTATCAATCGCATTCGAACGGTTGAGCAATTGAAGCCTCCGGCTGCTTTTGCTGTAATTAATGCCGAAGATGCCTCCCAGTTTTTTCCCGAATACATTGGTGCTGAAACCGCCGTTGGCCTGGAAAGAAAGATTGAGCGGTGAAGCTATTTCCTTCGGGCTCCAGGTATTACGCATCTGTTTGCCGATGGCTGTTTTTTCTGCCGGCGTTAAAATATCGAACTCGGCTTTTCTTGTATAAGCTGTCGGAAGGTTTCTTGTACCGTCATCCATACCCAGCCAGTCTGTTTTTCCACCCTGCCCGTCTTTATAGAATTTGTTGCCAATGGTTTGTGTATTGAAGCCCGTTCCCAGCTGAATGGTCATGAAATTCTTTGCAGGAATATCTTTTGTGTTCACCTGTATCAAGCCACCTGCCCATTCGCCGGGGTATTCCGGAACGAAGGCTTTGTTGATGATCAGGTTATCGATCATGGCAGAAGGGATCAGGTCGAATGAGAATGTTTTGCGGTCGGGTTCGGTGCTGGTTAATAAGATTCCGTTGATCATGGCCTGGTTATAGCGATCGGCCAAACCACGTATCACAATGAATTTTCCTTCCTGGATGCTGGCGCCGGGTGTACGTTTCAATACTTCGCCGGTATTCTTATCCGGGCTTCTTCGTATAGATTCAGCAGAGATAACAGAGGCTACGGTGTTGGTTGTTTTCTGGAAACTGATCATGGCATTCACCGTTTCTTTTTTTGCAGAGGAGGATCGTATCACCACTTCATCGCCGGTTTTTGTTTTAATATCAAGGGCCACATCAATATGCGCAATGCCATCAGCGCCGGTTTCCACTTCTGTTACTTCTTTGCTTTCGTAATTGGTAGAACTAATGATGAGAGTATATTTCTTTCCTGCTTCCACACTTAATACAAAAGATCCATCCAGGTTGGAAGAAGTACCTTTCTTTGTTTCTTTTACCAGTATGGAAACGCCGGCCAGCGGGTTGCCTGTTTTTGAATCAGTGATCTTTCCGTCGATCCTTCCTTTTTGTGCAAATGATGAGGTTATGGAGAGAGCAAATGTAGCAAGTAGAAGTAGCCATTTCATGCGGTAAATATTTACTGCAAAAGGACAACTTATGTATTATGCCAGGATGAACGGAAGGTTAGGTAATTGTTATGCCTGTGTTACCGCAATGTTATGTAATTATTTATCAGAAGCGGAACTGGAGCCGGCAGGTGAATACATTGTCTTTCACATCGGTGGTATAGCCGGCCAGTTGCGTCTTCTCATTCCATACCCTGGCATAATACAATACCAGCTTGATGTTTTCAGTCATATAATTGATGTATCCAAATCCCAGGGTTGAGTACCTGATATTGGCTGCTGTAAAGTTTGAGCCGGCAGCGCCGATCTCTGTACCCTTTACCTTGCTGTTTGGATCGTACCAGTCGTATTTTATAAGCAACTGGTGTTTGGGAGAAAAAATATGCTGCAGTAAATAAAAATAAGCGCCGGTGAAGTTCCGCCGGTGAAAACCATCGGTACCTGTAAGGAGGGCCGTGGGTGTTTCCGGGTTGCTGGCAGTAGCCGTTTGTGTGCCGGTGATGAATTCGCCCCTTAGTTCAGTAAAAACATCTTTCTTTCCATCATTAAACTTTAACTGTATATCGGCTCCATAATATTGACGTGGCGAAACCGTACCAACATTGGTTGCAGTGGAATCAATGTTGATTTTTTTGATTCCCGCATTCTCGGCAGTATAATAAATATACTTTGTATTGTTTTGCAGGCCTCCGGATAGTAGGGATGCCCCCGCAGACAGTTGAAGCCTTTTTTTGATCAATACCGGTTTTAAAGAAATGCGCCCGATAAAATCTTTTGTGTTGTCAAAATCTCCCGCTGCATTAATACCCTGGCCGTTGAAAAATCCAACATCGATCTTCAGGTATTTCAACGGATGTTCTTTTTGCCTTACGTCAAAGCTGAGCATAGCGCCCAGGTCCCGTTCGCTTTTCATGTGCAACTGGCTCATGCGGCCTCTTTCGGGGCTTTCCCTGTCACTGCTGCTCAGGTTTACTTCATAACCAAAAGGGCGGGCAAACATACCGGTGGTGAAAGAAAACAGTTTGAATTTATTTTCAACGATCCTGCCCCAAACATCCCGTACGGTAAATCCCCGTTCATTGGCATCAAATTGAAAAACGATCTGCACACCGGGTTTGCTGTCTTTACCAAAATGAATATAGTCGATGCGTACCCGGCTGCGGCGTAACATAAAACGATTACTGACCTGTGTACCAAAATCGCCCCCTTCATAATTTTTTGCGCCCTTTGCCGAAGCTACCTGGAACTGCGGCTGGATGTATCCGCCGATACGGAGATGATCGAATTTTTTATAAACAGCGAGTAAACCTCTGCCCGTTTCCTTGGTGGTATCTACCATATCCATCAGAAACTGGGCTTGCGTAAGCTGGCATAATACGAGCAGTAAAGCCAGTAACGGCAGTGTTTTCTTAAGCATTTAGCAAATTTGACCGCAAAGGAATAACAATTTAATATTACCTCTGTGTTAACAAATCATTACCATTTTTGCGGCCCCCTTTTTTATCTGCCCTAAAACCTAACCTTTGCAGCAAAAAAAGCATACTTATGGCAGGCTTAAATTCAATTCTGAAAATCTTCTTACCAAAAGACAGGGTCTTCTTTCAGTTATTTGAAAGTGTGGTGGATGTATTGGTGAAAATGGGTGAAAAACTGAAAGAGGTGGTTCATGAACCCGACTTTGATGAGCGGGCAAAACTGATCAAGGAAATTGAGGATATGGAACATGCGAATGATGATTATACCCACCAGATATTTACCGAACTGGGAAGGAATTTTATCACTCCTTTCGACCGGGAAGATATTCACTACCTGGCCTCAGCGCTTGATGATATTGCGGATTATATACAGGCTTCTGCCAAAAAAATAAATTTTTACCGGGTGAACCCCAACGATACCGGTATTCATAAAATGGCCGATATCATCGCACAGGGATGTGTGGCGGTGCATGCAGCCGTAAAAGAACTGCGCAACATGAAGAACATGCGCCAGATAACCGATGCACTGGTTACCATCAACAGCATTGAGAACCAGGGGGATGATATATTTGATATGAGCATTGAAAAACTCTTTGCCGAAGAACCCGATGCCAAAGAAGTGATCAAGAAAAGAGAGATCTACCAGGTAATGGAAATCGTTACAGATAAATGTGAAGATGCGGCGAATGTGATAGAAAGTATCATTGTGAAATATGCATAGCTTTTAGTGAATGGTTCATAGTTCATAGCGGAGCCTACCATGAACCATTAACTATTAACCATTAACCTGTATAAACATGACCTTAGTAATAGTAATTATAGCGCTGGCCTTAATATTCGACTATATCAACGGCTTTCACGATGCGGCCAATTCAATAGCTACCGTTGTTTCCACCAAAGTGCTTACACCCTTCCAGGCAGTGGTTTGGGCGGCCATTTTCAACTGTGTGGCCTATTTTATTTTTAAAGACCATGCGGTTGCCAATACCATCAGCAAAACGGTTCACAAAGAATTCATTACCCTGCCGGTTATCCTGTCCGGCCTTATTGCAGCCATCTTCTGGAACCTGCTCACCTGGTGGTACGGAATTCCATCCTCGTCTTCTCATACACTGATCGGGGCTTTTGCCGGCGCTGCCATTGCCCATGCATTGATGCAAAAGGGACTGGGTTTCAGTTGGGGTAAAATAGTAGAATCGGGTATCATCATCAATACCGTTATATTCATTTTCCTGGCACCCATCATTGGTATGATCATATCCATTTTCATCACTATCGTCACAATCATGCGGAACATATGGGCCCGGATCGGGATCATTGCACTGGCTACGCTTTTAACCGTTGTACTTTTCGATAAATTCGAGACCAGTAAAATGGATGAGAATCTTCAGAAGTTTTTAAAGATCGATAAGTATAAAAAAGAAGTAAAGGAATCGTTGGCGAAGAAAGAAGCAAGCCCCAATGATTCGGTGGCCCTGGCTGCATACAATACCGCAAAGGAAAAACTGGATAACGCATTACCTAATTATGAAAAGATAGGAGCGCTGGTGAAGGACTTCGATAAACTGGGCGCCAAGGCCATTGCCAAAAAGGCTTCAGATGAAGGATGGTTGAAGGACATTGAAGCCAGTCGTTTAAAGGATGACGTTCGTAATGCAAACGATTTCCTGGTGCTGGAAGCAAAATCAGTGGATGATGAAAAAGTAAAAGCGGAATACAATGTTGCAAAAAACGTCACCGAGAAGTATAAAGAACCATTAAAGAAATATTTCAACAAAGAAATAACCGTCGACAGCACCATCCTGGCATTGAACGCTATTTACCCGATAAAAGATGCCAACCGGGAAAAAGTGAAAAAGAAAATTGAAGGGTTCAGTATAGAAAAAGCACTCGCTAAAGACGTTGATAAAGCAGATAATGGTTCGATCGTTTGGGGTATCATCTTCACATCCGTTTTCTTTTGCCTGGTTTATTTATATGTAGAGAAAATAAGAACACCTACAGCTTTCAAAGTTGCCAATATGTTCAAGAAGCTCCAGCTTTTCAGTTCAGCGGCTTTCAGTATTGGTCATGGTGGTAACGATGCCCAGAAAGTGATGGGTATCATTGGTGCGGCGCTGATAGCCAGCGGCAGCATCCAGAATTTCTCTGATCTGCCCAACTGGGTTCCGGTAGCCTGTTACCTGGCCATTGGTTTGGGAACCATGAGCGGCGGATGGAAGATCGTGAAAACAATGGGTACCAAGATCACGAAAGTTACTCCATTGGAAGGAGTGGCGGCAGAAACAGCGGGTGCATTCACGTTATTCTTTACCGGCCAAATGGGAATACCTGTTTCCACCACGCATACCATAACCGGTTCCATCATGGGTGTTGGCGCTACCAAGCGTTTGTCGGCGGTACGCTGGGGTGTTACAGTAAACCTTCTCTGGGCGTGGATATTGACCATCCCTGTAAGTGGTTTATTAGCAGCAGGTATCTTTTATATTATTCAGCTTTTCATCAAATAACCCGTTATCCCGATATTTAAAAATCACTCATTGCCGTGAGTGATTTTTTGTTTTCTTTGCAACATGAATAAAATCCTGGTTACCGGCGGTTGCGGTTATATTGGTGTTCATACCATTGTAGACCTGATCGAGAATGGCTTTGAGGTGATCTCTGCAGATAATAACTCCCGCAGCAGCGATACCATCCTTGAGTCGGTTGAAAAGATTACGGGCAAAAAAGTAAAGAATTATAAGGTTGACCTTTGTATCTACGACGATACATTCGCTATCTTCCAGGAAAACCCGGATATCAACGGCATCATTCATTTTGCAGCGTACAAATCAGTAGGCGAGTCGGTACAAAAGCCCCTGCTTTATTTCGAAAATAACCTGAATTCACTCATCAATATTTTAAAATGTGCCGATGAGTTTGGGGTCGATAATTTTGTTTTCTCTTCTTCCTGCACTGTTTACGGCAATCCCGATCAGATACCGGTTACAGAGGAAAGCCCGATGAAGGCGGCAGAATCTGCTTACGGGGCCACCAAACAAATGGGAGAACGCATCGTTCAGGAAGCAGTTAACTGCAATGGAAGCAAGGCCATCTTACTTCGGTATTTCAACCCGGTAGGGGCACATCCATCTGCATTGCTTGGAGAGTTGCCGCTGGGGAAACCACAGAATTTGGTTCCGGCCATTACACAAACGGCCATCGGTAAATTACCCATGATGCAGGTGCACGGAAATGATTATCCTACAAAGGACGGAAGCTGTGTAAGGGATTATATTCATGTTTGCGATATCGCCCATGCGCATACGCTGGCCTTTAACTACCTGCTTCAGAATAAGAATACAGATAATTGCGAAATATTCAACCTGGGTACCGGAAACGGGCTTACCGTACTGGAAATCATCAATGAATTTGAAAAGCAAAGCGGGGTAAAATTGAATTATAAACTAGGTCCACGCCGCCCGGGTGATGTAGTCGCTATTTATGCCAACAACGATAAGGCAAAAAATATACTGGGCTGGAATCCCAAATACAGCCTCAGCGATATGATGGCTACCGCCTGGAAATGGGAACTGAAGCTGAAAGACGACGAACATATTTTCAATACAAAGAATGCAGGACTGAACTGATATTGTTTAATTCCTTCATTTAGCAGTTGTCATTCAATTACTTTGATACTATGTTGGCAACTTTTGCATTCTCATTTGCCACCCTGCAAATCTTTCTTTTACTTTGCGGCAATTATAAAACAGGACATAAATTATTTGTAGTATGCTCAATGATATCCAGGTTTCTGGTAATAAAGACACCCGTAGTGGTTTTGGCGATGGCATTTTAGAAGCAGCCCGGAAGAATCCAAATATTGTAGCGCTCACCGCCGACCTGGCAGGATCCCTGAAACTGAATGGTTTTATGAAAGAATTTCCCGAACGCTTTATCCAGTGCGGTATTGCCGAAGCCAATATGATGGGTATTGCAGCAGGGCTTACCGTAGGAGGGAAAATCCCTTATACAACTACGTTTGCGAATTTCTCTACCGGCCGAGTTTACGATCAGATACGGCAGAGCATTGCATACAGCGGAAAGAATGTAAAGATCTGTGCATCACACGCCGGACTTACATTGGGAGAAGACGGGGCCACTCACCAGATATTAGAAGATATCGGGCTGATGAAGATGTTGCCGGGCATGACGGTGATCGTTCCCGCAGATTATAACCAGACAAAGGCTGCTACCATCGCCATTGCCAGTTATGAAGGGCCGGTTTATTTACGCTTTGGACGCCCGGTTTGGCCCATATTTACAAACGAAGCAGACTTTGTTATCGGTAAGGCCCAGCAATTTTCTGTTGGATCTGATGTTTCCATATTTGCCTGCGGCCACCTGGTATGGAAAGCCATCGAAGCAGCAAAAGCGCTTCAGGATAAAGGGATAAGCGTTGACCTGATCAATATACATACCATTAAGCCATTGGATGAAGCCGCAGTGATAGCTTCCATAAGCAAAACAAAATGCGCTGTAACGGCAGAGGAACACAATATCATTGGCGGATTGGGAGACAGTATTGCTCAGGTAGCAGCGAAACATTGCCCCGTACCTATTGAGTACATAGGCACAAACGATACTTTTGGTGAAAGCGGAAAGCCCACTGAATTACTTACAAAATACGGGCTCGACACAAGTAATATTGTAGCCGCCGCCGAAAAAGCCATTTCGAGGAAATGACCCCATTAAACTTTTACAGAAAAAGCCAATCTTAGGATTGGTTTTTTTATTTTTACTACTGCTCAACCTTTATGAAAGAACAAATTGACGACAAAGAACTGCTTATGCAGTTCAGGGAACCTGCTACCAAAGAACGCAGTTTTACCTTAATCATTAAAAAATACCAGGAAAAGCTTTACTGGCATATCCGGCGTATGGTAGTATCTCATGAAGATGCCAATGATGTATTACAGAATATGTTCATTAAAGTATGGAATGCACTGGAGAATTTCAGGGAAGACAGCCAGCTTTATACCTGGCTTTACCGCATCGCTACAAACGAAAGCCTTACTTTCCTGGAGCAACAGAAGAAAAGGGCTTCGGTTTCGCTGAGTGATGTAGAGAATGGACTCAGCAACCGTTTAAAGGCCGACAAGCATTTTGATGCAAATAAGCTGGAATGGAAATTACAGGTTGCCATACAGCAATTGCCTGAAAAGCAACGAATTGTGTTTAATCTCCGGTATTATGATGAAATGCCTTATGAAAAAATGAGTAAGGTGCTGGAGACCAGTGAGGGGGCATTAAAAGCAAGCTATCATCATGCGGTGAAAAAAATCGAGGATTTTATATTGAATAGTTAAACTTTAAGCTATTAAAAAGGTCTGAAAAGGGTAGATGGAAAGCACAAACGACATATTGAATGAATTAAAGGAGTTGAGTCCGGTACTTGCAACGATGGAGAAGGTAAATGTTTTTACCGTTCCTGAAGGCTATTTTGAAAGACTGAGCGGGGATATTATGGCAGGTATTGGATATGAAAAGGAGAGCATAACAGCAATTCCTCCTGCCCTTAAAACAGAAGATGTTCCGGAAGGCTATTTTGAAAACCTGGCGGATACTATCCTTGCTAAAGTAAAAGGCGAAAATGTCTTTGACGAATTGAAAACATTATCGCCGATGCTTTACAGTATTCAAAATGAAAATGTGTTTGATGTGCCACAAGGATATTTTGAAGGTCTTTCGGATGCCATTCTTGCAAAAGTAAAGAACGAAAATGCGGCCGATGAACTGAAGACCTTATCACCGATGCTCTACAGCATCCAGAATGAAAATGTATTTGAAGTACCGCAGGGATATTTTGAAAGCCTGGGCCAGGCAGTAATTAGCAGGGTTCAGCCGCAGGCAAAAGTGGTTGTAATGAAAAGGCGCACTACTACATTCTTTAAATATGCAGTGGCAGCAGTTTTTACCGGGGTGATGGCATTGGGTGTTTTTAAGTTCACCAACCCTTCGGGTAACAGCAAATTGCCCGAGTATGTTACCGCCGGCCTGAAGATCGATGATGTTGACCAGGAACTTTCAAAGCTTTCTGATGATGAGATCGTAAAATACCTGGAGGCGAGCGGAAGCGATGTAAAAACGGCGTTGGTGGCCAACAGTGTTGATGCAAACGAATTGCCTTCTGAAGAGGAATACCTGCTTGACGAAAAGGCATTGGACAACTATTTAAACAGTATCAATTTAGGAGACGCAAAAAATTAAAACAAGATCATGAAAAAATATCTACTTATACTGACAATGGTTTTTGGCGGCCTTTCTTTTGTAAAAGCCCAGGAAGGGGATGAGAGTAAAAAAGTTCAGGACATTAAGGCATTGTATGTTGCTTATGTAACAAAACAACTGAACCTTACGCCGGATGAGGCACAGAAATTCTGGCCGGTGCATACCCAGTTTGAAAACGACATCAAGTCGGTTAATAAAGACCTGCCTGAACTTCAGAAGCAGCAGGCTTACCTGGATGTAAAGAAAAGATACCAGGAAAACTTCAACCGTATTATCGGTGCCAGCCGCTGCGACAGGTTCTTCCGGATGGACGGGGAGTTTAAACGGAAGCTGCTTGAAATACGTAATCAGCGCCAGCAAAACGTTCGGCCCCGGTTAAGAAGGGGGCAGTAGAAATATTCAGTTACTGAAATAAAAAAGGGCGGGAATTATTCCCGCCCTTTTTTATTATGCTACGTTTATTGCTTTATGAATTTCTGTGAAGCTTTATTATCGCCCGATACAATGGTGAAGATATAGGTACCGGATCCCAGTGTGCTGATATTCCAGTTTCGGGTATAGCCACCAGTAAACTGCAGGTCTTCTTCTTTTTTCCAAACGGTTTGTCCGTTGAGTGAAGTAATGAAGTAAGTGACCCTGCCTTTATCTGCTACAAACCCGGCATTCAGATCATTTTGAACAGGATTGGGATACAGGCTTGTAATGCCTGCATTTCTGTCGTTGCCTGATTTAAAGAGCCTGATGGTATTTGAATATTTGATCAACCCGTCTGATTCTTTACTCTTTATCCGGTAAAACACTTTTGTTTGGGCAGGCGTGTGTTTGAAATTGTAGGTATTGTTAGCATTCTTTGCAGTTACAGAACCAACACTTGAAAAATGTACGGCATCATCAGAAACTTCAATGTCCATTACGGCTCCTGGCGCTGTGCTTGTATAATCCCATTCCAGTTCTGTGCTGTTTCCACTCCATCTACCGCGTAGTAAGAATTTATTGGCCGGAAGAAGGGAAAGAATAGGTTGTGTCCACAGTCCGCGGCCATGTGTGGCTGCTGCTACAATGCCATCGGAACTTCTGTATTGAAGCATATCAGTTCGTACAGTAGGGAATGTTGGACTGGGTATCCAGGCCGTAGATCCGCCATTAATCAATTGGGTCAGGTAAACACCGGCTTCTGTGGCAATAATCGCCTTGGTATTATCACCCGGGGCAAACATGCACCATCTTACGGGCATATCGGGCAGGTCGCCATCAATATTTGTCCAGGAGGTACCGCCGTTGGTACTTATCCAGATCTGCTGTATGCCATAGTTTGAAAAGCAAACGATCAGGTTATTGTCATTGGTTCCGGTATTTATACATGAAACAGTAGCAGCGGTTGGTAAACCGGCTGAAATATTTGTTTCTGTAATAGCAGCATTTGCATTGGCCACTTTTACTAAGCGGCAACCGGCAGCTGAAACATTGTCTGTACCAAAATATACAAGATGAGAGGTATAAGGCGAAACCTTTACGGCACTGATGATATTCCCATTAATATTAGCTAACGGTTGGGAAACGGCTGATGCAGCACCAGTTTGCGGATCATCCCACCGGAAATAATTATTTGCAGACCAGGCGGCATATATTTTATCATTTACATTATCGTAATCATATGGGTTTATAAACTGTCCGATAGAACTTGACCAGGTTACGGTTGACCAGTTGGCACCACTGTTGGTGCTTCTTCTGTACACATTGTAAACATAAGATCCAAACTGGTATTGCGGTTCATCCTGGTCAATAGCAACAAAAGCGCCATCGCCGCCTGTGATCTCAACGGTACTTCCTAACCCGGCAGTTGAAAACTGGTGGCAGCCGTTATCCTGTGCACCGGCTAAAAAATAGTTAGTAGTAGACGGATGAATAGCGCAGGAGTAGAACTGTTTGATCCGCAAATTCCTGTTCCTGTCCCTGATGGTAGTGCCGCCATCACTACTGTAGTGAATACCACCATCACATCCAAACAGAACCCTGTTGGCGCCATACATTCTGATATAGTGAATATCGGCATGAACATATTGCGTAGTTGCCGGGGGCAAACCGGGGTTGTTGGTCCAGTCTGCCAATTTAGTCCATGTATTTCCACCGTTTGTGGATCTGTACGGATCAAGGCCCCCCACAATTACGTTACCGGAACCATCAATATCAACCGCTAAATTATACCATGCCTGCCCGCCTGCCCAGCCGGCAGCCGGTTGCCCGGTTGTAGCTGCCCAGTTTGCACCTCCATCTGTTGATTTATAAATAGTGGGTACCTGGTAAGATCCGTTAGACGGCAAAGCATATAATGTATTGCCATTACAGCCCAATTCAATTCTTACTGTACTTGCCGGAAAACCTGCTGTTGCAGATGTCCAGGTACCTGAAGTAACCGTTGAAGGGTTATCTGTAAACCTGTAGGCGCAGGTGGAAAACTGCCCGGCGCTTACATGCAACCTTCCGGTACTGCTTATTTCCATATCACTAAACCTGCTTGTGGCCAGGCCGCTTGGAGTAATGGTTGTCCAGTTTGTCCCGCCATCAGTAGACCGAAATACGCCATTCCTTGTTGTTGCATATACATTGCCAGCGGCATCACATAAAACCTTGCTGCAATAGTCAAAGTTTGCACCTGTTGTGCTGGCAAGTTGTGTCCAGGTTACCCCACTGTTCGTACTTTTAAAAATCCCATCACCTGCTACTGCATCTAGGTTAAAGTTAGATTCGCCGGTGCAAAAATACATAGTGGCGGGGGTTGCCGGATTCTGGCATATATATGTAATGGCCATATTGCTGAAGAAGTCATTTACAGATGTCCAGGTTGCTGGCGAAGCTGTTATGTCTGTTGTTTTCCAAAGCCCTCCGGCTACTGCACCCACCCAAACGGTATTGCCTGTTACATCGGCAGCATCAACCAGTACGGCCCTTATTCTCCCCGAAGCAATACCACTGTTTGCCCTGGTGTTTCCATTAGATGGACCCACTGCATCAAAACTGGGTCCACGTTCCGTCCAGTTGCCATACCCGGCAATCAATTGAAAGGGAAGTACTTTTTTTAGGGAATCGGTATATTCAATTGCTCTTATAAGCCGTTCCCTTGGTACTTTACCTGTAGCAGGGTCCTTTGTTCGGTTAAATTCAAATTCCATCCGCTCAGCAGGACCATCATATTTTTCAGTTCTGGATTCAGACTCTTTCATTTTTTGATGGCAACCTGTTATGAGGGCAATAAAAAGGATGGGTAATATAAAACCCACTGTTCTACTTTGGAGTATTTTGTTCATGGGATGGGTTATTGGTTTTGCAAAGAGTTATATACAAAAGTACTTATGTTTTGGCTGAAAAACACCATTTGGTTTTAGGTTCCTAGTTTGGTCATCCGGTTTAAACAGATACGATCCAGGGATAAGTAGTTTATTCTCCCATTTTTTAATTTGGCAGGCCCTTTTTTTGCCATTCCGCCCCTGTTCCCCTACCTTTGCAGCCGATTAAAAAAGGCCTTTTAATAAACATTTCAATTAACTAATTATGGTAGAAATTAAGCCAGACGAGATCTCAGCGATTCTTCGTCAGCAGCTAAGTAATTTTAACGCCGGCGCCAGTTTGGAAGAAGTGGGTACTGTGTTACAGGTGGGTGACGGTATTGCCCGTGTTTATGGACTGAACAATGTTCGTTCCGGTGAACTGGTGGAATTTGACAACGGGGTAAAAGCGATCGCTCTTAACCTGGAAGAAGATAATGTGGGGGTGGTATTGATGGGTGACAGCAGTGAGATCAAAGAAGGAGACAAAGTAAAACGTACCGGCCAGATCGCCTCCATTAAAGTAGGTGAAGGAATGAGTGGTCGTGTTATTAATACCCTGGGTGAACCGATCGACGGCAAAGGCCCTATCAAAGGTGAATTGTACGAAATGCCGCTGGAGCGTAAAGCGCCCGGTGTGATCTTTCGTGAACCGGTAAAAGAACCGCTTCAAACGGGTATCAAAGCGATCGATGCGATGATCCCCATTGGCCGTGGACAACGTGAGCTGATCATCGGCGACCGTCAGACCGGTAAAACGGCCATTGCGGTAGATACCATCATCAACCAAAAAGAATTTTACGCAGCCGGCAAGCCGGTTTACTGTATATATGTAGCAATTGGACAGAAAGCCTCTACCATTGCAGGTATCATGAAAACACTGGAAGAGTATGGCGCAATGGCTTATACTACTATTGTTGCGGCATCTGCTTCTGACCCGGCTCCATTGCAGTTCTATGCACCATTTGCGGGGGCTGCCATCGGGGAATTCTTCCGTGATACCGGAAGGCCGGCTTTGATCATTTATGATGACCTGTCAAAACAAGCGGTGGCTTACCGTGAGGTTTCTTTGTTGTTGAGAAGGCCGCCCGGACGTGAAGCCTATCCCGGTGACGTATTCTACCTGCACAGCCGTTTATTAGAAAGGGCTGCAAAGGTTGTTTCTAAGGACGAGATCGCCCAGCAGATGAATGATCTGCCTGAAACGATCAAGCACCTGGTAAAGGGTGGCGGTTCATTAACTGCCCTGCCGATCATTGAAACACAGGCGGGCGACGTATCAGCATATATCCCTACAAACGTGATCTCCATTACCGACGGGCAGATATTCCTGGAAGGTAACCTGTTCAATGCCGGTATTCGTCCTGCCATCAACGTAGGTATCTCGGTAAGCCGTGTGGGTGGTAATGCGCAGATCAAATCCATGAAGAAAGTAGCTGGTACATTGAAACTTGACCAGGCCCTTTATCGTGAACTGGAAGCATTCTCTAAGTTTGGTGGCGACCTGGATGCTGCAACCAAAAACGTAATTGACAAAGGTGCAAGAAACGTGGAAATATTGAAGCAGTTGCAGTATTCACCTGTAACTGTTGAAAAGCAGGTTGCTATGATTTACCTGGGTACACAAGGTCTGTTAAGAGATGTTGCGGTTAAAAATGTAAAAGCATTTGAAGAGCATTTCCTGATGGAAATGGAAAATAAGTATCCTGAAATTCTGGCGGAATTCAAAAAAGGAGCATTGCCAGAAGATGGGCTGAAGAAAATGACAGACCTGGCGGCCGGGTTAGTGAGCCAGTACAAAGCGTAATCTTAATTGATTTACCATATAGGAGGAGGGAAGAAATTCCCTCCTTTTTTATTTCCTTTTGCCGAAATGGCATAAAAAAAGGCTGGCTTGCAGTTTGTGAATGTGTATTGAAAATTTTGTAAAATGACTTTTGGAATTATTGCCATTTCGGTGGTTTTTATGGTTCTCGGTATGATCGTTCAGTACCGGTTAAAAAGTAAATTCTCCGAATACAGTAAGGTGGCCACCAGCAGTGGCATGAGCGGAAAAGAAACCGCTGAAAAAATGCTGCGTGATAATGGGATCTATGATGTGCAGGTTATTTCTGCAGATGGGTTCTTATCGGATCACTACAATCCCCTCAATAAAACCGTTAACCTTAGCCCGGATGTATATGAGGGCAGAACTGTTGCAGCCGCAGCTGTGGCAGCCCACGAATGTGGTCATGCAGTGCAACATGCTACTGCCTATGCCATGCTTATGCTGCGTAGCCGGCTTGTTCCGGCCGTAAAGATCAGCAGTACCTTATCGCAATGGGTGATCATTGCCGGTTTGGGTATGTTTGGTTTTGGAGGCGGAAATCCAACCATCTTATTAATTGGGATCATTCTCTTTGCGATCACCACTTTATTTTCGGTGATTACATTGCCGGTGGAATTTGATGCATCGGCCCGGGCACTAAAATGGCTGGATACGGCCCGGATAACCACCAGTAAAGAACACGGCCAGGCAAAAGACGCCTTGAAATGGGCTGCACTTACCTATGTGGTGGCTGCACTGGCATCCATTGCCATGCTGGTACAATACATATTGATATACCAATCAAGAAGCAGGGATTAAGCAAAATTGTTTTTGAGGAATCACAATCAACTATATTTGCTAACGGCATTTTTTAAAAAACAAAGCAACCTCACACTATGAATTTTGGAAAAGAATTTGAAAAATATGCGGTTAAACACAAAGGCATAAGCAGCAATACGCTGGACGGTTACATCAAACACAATGTAACCAATCTTACTCCCAACATCATTGAAGAAAGGCCGATGAATATTGCGGTGATGGATGTGTACAGCCGCTTAATGATGGACCGGATCATCTTTCTTGGTTATCCCATCAGCGACGAAGTAGCAAATATTGTTACGGCCCAGTTATTATTTTTGGAAAGCACAGACCGTACCCGTGATATACAGATGTACATCAATTGTCCAGGAGGTGGTGTATATGCCGGATTGGGAATGTATGATACCATGCAGTTCATCACACCCGATATAGCCACCATCTGCACCGGAATGGCAGCCAGCATGGGCGCTGTATTAATGTGTGCAGGCGCAAAAGGGAAACGTACAGCACTTAAGCACAGCCGCATCATGATGCATCAGCCAAGTGCAGGCGCAGGCGGACAGGCAAGCGATATCGAGATCACCGTTAATGAAGTGAAGAAGGTGAAGAAAGAACTTTACGACATCATTGCGTTTCATACCGGCCAGCCAAGCGATAAAGTGGCTGTTGATTGCGACCGTGACAACTGGATGACTGCCGTGGAAGCAAAAGAATATGGGCTGCTTGATGAGGTATTACTGATCAACCAGAAAAAAATAAAAAAAGACCAGAAATAAAAAAAGATAACGTATGAATTTCTACAGGAATAATATTACCCGTTTGGAAGACGAAGATAAACCCGATTTTCAGGCAGAGAACCCGATGGAAAAAATGATGAGCAGCTGGCAGTTCGATAAAAAATTCATTGAGCAACGTAAGGTTTTTTTATGGGGAGTTGTGGATGACAAAAGTGCAAAGGATATCACCAACCGCTTAATGTATTTAGAAGCAATCGATCCCGGTAAGGAGATCACTTTTTATATCAACAGCCCGGGCGGAATTGTTACCAGCGGCATGGTTATTTACGATACCATGCAAATGATCAGTTCGCCCGTGAGCACTGTTTGTATGGGTATGGCAGCCAGTATGGGAAGCATATTGCTTAGCGGTGGTGCCAAAGGGAAACGGTATATTTTCCCCAATGGCGAAGTAATGATCCATCAGCCAAGTGGCGGGGGCCAGGGTACCAGCGCCGATCTGGAGATCATGGCAGAGCAGATCCGAAAGACCAAACTGATGGGAGCTGAAATTCTGGCTAAGAACTGCGGACAAACGGTTGATAAGGTGATGAAGGATTTTGACCGGGACTACTGGATGGATGCCAAAGAATCGGTTGAATACGGCATTGTGGACGCCGTTTTGAAAAAAATCTAAAAGAGCAGATCAAATTTATATGTAAAGGCCTCTTTTTGAGGCTTTTTTTATCATAATTAATTGCAAGCAACGTTATAGAGATGTAACTTGTCTTACCATACAATTATTACCTTTGTGCCCGGTTAAGGTAAGCCGGGTAAATGAAAAAACTAATATGGCCAAACAGCAAACACTACATTGTTCATTTTGTGGACGCAGCCGTGATGAAGTTAAAATACTCATTGCCGGCCAGGATGGACATATCTGTGAAAACTGTGTTGAACATGCTGTAGAGATCATCGAACAGGAGTTGGGTAATTCTTCCGATAATAAACACCTCAATACACAGGGCCATAAACTCAGCGTAAGAAAGCCGATCGAGATCAAAAAATTCCTGGATGATTATGTGATAGGCCAGGATGACGCCAAGAAGATTTTAGCCGTTGCCGTATATAACCATTACAAACGTCTCAATCAGAAACTGGAGAATGATGTAGAGATCGAGAAGAGTAATATCATCATGGTTGGCGAAACAGGTACCGGTAAAACGCTGTTGGCAAAAACCATTGCCCGTATGCTGAATGTGCCATTTGCCATTGTAGATGCTACGGTATTTACGGAGGCCGGTTATGTGGGAGAAGACGTGGAGAGCATGCTCAGCCGTTTATTACAAGCCTGCAATTACGATGTGGCTGCGGCAGAAAAAGGGATTGTATTCATTGATGAAATAGATAAGATAGCCCGTAAGAGTGATAATCCGTCCATTACAAGAGATGTAAGCGGAGAAGGTGTACAGCAGGGCTTGTTGAAATTACTGGAAGGAACAGAAGTGCTTGTTCCGCCACAGGGCGGACGTAAGCATCCGGAACAAAAACTAATAAAAGTAAATACGCAAAATATCCTCTTTATTTGTGGTGGTGCTTTTGATGGTGTAGATAAGATCATTGCCCGCAGGGTAAATACCAATGCCATTGGCTTCAATGTAAATAAAGAACTACAGGAGTACCAGCACGATAACCTGCTTCATTTTGTGAATGCGGTTGACCTCAAGCATTTTGGATTGATACCGGAACTGCTGGGCCGTTTACCGGTGGTTACCTATTTAAATCCCCTTGACGCAGAAACACTCCGCAGCATACTCACCGAACCTAAGAACTCGCTCATCAAACAATTCACCCGCCTGTTTGATATTGAAGGCATCGAATTGAAATTTGAACCGGCCGTGCTGGATTTTATGGTTGAAAAAGCGCTGGAATACAAATTGGGCGCCCGTGGCCTGCGCAGCATCTGCGAAAGCATCCTAACCGACGCTATGTACGAACTGCCTTCTCAAAAGGTAAAGAACTTTGATGTAACACTTGAATATGCCCAACGTAAGTTCAGCAGCAGCAAATTGAGTATGCTGAAGGTGGCGTAACCCATTTTAACCTGCTTCATTTCTCCCCAATTTTCAAACAACCGGATATCATTTTAGGTGGTTGATGTATTTCATTTTATTTTTACGCCGGACCGGGCAGCAAGCCAACGGTAAATCTCAAATTCTAAATTCAAAATACTAAATGGTAGACGTTATACTCGGAATGCAGTGGGGCGATGAAGGAAAAGGCAAGATCGTGGATTTCTTTGCTAAAGATTATGATGTAGTGGCCCGTTTCCAGGGCGGACCCAATGCCGGGCACACATTATACGTGGATGGAAAAAAGATCGTACTGCACCAGATACCCAGTGGCATTTTTCACGAGTCTAAAACAAACCTGATAGGCAATGGTGTGGTGCTCGATGCCGTTACACTGAAACGGGAATGTGATAATGTAGCTGCCATGGGAGTAGATTATAAAAAGAACCTGTATATCAGCGAACGTACACACCTCATCCTGCCAACACACCGGGCCATCGACAAAGCCAGTGAACTTTCTAAAGGAAATGAAAAGATAGGCAGCACCCTTAAAGGGATCGGCCCGGCTTATATGGATAAAACAGGCCGCAATGGCTTAAGGGTGGGTAACCTGCTCGACAAAAGTTTTACAACCGAATACATCAAACTCAGGCTCAAACATCAGAAGCTGCTGGATAGTTTCAATTTCCAGGAAGATATAAGCACCTGGGAGGAAGAATTTTTTGAAGCCGTTGAGTTCCTGCGTGAATTTAATATTGTAAACGGGGAATATTTCATCAATGAAAGGATACAGAGGGGCCAGCGTGTTTTAGCCGAAGGAGCACAGGGCAGCATGCTGGATGTGGACTTTGGTACCTTCCCCTTTGTAACAAGCAGCAATACCATATCGGCTGGTGTCTGTACAGGTTTGGGAGTGGCTCCTCAAAAGATCAGGGAAGTGTTTGGGGTTTCCAAAGCTTATTGCACCCGGGTGGGTAGCGGGCCCTTCCCTACCGAATTGCATGACGAAACCGGAGAACTGATCCGTAAAACAGGAAATGAGTTTGGTAGTACAACCGGCCGTCCACGCCGCTGTGGATGGATTGACGGGGTGGCCCTGCAGTTTGCCTGTATGGTGAACGGGGTAACGCAGATCATCATGACAAAAGCCGATATACTGGACAACCTGGCCGAATTAAAAGTATGTAATGGATACAAAGTGAATGGCGAAGAAAAGAATTTTGTACCTTTTCAAATGAACAAGGTTGCCATAGAGCCGGTATATAAAACATTCAAAGGATGGATGAAAGATATATCTTCTATAACTGACTATGAAGGGCTGCCAAAGGAAATGAAAAGTTATATAGAGTACCTGAACAGTTATCTGGGAGTGCCTGTTAAATACATCAGCAATGGCCCCGGACGTGACCAGTTATTGCTGGCATAAAAAAAATTGAAAAAAAGTTTGCAATATTTTTGGCTATTTAAAAAACCCGTTGAAATTTTACAGTAATAACCCTTTTTTCAATTATGGTCCTGATATCTGATAATAAAAAAATGAAAACTGCAAAAGCATCTGCAGGTACGGTAATTACTGCAGCTAAAAAGGCAGCTAAACCCAAAAAGGCTGATGAGGACGATGAGGATCTGGATGATGACGATGATATGGATACCAAGGCTTCGCCTAAAAAGAAATCGGCTTCAAAGAAAGGCGGAGATGATGATGATGATGACGATGATGTAGAAGTGGCAGATGATTGGGAAACTCCTGAGGAAGAAGATGATTGGGATCCTGATTTTGAAGAATTTGATGTACCAAAATCAAAGGGAAAGAAGGCAGGAGGTAAAAAAGCGGCCAAGGGAGAGGAAGATGATGATTTTAAAGTGGATGATGATTTTAAGGACCTCGGCTTTGATGACCTGGATGGCGGTGGGGACTTTGATGACGACGACGATTTCTAAAATCGGTTTCTTTAACGGGGAAAAACAGTCCTGTGAAAAAATGTACATCTTTTCCTGTTAGCGATATTAAAGTGTTTAAATTACAAATGCTGAATTGGGTAAACCGGTTCAGCATTTTTTCTTTTCTGGATAACCAGCAATATGGATTTTCCGAGCCTGCATTCGAATGCCTGCTGGCTGCGGGCTCCCAAAAAAACATTCGCGGCAATGCAGGCAGGGCCTTCGGTCAGCTCAGCCATTTTTACGACCAGGCAAAAGGCGAATGGTTGTTTGGCCATTTTGGATACGATCTGAAAAATGAAGCAGAAACACTTAGCTCAAATCATACAGACAGGACCGGGTTCTCCGATCTTTATTTTTTTATTCCGCAATGGGTGATCAAACTGGATCGAGAAGAAGTGAAGGTTTATGGAGACGGTAACCATGAGAGTGTTTATAAAGAAATAATACAATGCTCCGGTGTAATTAAAGACGATCGTCCTGGTAAGATCAATATCAGCCACAGAATTAACCGGGAAGATTACCTGGAGATAATAGAAAAACTGCGCCGGCATATTTTGCGGGGCGATTGTTATGAGATCAATTTTTGCCAGGAATTTTTTTCAGAGAATACAGAAATTGATCCGTTGTCAGTATACAACCGGTTAGCAGAATTATCACCTAACCCATTTTCCGCTTTTTACCGGGTGGAAAACAGTTATTGCCTTTGTGCAAGCCCCGAGCGTTACTTAAAGAAAACAGGCAATCGTATATTTTCACAACCCATTAAAGGAACTTCAAAAAGGGATCATGAAAATTCAAAAGCAGATGAAGCATCGAAAAGTTATCTTTTGCAAAGCAGTAAAGAGAAAAGTGAGAATGTAATGGTGGTTGACCTGGTGCGGAATGACCTGAGCAGGATTTGTAAACCCGGATCGGTAAAAGTAGATGAATTATTTGGCCTTTACAGTTTCCCGCAGGTACACCAGATGATAAGTACGGTAAGCGGAGAGATAAAGGATGGATTGAACTGGATCGATTGCATCCGGGCTACTTTCCCGATGGGTTCAATGACCGGGGCGCCCAAAAAGAGGGTTATGGAATTGATAGAACAGTATGAGCAAAGCAGAAGAGGCTTGTTTTCCGGGGCAATAGGTTATATAAATCCGGCCGGCGATTTTGATTTTAATGTAGTGATAAGAAGCATGTTTTATAATGAAACAGAAAAATATCTCTCCTTTCAAACAGGAGGCGGTGTCACCTATTACAGCAATCCGGTAAATGAATATGCTGAAAGTTTACTTAAGGCCGAAGCAATGATGAACGTGCTTAAATAGATCAGCTTCTCTTCTTCTTCGTATTCTTTTGCGAAGGATATACCACAGGATTTGAGACAGGAGCAGGGTTATCTCCAAGTAATAGCTGCACACACTCATTTAGTATACTGTATTTGTTTGCAAGGAAAAGTTCCATTTTATCGACGGGAAGACGAAGATCATAATTTCCGTTAAGTGACATCATATTGTCAAAGTCGGGGTTGTAGCGGTTAAACTGTAAAATATCCATGGATAAATTCTTTGTGATCACCAGCGAATTATATTTTCCAGATATGCTTTGCGTGGCAGCCGTTGCCAGTTCTTCTTCTGTAAGATCGGGTTTCTTATCATACGGATTTGCACTTGTGCCATTGTTCCCGGCCAGGTTGGGCGTTGTGGTAATACCGCCCGTTCCTTCCATGATATAATGCGTGGCAATGAATTTTTTTACATGGTTCCTGCTTTCGGTGGGCAAATAATATTGCAACGACCAGAAATTACGGCTTCCGCTTTTTTTAATGGCGGAATAAACCCTGCCCGGGCCACCGTTGTAAGCAGCTATCACCAGTAACCAGTCGTGCATTTGGCTGTATAAAGTAAGCAGGTAGCGTGCCGCAGCGTGTGTACTCTTGTAATAATCTCTTCTTTCGTCAAAAAAACCATTCACCACAAGGCCATAGTCTCTTGCTGTGTATGGCATGAACTGCCAGGGCCCACCGGCTCCTTTCCAACTGGTGGCGCCTGTACTTAAGTTACTTTCAATAACGGCCAGGTATTTTAATTCACGGGGTAACCCGTATTGTGAAAGAATATTATCAATAAGATTAAAATAGGGCTGACCCCATCCTTTCATTTTTAGCAGGTTATTGCTGTGTACTTTCAGGTAATCCTGCATATAACTTTCTGCATTGGGATTTACCTGGCTCGAATAAGGCAGTGCCGGATTATAATTGTACTGGGCAAAAAGATTCTTAAAGCCATACCTGGTTACCTGGCTGAAGTATTGGATCTTTTCTTTTTGTGGAGGTGTTTTTGTTTTTAACACCTCTGCAATGATGGAATCTTCGGCGGGGTCTTTTATGATGCTGGTATCTGTTCCTGCTTTTTGCTGCAAAAACAGATCATGCACACTGCCCCCCTTTGCAGACAGTATGGTGAAACAAAGTCCTGTTATAAAAAAGATTTTCTTCATACGGTTACCGGTTGATACATTTTGTGATTCTTCATCAACCAATCTGATACCTGGAGCAAAGTTAGTTCATCTGCTTTTTTTGTCATAACCTGAATGCCGAAAGGCATGCCGTTGCTGTGTTTAAACAGGGGTAAAGAGATTCCCGGGATGCCTGTGAGATTGGCAAATACGGTAAATATATCTGCCAGGTACATGGCTACCGGATCATTGCTTTTATCTCCAAAGCTGAATGCTGTACCCGGGCTTGCAGGCATTATAAGTGCATCAAACTCAGCAAAAATGGCCTCGGTTCTGTTTACTAATAAGCGCCTTACCTGCTGCGCTTTACTGAAGTAAGCATCATAATAACCACTGCTTAAAACAAAGGTTCCAAGCATGATGCGGCGCTGCACTTCTTTGCCAAAACCCTCGCTACGTGTCTGCTTATAAAAGTCTGTTAAATCTGAAACATGCTCACTTGTCTGGCGTCCATAACGTATCCCATCATACCTGCTTAAGTTGCTGCTTGCCTCGGCTGTGGTTAATACATAATAAGCCGGTACCACATACTCCAGCAGGTCAAAACCGATTTCTGTTACCGCATGGTCTTCTTTTTTCAAAACAGCAATAAGGGATAAAATGTTTTCTCTTATTTCCGTATCGAGTGATGGGTGGTGAATCGCTTCCTTGAAATATGCTATTTTATACTTTTTACCGGGAAATGCTACCTGAAATGATATATTTTCTTCCTGCAAAACGGTACTGTCATATTCATCGGCACCACTCATTGTTTCAAGCAGCAGGGCAATATCTGATATATTATTGCCAAAAATCCCTATCTGGTCAAAAGATGAGGCATAAGCAAGAAGGCCGTAGCGGGAAATTCTTCCATAAGAAGGTTTCAGGCCGGCAATGCCGCAAAAGTCTGCGGGCTGCCTTACCGAGCCTCCGGTATCGCTGCCAAGGCTTACCATGCATAATCCTGCCTGAACAGCTACAGCGCTTCCCCCGGATGACCCCCCGGGCACCTTTGTATTATCAAGTGCATTTAAGACCTTTCCATACACCGAATTTTCATTAGAACTGCCCATCGCAAATTCATCGCAGTTGCATGAGCCGATGATGATGGCATCTTCATCCAGCAGGCGTTGAACCGCAGTAGCATTGTACAAACTTGAGAACCCTTCCAGAATCTTTGACGCGGCAGTTACTTTGTGGTCTTTATAGCAGATCACATCTTTTATGGCGATAATAACTCCGTGTAGTTTCTTAAGCGGTTCACCGGCTTTCCGGTTTTCATCCAAACGATGAGCTTGTTCTATGGCTTCGTTGGCGTATATCTCTGAGAAAGCATTCAGGTGTTTATGTTCCCCGATCTTCTGCAGGTAATGAGCAACTGCTTCTGTGCAGCTTACCCGGTTATGCAGAAGATCCTGGTGATATTTAGCTATGTCTGTAAATGAAAACATGTTTAACATGCATGTAATACGTTGCGCTATAAAAAAGCGGCTGAAGTGTTCCCTCTTCAACGGGGCTCACTTCAGCCGTAATACTTTATTCTTTTGTAATTTATTTGCTATCCTTTTCTTTCATGCCCTCTTCAATTTCACTCTTTACATTATTTTTGGCATCGTTGAATTCACGCATACCCCGGCCGATCCCTCTCATCAGTTCGGGTATTTTTTTACCCCCGAACATTAATAGTACAACTATAATGATCAGAATCCATTCACTGCCACCCGGCATAGATAACAGAAATATGCTGTTTAAAAATGATAATGTCATAATCTCAATTTAGACAGCAAAGATAATTCAAATAATTACTTGCCTGTAAATTAATGTAACAAAGTTAACCTCTGATTAACCCTGCTTAAGCAATTAAAGAATATTAACGAATATAGGTTCTGCCACACCTGGCTTTTCCATTGGCAGCCTGTTCGGGTGAAATACCCCTTGCGCAAGAAAATAACAAAATAGTGGTGAATACTGCAACGAGTGCAAGAACAATCCTTCTCATGGTTTACGGTTTAAAATTTAAAATTTACGTTTCAGAGTAACCTTGGGGTAAAAGTCTTATCGAAGGATTGAATTTTGCGTAAACATAACAACAAAAATGCCAACTTCATAACTTTTTTAAAAGAAAAAGCGAAAATCATTGACTTTCGCTTTAAAAAAATATGAAGATTTTGATTAATTTTTAGCCACAGCCATTCTTTTTTCCCTGATACGGGCACTTTTACCGCTTCTTTCACGAAGGAAGAACAGTTTAGCTCTTTTTACCTTACCAACTTTATTAAGAACAACGCTCTCAATATTTGGAGAGAATACGGGGAATAAACGCTCTACACCAACACCATCACTCATCTTGCGTACTGTAAATGAGGCCGTTGCACCAGTTCCCTGGCGTTTGATCACATCGCCTTTAAAGCTCTGGATACGTTCTTTATTACCCTCAAGGATCTTATAATTCACGGTTACATTATCACCGGCTTTAAAGTTCGGAAGTGAGGTTTTGGCCTTTGTGCCTAATTGCTCATGAACAAATGATACTGCGTTCATATTCTTTTAATTTTAACGGACGGCAAAGGTAGGGGTAAATGTTGAATATTGACTATTGAATAGTGAATATTTTTACCTCGCTACGTTCACAGACCTTTTCTCCCGTATTACGGTAACTTTTATCTGCCCCGGAAAGGTCATTTCGGTTTGAATTTTCTGGGCTATTTCAAAACTGAGTTTATCACTATCTCCATCAGTTACTTTATCGGCTTCCACAATTACCCGCAATTCCCTGCCGGCCTGTATAGCATAGGCTTTTTCCACCCCGGTATAGGCCATTGCCAGGTTTTCCAGGTCTTTTATGCGCTGGATATACTGCTGCATGATCTCACGCCTTGCACCTGGTCTTGCCCCGCTAATGGCATCACAAGCCTGGATGATGGGAGAGATGACATATTGCATTTCCATCTCATCGTGGTGGGCGCCAATGGCATTTACCACTGCCGGGTTTTCACCGTATTTCTCGGCCAGTTTTGCACCTAAAAGGGCATGGCTTAATTCGGTTTCTTCATCAGGCACTTTCCCAATATCATGCAGAAGACCGGCTCTTTTAGCCAGTTTGGGGTTCAGCCCTAATTCCGAAGCCATAATGGCGCAGAGATTTGCCGTTTCCCTGCTGTGCATAAGCAGGTTTTGGCCATAAGAAGAGCGAAAACGCATGCGGCCAACCATCCTTATCAATTCTTTATGAAGGCCGTGTACTCCCAATTCCATTGCTGTACGTTCACCGATCTCCATCACCTGGTCGTCGATCTGTTTCTTTGTTTTTTCAACCACTTCCTCAATACGGGCCGGGTGAATACGTCCATCGGCAACCAAGCGCTGTAACGATAAACGGGCAATCTCCCTGCGTAAGGGGTCGAAAGAAGAAAGCACAATGGCTTCCGGGGTGTCGTCTACGATCAAGTCTACACCAGTAGCGGCTTCAATGGCACGGATATTACGCCCTTCCCGGCCAATGATAGAACCTTTGATCTCGTCACTTTCCAGGTTAAAAACAGTAATGGCGTTCTCAATTGCCTGCTCGGCTGCAGTACGTTGTATGGTTTGGATGACGATCTTACGGGCTTCTTTATTTGCCTTCAGTTTTGCATCTTCAATAATTTCCTGCTGTATTACCAGGGCCTTGGTATGAGCCTCCTGTTTTAAGCTTTCAATAAGCTGCGCCTTGGCATCTTCTGCAGATAGACCGGCTACTTTTTCCAGGCGGCGGATATGTTCTTCCTGATGCTTTTCCAGCTCAGTACGCTTTATGTTAACGATCTCGATCTGGCGATTCAGGTTTTCCTTGATAGACTCATTATCCTTGATCTGTTTCTCAAGATTCTGGTCTTTCTGGTTCAGGGACTGCTCCTTCTGTTTAATGCGGTTCTCGCTTTCAGAGATCTTCTGGTTGCGCTGCATAACATCCCTGTCGTGATCAGCCTTTAACTGAACGAATTTTTCCTTTGCTTCTAAAAGCTTCTCTTTTTTAAGTGTTTCGGCCTGTAACTGGCCGTCGGCGATGATCTTTTTGGCTTGTTGCTCTGCTTCTGCGATCTGGTTTTTGGTATTCTTTGCAAATACGAGTTTACCCAGTATTAAGCCCAGTATGAGGGCGGCTACGCCAATGATAATGTATAATATTATCGGTTCCATTGATTTTTTCTGTTTTAAATCGGTTCAAAATCATATAAATACTCTCTTTTCACTCCGGCAGTAACCGGAATACGGATGAGTTGTTTAGCCTACGAAGATAGGTAATTTGTTGGTAGATTATGAGCGGGGCTGCTAATAGATGGATTTAAAACTGCCGGCTTACCTGGCTTTATCCAACTGACGTTCCATTTTCTGAAGAGCCTCCAGCATTCCGGCTTCCAGTTCGGGGTTACCGTCGGCTTTTGCCTGGGTGGCATACCAGATCAGCACCATGGCCACATAGTCCTGCATATCCTTACCGGCAAACTGGGTCTTGAATTCGATGATCTTATCGTTGATGGTCTTTAACGTACGACGGATGGTTTCTTCATCAGCAGGACTGGTTTTAATGCGGTAGCTCCTGTCGGCTATTACAATATTTATGGGGATCAGTTCTGCCATGTTATTCGCTTAGTATGCCAATGCATTTGTCAATGTCCCGGATGTACCGGTTAATATTCTTTTCAAATTCCTTTTTATCCGCTTCATTCATTTTGCCGGCTGCCGCTTTCAATATACCTACCTGTTCTTTTAAGGATTCTATTTGTTGTGCGCTGGATTCCTTTGTCTTCTTCAGTTCTTCTATCAATGCTGTTTGACGCTGGTTGTCTTTTTGCAATTGCTGGTAACCCTTCAGCAATTGCTGAAGTTTATCATTTACCCGTTTGATATGTTGCTCCAGTTCACTCATGCATGGTTACTTTCGTATTTCAGCATTTAATTCTTTTTCAAAAGAGGCGATGATCTTATTCATCATGGCATCAATTTCTTTATCGGTCAGGGTTTTTTCATCATCCTGAAAGGTAAAACTTACCGCCATGGATTTTTTGCCGGCACCGATCTTTTCACTCTCAAATATATCAAACAAACTGATGGATTTAAGTTTCTTTATCCCCGTAGCCAGCGTGGCTTTTTCCACGAGTTCATAGGGAAGACTCTTATTTACCACAATGGCCAGGTCGCGGTTTACAGCGGGGTATTTTGATATCTCCCGGTATTCGGTGATGGTTTTTTTGTTCAGGCTCAGCAGTTTGCTCCAGTCCAGGTCGGCATAAAACACGGGTTGTTTAATATCGAACTGCTCCAGTTTTTTATTGCTTACCATTCCTAACTGCGCAACCGGTTCTTTTTTAATAAGGGCCTGCAGGCAGTTTGAAAGCCCGGTATTTTCCAATTGATCGTATCCATCCAGCTTTAATCCCAGCAACGCAATTATTTTTTCAAGCACCGATTTTGCAAAATAAAAATCGGCCTTTTGCGCTTTGGCCTTCCAGCCGCCGGCATTGGTATTGCCGGTAATATAGATCGCCAGGTGATTATTTTCGGCATAATTCCCGTTTTCTGTGACCGAATAGGTTTTGCCGAATTCAAAAAACTTCAGGTCGTTGTTCTTCCGGTTTAAATTATAAGCAATGGATTCAAGCCCGGTTTCCATCATGGCCGGCCGCATTACATTCAGTTCTTCACTCAGGTTATTGATCATCTTCACGGTTGTTTGCAAAACATCTGCCGTATAATAAGCGCTGTTGGTGATGGAGTTGGTGAATATCTCCCTGAAACCAAGACCAGCCAGGTGTTCAGCCACTTTTTCTGCATACGCCACCTCATGCGCCAGTGTTTCAACAGATGGTGAAATGCTGATCGTTGACGGTATCTCCACATTATCCAGCCCGTCTATCCGCATGATCTCTTCCACAATATCGGCCGGCATGCTTATATCGGGCTTGCTGTACGGCACCGAAAAACGCATTTCATCGGCGCCTTCCTTACAGAGGTCAAAACCAAGGTTGCTTAAGATATTCTTTACTGTATCCGGATGATAATTTTTACCACTCAGCTTTTTCAGGTAATGAAATTTGAGTGCTATTTCTGTTTTCTCCCTGGGGTTTGGGTACACATCAATGATATCGCTGGCAATTTCACCACCCGCAATTTCTTTGATGAGCATAGCGGCTCTGCGCAATACGTTAACCGTATTGCTGATATCAACTCCTTTTTCAAAACGGGTAGCTGCATCAGTACGCAGGCCATGGCGCAGCGATGTTTTACGGATAGATACCGGGTTGAACCAGGCGCTTTCTAAAAATATGCTTTTTGTTTTGGAGGTAACGCCGCTGTGCAAACCTCCATACACACCAGCAATACAAGCGGGCTCATCGGCATTGCAGATCATCAGGTCTTCTGCCGATAATTTTCTTTCCTTTTCATCCAGGGTAACAAAGGGAGTTCCTTCGGAAAGGTTCTTTACAACAACTTTCTTTCCTTTTATTTTATCTGCATCAAAAGCATGCAGGGGCTGGCCCGTTTCGTGCAGGATGAAATTGGTGATATCAACAATATTGCTGATCGGCCTTAACCCGACGGCTTTTAATTTTTGTTGTAACCAGGCCGGACTTTCGGCGATGGTAACCCCTTCAATACTTACGCCCGAGTAGCGTTGGCAGGCATCGGTATTCTCTACAATTACCTGCATCTGCAATCCCTGGTTATCGGGTTTGAAATTATTTTTAAAAGGAGATACTATGTTCGTTTCCTTCTTTGTATGATGCGACAGGTAAGCGCATACATCTTTGGCCACACCCATATGACTCATGGCATCCATGCGGTTTGGTGTAAGGCCTATTTCAAAAATAAAATCTTCGTAAGGTTTAAAATATGCTGCGGCTGCCATCCCAACTTTTGTGTCGGCCGGTAATATCATAATGCCGGCATGACTTTCACCCAGCCCGATCTCATCTTCTGCACAGATCATTCCCTGGCTTTCCACACCACGTATCCTGGCCTTCCTCATCGTAATGGGTTCTCCGGTAGCAGGATAAATGGTTGTTCCAATGGTTGCCACCACCACTTTTTGTCCAACTGCCACATTGGGAGCCCCGCAAACGATCTGCAGGTTCTCCGCTGTTCCAATATTAACCGTTGTGAGTTTTAATTTATCGGCATCGGGATGTTTTTCGCAGGTCATTACTTCACCGATCAGCAATCCCTGTAATCCACCCCTGATCGATTCGAATTTTTCCAGGCTCTCTACTTCAAGCCCGATAGCCGTAAGTATCTTACTCAGTCGTTCCGGTTCAATTCTTTCAGGAAGGTATTCGCAAAGCCAGTTGTAACTAATGGTCATCTGATAATTGGTAATTTGTTGTTGACTGGCAAAGATAGTTTTTTGGGAAAGAACTCTGATAAATGGAGACTCATAAACTAAGGATCAGCCAGTAAAAAAGCAAATGCCTGGAAAAAATATGCGGTGCAGAAAAAGAAATCCGGCGATCAAAAGATTGTTAATAAAAACAGCCATCTGTTCCAGTTTGCTGAATTTTTATTTGTGGGTTTGATGTGGATAAGCCCTTGATAAGTTAACTTTGTTGTGAACAGGCGGTGGAAAACACATGCAAAACTATTTTAGCCGGGGTTGTGGATAAAAATGAAACCGATTTAAATCTCTGATTGCATTTACCTTAGCCGCCCTGCATACAGATAACCCTAACAAGCATCAGGACTCAAGCAAATGGAACTTACTAACTTCAATAAAGATAAAAAGCTGCGCCGTAAAACGCCACTCGACCTCGGGAATATGATGTTTGGCAAAGTGCCGCCCCAGGCAAAAGAACTGGAAGAAGCAGTACTGGGCGCCATCATGCTGGAAAAAAGTGCGTTTGATACCGTGGTGGAAATTTTAAAACCCGAATGTTTTTATGTAGATGCCAACCAGCGGATATACAAAGCCATGCAGGGTTTGGCCATTAAGAGTTTGCCAATAGATCTGTTGACGGTTGTGGAAGAACTCAAATTCCGGGAAGAACTTGACCTGGTTGGCGGACCTTATTATGTTACCAAACTCACCAATGCAGTTGTTTCTTCGGCTAACATTGATGCCCACTCAAGAATTGTTCTGCAAAAATTCATACAAAGAGAATTGATACGCATCAGTGGCGAGATCATCGGCGATGCCTACGAAGACAGCACCGATGTGTTCGATATGCTTGATGACGCCGAAAGCAAACTCTTCGAAATAACAAACAATCACCTGCGTAAGAATTTCGACAGCATCGATACCGTGTTGGTGAAAACCATTCAGCGTATCGAAGACATGCGCAACCGCCAGGAAGATATCACCGGTGTGCCTACCGGCTTCCCGTCGCTCGACAGAATTACTTATGGATGGCAGCCTACCGACCTCATTATTCTTGCCGCCCGTCCCTCTGTTGGTAAAACAGCATTTGCCCTTAACCTGGCCCGGAGTGCAGCCTTGCACCCAACCAAACCTATTGCCGTAGGGTTTTTCAGCCTGGAGATGAGCAGCGGGCAGCTGGTACAAAGGATATTGAGCGCCGAAAGCGAGATATGGCTGGAGAAAATTGCCCGTGGTAAACTGGAAGAACATGAAATGAAGCAATTGTACAAACGGGGCATCGAACGTTTATCCAAAGCGCCGATCTTTATTGATGATACAGCAGCGCTGAATATTTTTGAACTGCGTGCAAAATGCCGCCGTTTAAAGAACAAGCATAATGTTGGGTTGATCATCATCGACTACCTGCAATTGATGAGTGGCGCCGGTGAGAACCGCAATGCCAACAGGGAGCAGGAGATCAGCCGCATTTCAAGAGACCTGAAAGGACTGGCAAAAGAACTGCAGGTTCCCATCATTGCCCTTTCGCAGCTAAGTCGTGAGGTAGAAAAAAGAAAAGAAGGCGCAAAGATCCCCCAGTTAAGTGACCTGCGTGAATCGGGTGCCATTGAGCAGGATGCCGATATGGTGATGTTCCTCTATCGTCCCGAATATTATGATATCACCGCCAACGAATTTGGCGAAAGCAATAAAGGCGAAACCTATGTGAAGATCGCCAAGCACCGTAACGGTAGTTTAGATACGGTTAAACTGAAGGCCTTGCTGCACATACAGAAATTCATTGAAGAAGAAGGCGGGGGCGATTTTGCATCGGGCATGCCCGAAGGCAACTGGAAGCCGGTGAAGACGGATGGCAGCGATGGCGCCAAACTCTATATCCAGAAGGGAAGTAAAATGAACGACGGGGAGTTTGATGATGATGCACCTTTTTAAATTAAAAATTAAGAATTAAAAATTATGAATTCAGCGTAGATATTATTTTTACGCTGAATTTTTGTTTTATGTCCCTGCCTTTTTTTTATAAAGAAGATTTAATTACATCGGGTATTGATGTTTTGCTGGATGAAGATACCAGCAAGCACATCGTACAGGTATTGCGCATGCAGAACGGCGAGCAACTGCAACTGACAAATGGCAGGGGAGACCTGTTCACTTGTGAAATAACAGACAATAACAGGAAGAGATGCGGCACCAGAATTCTGCAAACCACAAACCACAAACCACAAACCTCAAACATAACCATCGCCATCTCGCTGGTAAAAAACAACAGCCGTTTTGAATGGTTCCTGGAAAAAGCAACGGAATTGGGAGTAACAGAAATCATTCCCCTCGTATGTACAAGAACAGAAAAAACAGCCTTTAAGTTTGAGCGGATGAAAAGTATTTTGGTTAGTGCCATGCTGCAGAGCCGGCAGTGTTATTTACCGGTATTACATGAGCCCGCCAGATTTGAACAGGTGATCGCTTCTTCGGGGCATCAGCAGAAATTTATTGCACATTGCATAGAAGCTGAGAAAAGAAACCTGCCTGAAATGATCAATGAGTCGTTGTTCTCAAAAATAATTTTAATAGGGCCGGAGGGAGACTTCACATCCACAGAAGTGGATGAAGCCACCAGGAATCATTTTATTGCTGTATCACTGGGTGAAACAAGATTACGAACCGAAACGGCGGGTATTGCTGCAGCCTGTTTACTTTGCCTGGTCTGAATTATTTTCTTTTGTTTCTTCCAGTACCGGTTCATTCAATTCTATCACACGGTTCTTCGCCATCCGTTTCCGCATGACCATGTTAAGCAGTTCTACAATAAAAGAGAAAGCCATACCGAAGTAGATATAATTCTTCAGGTTTAGCTCATGTGCCGCTTCTGCATTCCAGCCTTCCATGATGAGGCTGAGGCCGATCATTACCAAAAAAGAAAGGGCGAGCATTTTTAAGGTAGGGTGTTTATGAATAAAAGCAGAAATGGCCGGGCTGAACAGGAACATGATGGTCATGGCAATGATTACTGCAGCGATCATGATCTCCACGTGTTTGGCCGTACCGCCGGCGGTAATGATGCTGTCGAAAGAAAAAACTGCATCTATGAGCATGATCTGCCCGATGGCATTGGCCAATGATATTCTTTTCGCTTTTTGCGTTGCAGCATTCGGGTCTTCGCCTTCCAGCTTGTGATGTATCTCCATTACCGATTTATAGATAAGAAATATACCACCGGCCAGCATAACAATACTGGCCAGGTCGAAGCCCTTTCCCCAAAGAGTAAATACTGATTTGCCTTTTTGCGAAAGCAACCAACCCAGTCCCATTAATAAAAGACTTCTTGAAACTATGCCCGTGATCATCCATATCCGCCGGGCTTTTTTCTGGTCTTTTATTTTTTCTAAGCGATTAAGAATAATGCTTACGAAGATGACGTTATCAATACCGAGTACAATTTCCAGTATAACAAGGATTAAAAAACTGATGATACTTTCTGAGGTAAATAAATGCTCCATGTTATATTTAAGATTGAATATTGACTATTTAATATTGTTTATTTCATTACAGATGTTTTTTACAATGCCCGGCCCTTCATAAATAAAACCGGTCCAAACCTGTACCAATGAAGCGCCTGCATCCAGTTTCTCTTTTGCATCTGCCCCGGTAAATATACCACCGCTTGCAATAATGGGTATTTGTGCACCGGTTTTTTGATGAATGTATTTTACAATTTCAGTGCTTCTTGCTTTCACAGGTAAACCGCTTAAGCCACCAGCGCCGATGGTTTGAAGTTTTAGGTTTGAGGTTTGAAGCTGGTCCCTGCCGATGGTAGTGTTTGTTGCTACCAGGCCATCCAGTTTTATTTCAAGAGCAAGGTCGATCACATCATCAATTTGTCCGGTAGTTAAATCGGGTGCTATTTTCAGTAAAATTGGTTTAGGGTTTAGGAGTTTAGTGTTTAGGCTTTGCAGGTTTGTCAAAATTTTATGCAACGCATCTTTCTCCTGCAGCTCTCTCAATCCCGGTGTGTTGGGGCTGCTCACGTTCACCACAAAATAATCTACATGCTCGTGCAAGGCTAAAAAGCATTTTTCATAATCCTTCCAGGCATCTTCGTTTGGAGTGACTTTGTTTTTGCCAATGTTGCCGCCAATGACGAGTTTGTGGTTTGAAGTTAGTAGTTTGAGGTTTTTCTGGTTCCAGGCCTTTAATCTTTGCATAACAACTTCAACACCATCATTATTAAAACCCATCCGGTTAATGAGTGCTTTGTCTTTCGGCAGGCGGAATAACCGGGGCTTATCGTTACCGCCCTGGGGCAGGGGAGTAACAGTTCCTATTTCTACAAACCCAAAACCAAGCGCTTCCAGTTCGTTCAGGTATTTTGCATTTTTATCGAAGCCGGCACCCAGACCTACGCGATTTGGTAATTGAATATTGAATATTGAATATTGAATATTTCCTTTCGGCTTGAAGATGCCTGTGAACAGGCTCTTTACCCCAGGAATTTTGCATAGCAATCTCAGGCTGTTCATCGAAAAATAATGCACCCATTCGGGGTCAAACAGAAATAAGAAAGAGCGGAGGAGCTTGTACATCGCCGCAAAATTAAGTTACCGGCCCCAGTTTTTTGGTTTGAGGCAGAAATTATAACTTTGGTATCGAAAGTTGCATAAACAACTATATCGGTTTGAGGTTTGAAGTTTATGGTTTCGGGTTAGATCCCTTAAACCAAAACAGTCAACTTCAAACCTTAAACTTCAAACCTCAAACAGTTTTACCATGCAGGAAGCATATATAGTAGCGGGCTACCGTACAGCCGTAACCAAAAGTAAAAAAGGCGGTTTTCGCTTTACCCGGCCCGATGACCTGGCCGTGGATGTAATTAAAGGTTTGCTGGCAAGCGTACCACAGTTAGATGTAAAAAGGGTAGATGATGTTATTGTTGGAAACGCTGTACCTGAGGCCGAACAGGGTTTGCAGGTTGGCCGTATGATCTCCGCAAGAGCGGTAGGCATTCATGCACCGGGCATTACCATCAACCGGTATTGCGCCAGCGGGCTTGAAAGCATTGCCATGGCCACGGCCAAGATCAGGACCGGCATGGCTGAATGCATCGTTGCCGGAGGAACTGAAAGCATGAGTATGGTGCCAACCGCCGGGTGGAAGACCGTTCCGTCTTATGCCATCACAGCAACCGATCCCGATTACTATTTAAGTATGGGCCTTACCGCTGAAGCGGTTTCAAAAGAATATAATGTGAGCCGGGAAGACCAGGATCAGTTTAGCTACAACAGTCACCTGAAGGCAGGCAACGCCATCAAAGAAGGCTTTTTCAAACCCGGCATTTTACCGATCAATGTGGAAGAAGTTTATTTAGACGGAAAAGGCAAAAAGCAAAAGAGAAGTTTTGTTATAGATACGGATGAAGGAGTGAGGGCTGATACATCACCCGAAGGCCTGGCAAAACTGAAACCGGCATTCGCCATGGGCGGAACGGTCACCGCCGGTAATTCTTCTCAAACCAGCGATGGCGCCGCCTTTGTGATAGTGATGAGCGAACGGATGGTAAACGAACTCGGCTTAAAACCCATTGCCCGTTTAGTGAATTGTGTAAGCGCCGGCGTTCATCCACGCATCATGGGTATTGGCCCGGTGGAGGCCGTACCCAAAGTGCTGAAGCAGGCAAACATGAACCTTTCTCAAATTGATCTTATAGAATTGAATGAGGCTTTTGCATCGCAGGCATTGGCGGTAATAAGAACCCTCAACTTAAATCCGGATATCGTAAACATCAACGGCGGCGCTATTGCATTGGGCCATCCGCTCGGTTGCACCGGTTGCAAGCTTACGATTCAGCTTGTGAATGATATGAAGCGTCTGAATAAGAAATACGGTATTGTTACGGCTTGTGTGGGCGGCGGACAAGGCATTGCCGGGATCATTGAGAATATTCAGTAAGTCTCTTCCCTCTGGTAAAATAAGGAAGATTGGGGCAGCGTTAAGACGGGATAATATATCTCTAAAATAAAACCGGGTGCTGATTAAACTATTTCCGATCGCGTTAGTCGTACCCCCATCTATCACCTTCATCCAAAACCACTGCTATGGACAGAAGAGACTTCCTTACTGCGGGTAAAGTAAAAAAGACCAAACCCGTTTCGTTTTCTCCAACAGCCAGAACATTCAGCGGCATTAATCCATATACAGGTCCATGGACAACCAATGAAGTGATCCACCTGCTGAAACGAACCATGTTTGGCGCTTTAAAGGCCGATGTTGATTTTTTCAGCTCCATGACGATGGACCAGGCCGTGGATTACCTGCTTAATGTATCTGCTGCACAAACACAACCATCACCTCCGGTAAAAACATACGCCAATTCAACCGACCCCAACGACCCCGATAATGCTGTGGCAGCGGGGCAAACATGGGTGAATACGAATACCAACGATGGAAACATAAATTCGCAACGGGTTGCTTCGTTCAAGAACTGGTGGATGGGACAACTCGTAAGCCAGGAAAGAAATATCCTGGAAAAGATGACCCTGTTCTGGCACAATCATTTTTCAACCGAGGCCGATACCATCGGCCGGGCCATATGGTGTTATAAGAACAACGCCGTTTTGCGGAAAAATGCACTGGGTGATTTTAAACAAATGACAAGAGAGATCACCAAAGACCCCGGCATGCTCGTTTATCAAAACGGCTACCTGAATACCAATGCAGCCCCCGACGAGAACTATGCCAGGGAATTACAGGAACTGTTCACTGTGGGTAAAGGAGCCGATAATGCCACACAGGCTTTTGCAGAAGCCGATGTGAAAGCGGCCGCAAAAGTATTAACAGGCTGGCAGATAAACGGCAGCACCAACACGGCTGTTTTTAATCCGGCAAGACACGATTCCACCAGCAAACAATTTTCTTCCTTCTATAACAACACCATCATCACCGGCAGAACCGGTGCCACCGCCGGCGACCTGGAACTGGATGATCTGCTGAACATGATCTTTTCGGTGAACGATGTTTCCATGCACATCTGCCGCAAACTTTACCGCTGGTTTGTTTATTACGAAATTGACGCAGCAACAGAGGTGAATGTGATCACACCCCTTGCCCAGGTATTCAGATCAAACAACTATACTATTAAACCGGTGCTTGCGACCTTGTTCAAGAGCGAACATTTTTTTGATGTGTTGAATCAAAGCTGCTTCATCAAAAACCCGGTGGATATTATTGTGGGTTTATGCAGGGAGTTCAGTGTAACCTTTCCACCCGTTGCTACCGATTATACCGGCGCTTATAATACCTGGCAACTGCTCAATGCCTTGTCCATTTCTTTCCAGCAGAACCTGGGGGATCCACCCAATGTGGCCGGCTGGCCTGCGTATTACCAGGCTCCGCAGTTTCATGAGATATGGATCAACTCCGATACGTTTCCCAAGAGAAACCAGTTTACCGACCAGATGTTGCTCACCGGTTATACCCGTAGTGGAAAAAATATCAGGATCGACCCAACTGTGTTTGCAAAAACATTACCCAACCCCGGCGACCCCAATGCATTGATAAGCGATTCCATTACTTATTTATTCCGCCTGCCGTTAACACAGGCATCCAAAGACCAGTTGAAAAGAGATATTATTCTAAGCGGGCAAACCTCAGATTTTTACTGGACCAATGCATGGACTGCTTTTATCGCCAACCCGAACGATATGACCAATGCCACGATTGTGCGTACGAGGCTGAGAGACCTGTATCAATATTTAATGAAACTGGCAGAATACCAATTAGCATAACCGCAAAAACCTGACAAATGAAACGCAGAGATTTTTTACGCAATTCTGTTCCGGCTACCGTGTTGCCGGCTTTTATCAACGGGTTTTCGGTAAAGGCATTTGGCGCCGAATCTCCGCTGGCACAGCTGCTGCATGGCAGTACGCCCAACGACCATGTACTGGTGATCGTTCAGTTGAACGGAGGCAATGATGGGTTGAATACGGTGATACCGATCGATAACTATTCCAATTACTTCAATGCAAGAAGCAATATAGCCATACCGGAAAACAGAATTCTGTCGCTTACCGCTAAAACAGGATTGAACCCTGCCATGACCGGCATGAAAGCATTGTATGATGAAGGTAAGCTGAGCGTTATACAGGCGGCCGGTTATCCGTCTCCGAATTTTTCACACTTTCGTGCAACCGATATATGGATGAGCGCTTCCGACAGTAACCAGGTGATCAACAGTGGCTGGAGCGGACGGTTTTTAAACTATGAATATCCCAACTACCCGGTTGGTTATCCAAACAATAGCATGCCCGATCCTTTAGGAATTCAAATTGGTTCTACTACTTCTTTAACCTTCCAGGGCCCATCGGTAAGTATGGGTATGAGCATCAGCAACCCAACCAGTTTTTACAATTTACTGGCTGGTATCGAAGACCCGGCTCCCAATAACAATGCAGGAAAAGAATTGAAATACATCCGCCTGGTTGCCAAACAAACATCTGCCTATGCAACGGTGGTAAAAAATGCAGCAGCCAATGTTACACAGCAGGCGCCTTATCCAACACCCAATCCGTTGGCCGACCAGTTAAAGATCGTTGCAAGACTGATAAAGGGGGGATTGAAAACCAAGATATACATGGTGAGTTATGGAAGTTTCGATACACACTCATTACAAACATCCACCACCGATCCGCTGGTAGGTACGCATGCTACCTTACTGAAAAATGTAAGTGATGCTGTTAAAGCATTCCAGGACGACCTGAAATTCCTGGGTATTGAAGAAAGGGTGATGGGCATGACCTTCTCCGAATTCGGCCGCCGTATAAAAAGTAACAGCAGCGTAGGTACCGATCATGGCGCCGCCGCACCCATGTTCTTATTTGGTAAGAATGTGATTCCAAAACTATGGGGCGATAATCCAGCCATACCGGCACAGGTGAACGTAAACGATAATATTCCGATGCAGTATGATTTCAGGAGTGTATATGCTTCGATGCTGGAGAACTGGTTATGTGTTAAAAATACCGACCTGCAGCAGATCATGCTGAAGAATTTTCAAAATCTTGCACTGGTTAACAATGCAGGTTGCCAGCCAATTCCGCCAAGCGGAGCCGGAACCAGTTACCTGGAGATATGGGGCAGCCCGTTCACGCAATCCACTACCATTAAATACAAAACAGATGGCGGCCATACCCTGCTGCAGATATTTGATACCATGGGCCGCTTAATTAAAACCCCGGTGGATGCCGACCTGCCTGCCGGTTCTTACTCATATACTTATGACAGCGGTCCGTTGCCGCCCGGTGTATATTATGCCCGTTTGCAGAATGGAACGGTACAGCAGGTAAAGGCGATGGTGAAAGTGAGATAGTGTGGTACCAATTTATGCAATAAAGGAGCTTCCTTATATTTGCTGCATTAATAGTACAAATGCAGATCATCCCCGTTACAGATAAAACTACCGCCACCGAATTCATACAGGTATCCGTTGTGTTGCATAAAGGCGACCCCAACTGGATACGCCCGCTGGATAAGGATATCAACGAAGTATTTGATAAAGAAAAGAACAAGGCCTTCCGCTTTGGCGAAGTGATCCGCTGGGTATTGAAAGATGATGCCGGAAAACTGATCGGACGCATCGCCGCTTTCACCAATAAAAAATACAAGAACAAGGGAGACGATGTACCTGTAGGAGGTATTGGATTCTTTGAATGCATCAACAACCAGGATGCTGCTGATCTTTTGTTCGATAATGCCCGGCACTGGCTGATACAACACGGCATGGAAGCGATGGACGGCCCCATCAATTTTGGCGAACGTGACCGCTGGTGGGGGCTCATCACCCAGGGCTTTACCCCGCCGCTTTACTGTATGAATTACAACCCGCCTTATTATATCAATCTTTTCGAGAACTACGGTTTTAAACTTTTCTTTAACCAGGTTTGCTTTGGGCTGGATGCCACCAAGCCCCTGGCGCAAAAGACCATGGAGCGGCATAAAATGCATGATGACAATCCGGATATTGGCTTTGATACCGCCAAAAAAAATAACCTGGCAAAATACGCCGTCGATTTTGTGGAAGTGTATAATAAAGCATGGGCCGGTCACGGCGGGTTAAAACAAATGAACAAGGAACAGGTATTGCTGATGTTCAATAAAATGAAGCCGGTGATGGACGAAGACATTGCTTACTTCGCTTATTACAAGGGAACCGCCATTGCCATGTTCATTAACCTGCCGGATATTAATCAATACTTTAAGTACCTCAACGGTAAATTCGGGTTGCTGCAAAAACTGGAGTTTGTATGGCGGCAGAAATTCAGGCCCACCCGGAAATTTGTGGGGCTTGTATTTGGCGTGGTACCCGAATGGCAGGGCAAAGGGATCGATTCCTATATTATTGGTGAATGCCGGAAGATCGTACAGAAACCCAACCAGCAATACCTCGATTATGAAATGCAGTGGATCGGCGATTTTAACCCAAAAATGATCAATGTGGCAGAGAGTTTCGGCGATACCTTCCGCAGCCGTAACCTGGCTACTTACCGGTATTTATTCGACCGCACAAAGGAATTTAAGCGCCACCCATTTTTGATTTGATATTGCAGATTTAAGATTTTAGATTTGCCCAAAGCATCGGTTCATAGTTCATGGCCTATTGCTCATGGTGGGTCCATGAGCCATTAACTATTTACCATTAACTATTATGGATAAGTTTATTGTTTCAGCGAGAAAGTACAGGCCCCAGAATTTTTCTACGGTTGTTGGGCAGGCACACATCACCACCACTTTAAAGAATGCGATAAAGAATAACCAGCTGGCACACGCATTTTTATTCTGCGGACCACGGGGCGTTGGTAAAACAACCTGTGCCAGGATACTTGCCAAAACAATAAACTGCCTCAACCAGACCGCCGATGGCGAAGCCTGTAACACCTGCAATAGCTGTGTTTCTTTTGATGCCGGAACATCCCTGAACATTCATGAACTGGATGCCGCCAGCAACAACTCGGTAGATGATATACGAACATTGGTTGACCAGGTTCGCTTTGCACCGCAGGCAGGCAAATACAAAGTGTATATCGTGGATGAGGTTCACATGTTAAGTGCATCGGCCTTCAACGCCTTTTTAAAAACGCTGGAAGAACCACCGCCTTATGCCATCTTTATCCTGGCCACTACGGAGAAACATAAGATACTTCCTACGATCCTCAGCCGTTGCCAGATATTCGATTTCAAGCGCATCACCAACAACGATACCATCGATCACCTGCAGGAGATCTGTGATAAAGAAGGTATAAAGGCAGAGAAAGCAGCGCTGCATGTGATCGCCCAAAAAAGCGAAGGCTGCATGCGGGATGCTTTGAGTATCCTGGATAAGATCGTAAGTTTTACCAATGGGGAGCTGAACTACGGCAACACGCTAGAGCACCTGAATATCCTGGATGAAGATTATTATTTCAAACTGCTCGAATGCATGCAACAGCAAAAACTGAGTGATGCCTTGTTACTGTTTGATGAAATAAATCAGAAGGGATTTGAAGGAGATACCCTGCTGGAAGGCTGCAGCGAATTCATACGAAACCTGCTGGTATGCAAAGATGCAAAAGCTGCCGTGTTGCTGGAAGTGGCAGACGACTTCAAACAAAAATACATGCAGGCGGCAAAACAGATAGCAACCAGCTGGCTGCTGGCATCCCTCAACCTGCTGAACGAAGCGGAAATAAATTACCGCCAGGCAAGAAACAAACGGCTGCATGTAGAACTCGCCATCATCAAACTCTGCTACCTGTCGCAGGCAGTGGAACTGGTGGAAACCGGCGGCGCTGTTTCAAAAAAAAAACTGACTGAGTCCGCAAAGCCGGTAGCCTTTAAAGCAATTCCAATTATAAAAGTAAAAGAAACGGAAATTGCAGGGATACCCGCTGTTAAAAAAAATGCGGAAGCAAAACTGGTCATTGAAGAACCGGAACCTCCGGTCAGTAAGAAAACAATTGCACAAGATGATCCGGTAATGGCAGGTCCCAAAAAATCATTGGGTTCGTTGGATGCAATACGTAAAAAGGTATCGGCACAAAACAAAGCAAATGGCAACGATGCAAAGGAACTAACCACCGGGGAGCTTAAACTTTGCTGGGATAAGTTCATAGAAAAACTGGGTGAAAAAAAGAATCACTCTGCGGTTACCAATTTTAAAGGAGCCGTTTTACGGATCATCGATAATAATTCCATTGAGATCATCACCGAAAGTAATATCCAGCAGAAATTTATCGAGCAGGAGAGAGCCGAACTGGTTCACTGCCTGCAGGATCATTTTTGTAACCGGCAACTGACATACAGTGTTATTATAATCGAAAAGGAAGATGCCGGTCAGCCCCGGGAAAGGCCATTGAATACCCGGGAACAGTATCAAAAGATAATAGAAGAATACCCGCTGGTGAAAGAATTGAAAGACCGGCTTCGCCTGGAACTGGATTATTGAGCGGAATAGGCCCTATTTCCGCATTTTGCCTTAATTTCGAACTTCAATTAAAAATAAGCGACTAATACTATGGCAGAAGTGATACGCATGCCGCTGCTGAGCGATACGATGACCGAGGGGAAGATCATTTCCTGGAATAAAAAAGTGGGCGATAAGGTAAAGAGCGATGACGTGCTGGCTGAAGTGGAAACCGATAAAGCAACCATGGAAGTGAACGGATATGTAGACGGAACCTTATTATATATAGGTGTGCCCGCCGGCGAAGCCGCCCGGATCAACCAGGTGATCGCCATAGTAGGAAAAGAAGGGGAAGATTATAAATCATTGATAGAAGCCGGTGAACCTGTTGCAACAAAAACTACCGTTGCTCCAGTGGCAGAAGTTCCCCAACCTCAAACCTCAAACCTTAAACCTGAAACGGTTTCCCTTCCGGCCGGTGCCAAAGAGATACGTATGCCCTTGCTGAGTGATACCATGACCGAAGGAAAGATCGTGGTCTGGAATAAGAAAGTAGGTGATTTTGTAAAAAGCGACGATGTGTTAGCTGAAGTAGAAACAGATAAAGCAACCATGGAAGTAGTAGGATATGAAGAAGGTACTTTATTATATATAGGTGTAGAAGCAGGCAATGCTGCAAAAATAAATGAGATCATTGCCATTGTGGGTAAGGCAGGTACCGATGTGAGTGCGTATGTGGCTGCAGAGAAGAGTGGACAGTCGGCTGTTGGTAGTGTGCAATCAGCTACAGTTAGTCAGCCTGCATCAGCACCCGAACAACAACCAACGACCAACGACCAACCCGTAGCATCTTCAAACGGACGAGTAAAGGCTTCGCCCCTTGCAAAAAAATTAGCCGCCGATAAAGGCATTGATATTAACAAAGTAAGCGGCAGCGGCGATGGTGGCCGGGTTACTAAAAAAGATGTAGATAGTTATGTTCCGGGTGCAGCAACAACTGCGGCGCCTGCAGCAAAGACTTCTGCTTCACCGGTGCCGGTATTTACAGCAACGGGCGAAGAAGGGCATACCGATATTCCACTTACGCAGATGCGCAAGACCATAGCACGCAGGCTGGGCGAAAGCAAATTCAGTGCGCCGCATTTTTACCTGACCATGGAAATAAACATGGACAATGCGATCAACGTACGAACCCAGTTAAATGAACTGAGCCCGGTAAAAATATCCTTCAACGATTTTATCATTAAAGCAGTCGCTTTATCACTGCGCCAGCATCCTGCCGTTAACAGCAGCTGGATGGGAGAGTTCATCCGCCAGAATCACCACATACATATCGGAAGTGCCGTGGCAACACCGGATGGATTAATCGTTCCGGTGATCCGTTTTGCTGATCAAAAGACCTTATCACAAATTGCCAGCGAAGCGAAAACTTTATACGGAAAAGCAAAAGATAAAAAACTGCAGCCGCAGGAATTCAGCGGCAATACCTTTACCATCTCCAACCTGGGTATGATGGATATTGAAGAATTTACCGCCATCATTAACCCGCCCGACAGTGCCATACTTGCGGTGGGCAGGATAAAAGAACTGGTGGTTAAAAAAGCAGAAGGCTTTGGCGTTACCAACGTAATGATGCTCACCATGAGTTGCGATCACCGTACGGTGGACGGCGCTGTGGGAGCAGCTTTCCTGCAAACACTGAAGAAATACCTGGAGAACCCGGTTACGATGTTGTTGTAATTGCCGTTGCTTCAATAAAATAAATTTTAAGACAAAAGCATTAGTGTAAAAACTAGTGCTTTTTTTATCGACTCATTTTTAATGAGAATGAAAATCAATATTTTGTGTTTAAATATCAGTGTATGAAAAAAAGAATCTGCCTGCTGCTGTTTTGCCTGGCCACCCTGCCGGCAGTTTCACAGGAAATAGTAAACCTGGTTATGGTAGGTAAGAATGGGATTACCGAAAATATAAAAGAAGCGCATTCATTTATTGTAATTAAAAAATACCCCGGGGTTTTTCAACGACTCGATTATAAATTAAAAGGCCCATTGCAAAAACTAAGAAGTTATTCAGATTCCACGATCAGCATTATGCAAGGTCCCTATTACGAGTATACTCCAGCAGGCACGATAGAAAAAAGCGGGTATTATGAGAATAATTTAAAAGAGAAGGATTGGTATTATTTCAACGATACAGGGAAGGTGATCCTTGAGGAAAAATATGAAAAGGGTATGCTGGTAAAAACAATCGACCCCGATACCGTTAAGCGTGAGCCTGTAAGCGATAAGCTAAAAGCGGGCGAACGGGAAGCCGTTTATAAAAATGGCGATGGAGACTGGAAAAAATATTTAGTTCAGAAGCTGAACGCTGAAGTGGGTAATCAATCGGTACGGGGTGGGCAGGTTCGGGTATGTTTTGTAGTAGGTACATCAGGCAAATGTATAAATGTGTATTTGAGGAAATCAGTAGAATTTGTTTTGGATGAAGAGGCCATCCGGGTAATAGAAAAATCGCCGTTATGGGAGCCGGCTGTTCAATTTGGCAGGAAAGTGAACGCATACCGGATACAACCAATCACTTTCAGCAAGGGAGGGTAAAATTTATTTTCAATAAGTTTTGAAAATTCAAAAACTGTATTATCTTTACGGTACAAACAGATCAGCATGAAACTTTCCGAAGCAAAAGCACAGTTCATCAGCAGTTGGGGCGCCTTTGGTACACATTGGGGAATCAACCGCACCATGGCGCAGATCCATGCCTTGCTGCTGATCAGTCCGGACCCCATTACCCAGGACGACATCATGGAGCAACTGAACATCAGCCGGGGAAATGTGAATATGAACACCCGGGAACTGATCTCTTGGGGTCTGGTAGAACGGGTACTTATTCCCGGCGAACGCAGGGAATTCTTTACCGCAGAAAAAGACATCTGGAAAGTGGCCACGCAGATCATAAAGGAAAGGAAGAAAAGAGAACTGGATCCCATGTTGAAATTGCTGGGCCAGCTGGAGCAGATCGAGGGCGATAAAAAAGATAAGAACGTAAAGCAGTTTGTGGATACAGTAGGTGGCATACGAAAGTTTGGCGGCCAGGCCGATAAAATGCTGGATGTAATGATAAAAGCAGACGAGAACTGGTTTGTGGGAAGCCTGCTGAAGTTCTTTAAATAACCTCATCCCAACCCTCTCCAAAGGAGAGGGGGTTAAGCCGCTCAGCGGCTTTTATTTGGAAACAATCTTTCATAAATTTCTGAAAGTTTAAAATACACAATCATGAAAAAATTCAAAGAAGTGGATATGTGGATCAGCATTATACTGATTGTTGGATTCAGCATTGCCACACTCATCAAGCGGGATAATACGTTCATCATTGGCTATTTTGTGGTGGGCGGCTGGCAGGTGATCAGTATGATAGTACATGCGGTTACCGGAACGTTCACACACAGCAGGGGATACCGGTTTGCGTATCACTGGATCGCCTTTATCTCCGTAATTACAATGCCAATTGGCTCATTCTGGGTCTTATTGTTCACGGCCCCTGTAATGGCGGTTTACTATACAGGATTGTGTTATACAGAACTAAGAAAGATGAACGAACGGCCCTTATCGATCTTAAAATAAAAATCACGATCATGAAAATAAATATTCCAAACTGGCTCATCATACTCGGCGGATCGGGAATGATCTTTACTGCCATCATCTATCCTTATATCCGTCACCGGGTTTTCGACTGGTATAATGATATCAAAAAATTAAAGCCACTCAATCAGGAAATAGCTAAAACCTATGGGAGATATATACAGGGATTGAATTTTTCCTTTGGATTGATCTCTATCTTTTTTACTGAAGATCTTAAAAACAATACCAGCCTGGCTGTGGCATTAACCGGACTAATTGCCGCATACTGGACCGGGAAAGTGATCACCCAGTTTGCCTATTACCCCATGTACCAGATACCAAAGAAAACAGTATTCAAAGTGGGAGAGGTTTTAATGAATATCATGTTTGTTGCTTTCTCATTGATCTTTGTTATGATGTTTGTTTCAAATTTAACAGGCTACTTAAATAAATGATAGCGCTTCGGGTAGTCAATCAAAAAATCAGGATTAACTTTGTACCGGTGAATGATCAACCCATCATATTATTCGACGGCATCTGCAATCTTTGCAACAGCGCTGTTCAGTTTGTTATCAAAAGGGATAAGAAAGGCATCATTCAATTTGCCCCGCTGCAATCAGATGCAGGGCAGCAATTGCTGAAGCAATACCGGTTTCCGCCGGCATCCCTGGAGTCTTTTGTTTTAATTGAAAACGGAAAGGCGTATTCAAGGTCTTCGGCGGCCTTAAAGGTGAGTCGCCACTTAAAAGGACTATGGCCCCTGTGCTATGGTTTTATGATCGTACCTAAACTCATCCGCAACGGTATTTATAACTGGGTAGCCGCCAACCGGTATAAATGGTTTGGCGTGCGGGAAGAATGTATGATTCCAACACCCGAGCTTAAAAAAAGATTTTTACAATAGCATGCAACCAAAAAAGACCTTAGTGATCGGCGCTTCCGAAAACCCCACCCGTTACAGCAACATGGCCATCAAAAGGCTGCTTAGTCACCAGCACCCGGTGGTGGCCATTGGAAGAAGGAAGGGCGCTGTTGGTTCGGTTGCTATTGAAACGGAACAGAAACCATTCAGCGACATTGATACGGTTACCATGTACCTGAACCCGGTGCGTCAGTCCGAATATTACGATTACATTTTATCCCTCCATCCCAAAAGGATCATCTTCAACCCCGGGGCCGAAAACGATGAACTGGCCGAACTGGCCGAAAAGAACGGCATCAAACCCCTGGAAGCCTGTACGCTGGTGCTGTTGAACACCGGCCAGTTCTGATGCCGGGCTGTTCTTTCAAAAAGATCAGCAGGTCTTCATTTTTATGACCGGTACATACTAAAGGCTATTTATCTGCGTTAGATTCTTCAGAACACGTTATCCATTATCCAAAAAACCAAATCCATGAAACATGTTGCATCCATTGCAATAATGTTGCTGTTTACATTCATTGCAACAACCGGTTATTCGCAAACTGCCTCCAAGCCAAAGCAATTCAGCAATTTCCCCGATGTAATAAATTGTTCAGAAGCACAGTTGAGCAGTATTTTTAATTCAACCCAGGGCCAGAACGTAAGCCTTGCTTTTTCAGATAATTTTTCCTTTGCCGGCGATGTGGTGAATAATGTAGTTAAATACAGCAACCTTCAATCGGCCGTTATCAAATCTCCTGCTTTTCATAATTCCATTTTCAGCATTTCAAAGATCACCAACAAAGACAACAGCATTTCTTACGTGGGCCGTATCGTGAACAAAAATTATTTTGATGGGTATGAGCTGAAAAAAAATGCAGCAGGTAATTATCAACTCATTAAAATGGAAACAGACCGGGTAATACAAGACTGTAGCCAGTAAAACATCCAATATTCAATATTGCAGATCCCCCAATGCACCATGAAAAAATACCTTACCTTACTACTGATCACAGCCATCGGCTTTTCAATTAAAAGTGTTGCTGTTCCTAAATACAACAGCTATCCATCGGCTGTTTCAACCATTTTCCTTGATTTTGACGGGCACTATGTGCAAAGCACCGTTTGGAACGGCGGCACGTCATTTTATTGTGATCCGTCTGGCATGACCGATCCCCAGATCACCGAAGCATTTAACCGGGTGGCGGAAGATTACCGTCCTTTTGATATCAACATTACAACCGACTCTGCTGTTTTCCTGGCGGCGCCGCTCAACAGGCGGGTACGGGTTATTATCACAACAACAAGTTCGTGGTATCCCGGCGTAGGCGGCGTTGCTTACATCGGGTCTTTTACCTGGGGCGATGATACGCCTGCTTTTGTATTCAGCGACCTGCTGGGACCTTACAGTCCGAAAATGGTAGGCGAGTGCTGTTCGCATGAAAGCGGGCATACGCTGGGTCTTTCTCACCAATCAAAATATGGCTCTGATTGCACTACACCGATTGAGCAGTACAACGGCGGAACAGGGGGAGGAGAAACAGGATGGGCGCCCATCATGGGCAACAGTTATTATAAGAATATGAGCAACTGGAACAATGGCCCCACGCCTTACGGATGCACTTCGGTACAGGATAATCTTTCCATTATCTCTACCCAAAACGGTTTTACTTACCGGCCCGATGATTTTGGAGAAACACTGAACAGCAATACCTACTCACTCAATTCAGCCAACTTTACCGTAAATGGTTTGATAGGAACCAATGCCGATAAAGATGCATTCAAATTTTCACTGGCACAAAGTGTAAATCTTCATATCAATGCTATCCCGTTTAATGTGGCCAACAATTATATCGGGGCAAACCTGGACATACGAATTGAGTTGTACAATTCTTCTGCCACACTCATCCGGGTGTACGATCCGCTTACCACGATGACGGTGACGATCGATACGGTTTTAAATGCCGGAACCTATTACCTGAAAGTTCACGGCACGGGCAACAGCAATACGGG